>JAUVDV010000004.1 GCA_030595125.1 Deltaproteobacteria bacterium
GGTTATTTGTCAAGCTAATTGCGCATTATTACATGGCTACACTTTTCCGCTTAAACTGATATGGCAGCAGTGTTTTCTCGTGTTCTTTCATGGGTTTTCTACGCCAAGAAGGGCTCAGACTTCCGGGAACTTCTGGTTAATCGCCGATGATCTTGATCAGCACTCGTTTTCGACGACGTCCATCGAACTCGCCGTAGAAGATCTGCTCCCACGGCCCGAGATCCAGGCGGCCTTCGGTGATGGCGACCACGACCTCCCGGCCCATCACCTGACGCTTGAGATGCGCGTCACCGTTGTCCTCGCCGGTTCGGTTGTGGCGATATCGATCGATCGGCTCGTGAGGAGCCAACCCCTCGAGCCAGTCATCGTAGTCGCGGATGAGCCCCGACTCGTCATCGTTGATGTACACACTGGCCGTGATGTGCATGGCGTTCGTCAGGCAGAGCCCTTCTGCCACACCGCTCTCGTCCACCGCCGCCTGCACCTTGTCGGTGATGTTGATATAATCCCGCCTGGTCTCTATCTGAAACCACAGTTCTTTTCTCAGGCTCTTCATAAAACCTCTCCTTTGCCGACTTGTGAGACAAGCTCTCTTTTTGATCTCAAAAAAAGCAGGGTGTCAATCAATCGCAGGCTTGACAAAGAGGTCCGTAATGTACATATTGTACAAAACGTACGTAAGGTACGCGAAGTGAAAAGGGGAGAGATCATGGACCGTTTGAATGCCAGCGAAGCACGTAGTGATTTTGCGGATGTGCTCAATCGAGTGGCCTATCGTGGAGAGCGAATCGTGCTCAATCGTCGTGGAAAAGACGTCGCGGCGATTGTATCTGTTGAAGACTTGAAGCTATTGGAGCAACTCGAAGACGAGAGAGACTTGAAGGCAGCGAGGGCGGCGCTCAAAGAAGCCGATAAGAAAGGTACAAAGAAACTTGCTTCTCTCATGAAGGAACTCGGTGACTCGAGATAGTCCCTTGATATACACAATCGAAATCGCGCCGGCGGCAGAGCGAGCTATCAAAAAGCTGCCCGCCGATGTGCGTAAGCGAGTATTCAAATCTTTGATTTCTTTGGAACGGGATCCACGCCCGCATAAAGTCAAGAAACTGAGTGGCGAACTCGGCCTGTATCGGCTCCGGATCGGTGATTATCGGATCGTCTACCAGGTGAAAGATGCCGTGCTTGTGGTCGTGGTGGTGAAAGTCGGTCATCGCCGTGAAGTGTATCGCTGAACTCACCCCCACCCGACAATTCACGCGGAAAGTCACGGCTACCAACTGAATCACAGCTGCCCTGTCACCGGTCAGTCGGGAGGAGGAGGAGGAGGAGGTGGTGGTGGTGGTGGCGGGGGCAGCAGATTCGACTCGTCAGGAGGGGAGGGAGGTGCTTGTAAGCCCTGATCGTCCGGGTAGGGGGTAGCAGGCTGGGTGGGCACCGAGTAAGCCGGGTTTGACATGGGATGAACAGGCGCAGGAGGGGTTGGCGCAGGAACGGGGACGGTCACGCCGCGCATCTTGGCAAACCACGCACCAACCTTGTCGGGATGCCACGCGCCGCGAGGACGCATCATTCGGAACTGCGAGTAGAGAGCCTTGAGCTCCTTCGTCGTTTCAACATACTCGTACCGAACCCCCTTGAGTACACCAACACTCTTGCTATACTTCTCACGCACCTCGCCGTAGTAGTCACCGATGTAGACCAGATCTCCAGCCTGCAACTCGAACCAAGAGGAGAAAAGCTCGTCTTTGAAGACGATTCGATTGTACTCGCCCTTGAGCAGCACACTCGTCACGGAGGGCATGGCGAGCAGCAGATACGGAATGCAGTAGACGCCGGGCTCCACGGCGACGGCGAACACGTGCTCTGCTTTCTTCCTGAGCAAGATGTGGACGCGGTCAGGAGGCGAGGCGTCATCGATCATCTCCAGGGACAAACTGGATGCGAACGTTGGCGCGGTCAGGTGAAAACGCCCGTATACGTATGCTTTGGCTGGTTCGATCTCGTCCTTGTCACCAACCGGATCGTGGTAGCTCGTAACAAATGTGACCGTTTTGAGGAAGCAGGATGACGCGCAGAACCCCGCGAGTGCGATTACGGCTACCAGCCGGACAGTGCGTTGCTTCCGATTTTTACCTGCGGCACGCCATTTGCGGGTCGCTGACCGTTCACCTTCACTTGTGTATCGTCGCATCAGCTCACAATACAGCCAATTCCTTTACCCGCCAATCCGTGAATAACCTTAAAACTCAGGCGTTTTCTGCCATGGAGATCTCCTTGAGGGCCGTGGCGACCTCTTCCATGGTGCCTATTCGTTTCTGGGGATCCTTGGCCAGCATCTGATCGATCAACTCCACGAGGGCATCCGGAACACCCGCCACCTGGTCGCGCAGATCCGGGTGAGGCTGGCTGATATGCTGCATCATCACCTGCATCGGCTCCCCCGTGAACGGCGGTGCTCCGGCGATCATTTCGTAGAGCGTAACTCCAAAGGAGTATACGTCCGTACGTGCGTCTGTTTGCGACCCGGATGCCTGCTCTGGACTCATGTAATTGGGAGAGCCCATCACCATTCCCTGTATTGTCATGCTCGGTTCGCGGGCAATTTTCGCCAGACCGAAGTCCATCACCTTCGGGACCCCGTCTTCACCGAGCAGAACGTTGGCGGGCTTGTAGTCCCGATGAACCACACCGCGCCCGTGGGCGTATGCCAGCGCCCCGGCTATGGAGGTACCGAGTTCGAGTGACTCGGACAGTGAAAACGAGCCACGCTCCTCGAGCAGCTCGGCCAGATCCTTGCCCACTACCAACTCCATGGCCATGTAGAGTTCACCGTCAAGTTCCGTGAGATCGTACACCTGGACGATACACGGGTGGGTCAACTGGGCCAGGGCCTGGGCCTCGCGAACAAACCGTTCCACCGCAGCACCGTCCCCGCTACGGGCAACGCTCAAAGATTTCAAGGCCACGGGTCTGTTGAGCAGAGTGTCCGACGCCCTGAAAACGACTCCCATACCGCCGCGACCTATCTCCCCTTCGACCTTGTAGCGCTCGGAAGACGGCAACACGACCGATGTTCGGCCGGCCGCAACAATTCCGTCAGTGGATGCGACGGTCTCCGCCCCGGCGTCGCTCAGAATGGTTTTCGCCGAGGCTGCGGGATCGTCGAACGCCTTCGCTTCTGGTGATGCCGGCTCTTCCTCCCATTCAGGAAGCCTTCTCCAGGCCATGACCAGCACCGATCCAATCGAGAAAATCCAGTAGTACATCGCCATGGATCCTTCGAGGGCCTTGGATCGCGCGGTTCTCACGCTCTTTTTCTTGAACAGGCCCTTGATCTTGGGCGGATGTACGAGATCGGCGGCGAACTCGGACAACGGGCCCACGAGAAAGATCCCGGCCAGGACCACTCCGGCCAATACGACCTGTACTTTTCGAAGCGAGAGAAGCCAACGTCCCAGGGACCGACGATCCCGAACCATCTCCCTGAGGGCGGCCCATCGGCGTCGATTTCGCCGGGCAATTGCCGCCAAACCTCGCACAAGGACGGATGCTATATTCCCTGTAACCATGCCGCTTCAAAATACATTGGCACAAACAGCACCTCAAGCTGCAAAAGCTCAATTGGACTGACTGCGCCGAAATGTTTGAACCGCGGCTTCACTTCCACATTCCCTCACCTTCCGATAGAATCACCGTCAAGGAGGACATCATGAGAGCCGGATATTTTTTGATCGTGCTTGCGCTGCTGGTCTTCTCGGCCTGCGATGGCGGCGACGGATCTGCGGACGCCGGAACCGATGGTGACTCGGACACAGACGGTGACTCGGACACAGACAGTGACTCGGATTCCGACTCTGACTCGGATACCGACTCTGACTCTGATTCGGATTCCGACGGCGATCCGGGCTGCCCACCGCTGGATCCACCCACCGGGAACATCATCGACGTCACACCGTCGCAAGTGGGAGACTTGCAGGGAATCGTTGCCGGCGCGAGCACCGGAGACACTATTTTACTTGCCGACGGAACCTACGACCTGAACGGGGCGTATCTCTGGTTCGACACCCCGGGGGTCACCCTGCGCTCGCAGAGCCAGAACCCCGACGCCGTGATCATCGACGGAAACTATTCGACCACCGAGATAGTCACCGTCGCCGCTTCTGATGTCACAATCGCCGAGGTTACCCTGCAACGCGCCTTCACCCATCCAATTCACGTGACCTCATCCGACCTCGGCGATACTGCCAACACCCTCATCTACAGAATCAACATCATCGACCCACGGGAACAGGCCATCAAGATCAACCCTCACTCGACAACCGCAGGATTTTTTGCGGAAGACGGTGAGATAGCGTGCTCCAGCATCATCCTCACGGACACCGGCCGGCCAAACGTGAACACCTCTGCCTCCGACGGATGCTACACCGGAGGTGTTGACGCTCATCAGGCACGCGGGTGGCTGATCCGCGACAACCACATAGAGGGTTTCTGGTGCCCCACCGGAACCGCCGAACACGCCGTCCACATGTGGAGGGGATGCCGCGATACGATCGTGGAGCGCAACGTGCTGATAAATAACACGCGGGGCGTCGGTTTCGGCCTGTCGAACAGCGGAACCGCAAGACTGTACTCGGATGATCCCTGCCCCGAAGCGGGAGGAGCGTACATAGGCCATTACGACGGCGTCGTTCGCAACAATGTCATCTTTGCTGATCGCACCGAGTTGTTCGATTCTGCCGCCGGGTTCGACTGTGGCGTCTGCCTCTGGTCCGCTTGCGGGGCAAGGGCTGTTCACAACACCGTCGCATCAACGGGAGCAAACTTCTCTTCTATGGAGTGGCGGTTTGCGGGCAGCACGAGCGTGGAGATCACCAATAACATCGCCACCCATGATCTTCAGGAGAGAGACGGAGCCTCGGCCACACAAACAGGTAACCTGGAAGACGCATTACTCACGCTGTTCGAAGATATCGGCAACTGGGACCTCCACCTGCAAAGCTCGGCAACAGATGCCATCGACATGGGCGTCGCGGTCGAAGACGGCCTTTGCGACTACGACATGGACGGCGATCCAAGAGACGATCAACCGGACGTGGGGGCGGACGAGTTTACGGGATCTTGAGTCCTATTTTCGTTTTCGCCAGGCCGCCGGCCCGGCCGGTTTGCGACGCTTCTTGAACTCCTTGATCTTGATCGCCTTTTTCACCGCAGTCATCTGTGCTTCGAGGAATGCGTCATTGTCGACGGATCCCTTGTAGTCCATATTTGCGGTACCGCCGTAGATGAATGTCTTGTACGCATCCTCCCCGAGATCCGCGTCCCAACCCTCTTCGTAACGCGCCAGAAACTGCATCTTCATCCTGGTGGGTATGAAACTCGTGGGAAAGGCCTTCTTCTTCCTCGGTCGGCCGAAGACGGTTCGCCAGATGGGTGAGAAAAAACCGTTGTTGTTGAGCAGGCGCTTCCCGTCCTTTTTGGATACGTATCCGCTCACCACCTCGACGCCTTCGATCTTCGCCTCGACGAACTGTTTTTTGTTTATCTCGACGGCGCTATCTATGATTTCTGTGGTGATACCATCCTGTGGAACGGCGTCGTACTTCGCGCATTCATCGCCCGGGACGCCGTAAATGTAGTTGGAAAAATAGTTCCAATCCGACTTGCCTATCCGTGCGAGCTCCTCAAAATCAGGCGTGAGGGATTGCGCGTCCACAAAGCCGAAAGGCTTGTCCCAGCTGGATTTCGGAACGTCGATCTCATAGAAGCCGAAGAACACGTTGAACCAGTGGGACCTGGGGTTTGCGTAGTTGCCTCCCTTGAAAAGGGAGGGGCGAGCACAACAGAAACACACGTTGAAAACGATGGGAGGCTTGTCGGAAAAGAAGATGTCGTTGACCTTCTTGCCGATGTCCAGGGGCCATTGTTTCTCGTCGCTGACCAGGATCTCCAGCAGGGTGGGCATCCTGGTAGCACGACCGAATTTCCTGGTGGGCAACTTCGGTGGTTCCACAAGAAAACGGCCCTTGAATTCGCCCACCAGCGGAAACCCGATGATGTTCCTGGTGACGAGGCCCGCCCTTCTGAAAAACCTGGCGATGGCGTTCCACAAACTCATTTGCGCCCTTCACTATTTGCAGAACTGGTCCAGGTCAGTATGCAGGCCTGCGGTCATGGTAGTGTCGAGGCTACCGCCCGTATATGTTCCGTACAGGTCCCCGTTGTCTAAAAGAAGAGATCCGCTTCCGCCGTTGACAACCGCGCTGACCGTCGCCCCCGATGCGACCTCCATCCCGGCGCCGCCGAGCAGGTTGATTTGAACGCTGGACGGTGAACTCGAATCCGGGTTCAGTTGCGCGGTCATGGTCAGATACACCTTTCCCTGCGAGTACAGGGTGAGAGTCGCCCCGGCGCTCAGCACGATATCGCCGTTGTTCAGAGTAACGTTTCCGTCGCAAAGGACCCTCACGTTTCCGCTCATGGTGACCGTGGCTCCGGTCTGAATGGTGAGGTTGTTGAAGTGCCTGTCGCCGGTCCAGATCTCGGTGGCGGTCATCGAGAGGAACTTGTCGCCGGTGCTGGCCGGCATCCCGGGCGGTACAATGGACACGGGTATCATCAACGGTGAAGCGAGCGCGGTTATTGTGCCGGTCACCACTGCCCCCATCGTTGTGCACACCACCGTGCTCGGAACACCTCCGGGACCGATGAAAACGTCACCTTCAATGTCAGCGTTGTCGAGATCGATTCCGCAGCTCACCGTGGTGTTTGTCGCCACCCTCGCGCTCTGATGTACATTGGCTCCGCCGTAAGGTCCAACGGATGAATCGTAGCTGTCGATGAATGAGCCCGACGTCATTTCAATAGAGGTGCCGGCAATGACCCCATAGCCCGCGCAAGGGCTGCCAGTGTCTGTATCCGTGTCTGTATCCGTGTCCGTGTCTGTATCCGTGTCTGTGTCTGTATCCGTGTCCGTGTCTGTATCCGTATCCGTGTCTGTATCCGTGTCCGTGTCTGTATCGGAGTCTGCGTCTGTGTCTGTATCGGTATCCGTACCCGTAGCAGCATCCCCAGCCAGAAACGGGCTCGCATTGTTACCGCAACCCAAAAGGACCAGGACTAATAACCCCGCCATACAACCAGATGGTTCTCTTTTCATGAACATCCCTCCCTCAATGCGGCACGAACCGCCTGTGGCACATCGTCAGTATTCGATCTTCAGTCCCAGGCTCGGAAGGATCGGGAGGCCGTGGAAATAGACTTTTTCTGAGTAGTCGTAGGAGTACGCGTATCCCTCCACGTTTTTCTGATTGTATACATTCTGGACGTCGATATACACACCGAACTTGACGTGTTTGAACTGCCAGTTCTTGTCGACTCGCACATCGAGCTGGTGGAACATGGGCAACCGCGTGGAGTTGGTCTCCCCGTACATGGGCCAGTAGATATCGGAGTCGGAGTCGTAAACTGTACCGACAACCGGCGTGTTCGGGTTGCCCGTTACCAGCCTGAACCGCACTCCTGCCTCCCATCCCCTCCCGAGAACGACGCTCGCCACCACCGTCAAGATGTGTGTCTGATCGTAGTCGAACGGGCGCTCGTCCCAACCCGGATGATCGATACGCTTGCTCTTCATCAGGGTGTACGCGATCCAGCCGAAGAACCGGTCCGTGGGTTGATGCTTGACCATGAGTTCCAACCCGTAGACCGCACCGTCCCCATCGTTGTTATAGCGCTCCGGAACCGTCTCGCCGTCCCGCTCGACATCCTCGCTTGAGCTAACCACCAGACCGTAAATGTCCTTGTAGAAACCCTCCAGACCGATCTCGATGTTCTCGGTGATATTCTGCTCGACCCCCACGCTGTAATGAACCGCGCCGATAAGGCCCAGGTCGGGGTTGCCGAACTGATCGTCGCTTTGCGCCTGCGTGGGGGATTGGTGGAACAGCCCCACGCCGCCTTTGAGGGTAGTCCAATCAAAGAGTTGATAACGCGCCACGAACCGGGGATCGAGACCGACCTTCTCCACGGTGCTGAAGTAGTCCACGCGCAACCCGTAGATCATGCGCAGCCGATCGATGGCGGTCATCTCCAGCTCCCCGTACCATCCGGGGCGAAAAAACCAATCATCGCCACTGGTCTCCATGGTCACGCTGTTAGCGGTGATCGGGTCCATGTGTTCGCCCTCGGAGGGGATATCCATGGGCGCGCGGATAGACCACCTCGCCCAGTCGATCTCCATGTCGATGCCCGTGCGAATAATGAAGTACGGCCCGGTGTTCCAGGCGATCTCGTCCCGAAGAAAGATGGGGACCTGCTTCACCACAAACTTGAAATCCTCGCCGAACTTGCTGTCGCTGCCCCAGAGGCCGGATCCGATATTGAATTCGTTTGTCAGATCCGAGGAAAAATGATGATCCCATCGAATCTGGAGTTGATGAAAATACGTGCGAAACTCCATGCCGCCGCCGAAGTTGGGGTTTCCGATCACGTCGTCTCCGAACAAGAAGACCATCTTGTCGTCGGATCCGAAGAGAAACAGTCTCAAATTGTCATCGTCATCCGGATGATAATCGGCCACCAGCTGGTAGTCGTAGTACCTCGGCGCCACCGTGAACTGCATTCCTCCGTCCTTTGGGAGCACCGCGTTCAGGATCCCGTCGATGTAGCTCCGGCGGCCGGAGACCGCCACCGACCAGTCCTCTCCCAGTGGTGTCTCCACCAGGGCGCTGATATCCCAGATGTCAGCGTCGAGGGAAGCGTGGATACGGTCGGTCGCGGGCGCCCGCGGATAGACATCGACGATTCCACCGGTGGCGCCGCCGTAGCGAACCGAGTAGTTGCCCGGATAGAAATCTATACGCTCCAGGAGATCCGAGTTGATGACCGAGGTAAGGCCGCCGAAATGGTACAGCATGGGCACCGGCATCTGATCGAAGAAGTATCGCGAATCCCCCGGGGAGCTCCCGCGGACGATCAATTCGCCGCTGAGGCCCGGGGCTCTCGCCATCCCGGGCATGTTCTGCACTGATCTCATGGCGTCGCCGCCCGTGCCGGGAATACGCGTGATCTCCCGCCGGGTGATCTCCCTCCGCGTCACCTCCCTCGGCGGTCGCCTTCCCCTCACCACCGTCTCGTACATGGCGGCCTCGATCTCCAGCCGGTATACGACTTCGCGGGTTTCGTCCTGTGCCAGATCCTCGGTCACGGCGAGTGGTTTGAACCCGGTGGCCAATATTTCAACACTGTATTCACCCGGCGCAATCTCCCCGAAATCGAAGAATCCATCATCGTCTGTCGTTATCGTGACATCCTTGTCCTCGACGTCATCCGGGCTCACGAATATTACGGATGCTCCCGGGATAGCCTCACCGTCCATGTCGTTGACTCGACCTGACAGTCGGGCCACAGGAGGAGAAATATCTTCGGCTTCGGGTTCCTTTTCCGTAATGAAGAAGGTGTAGCGATAGAACACCTGTGACGCTACAACCTCCCCATCGCTTGTGGCGGGCTTGAACACGAAACGGTAAATCGCCTCCGTCGCCGCTTCGTCAAAACCGTGACCTGCCGGCTCCTCGACATTCACGCCGGTCACTACGCCGTTCTCGTCAATATCGATTTTCGTGAGAACCTCCGCCTCGAGCCCGGACTCGAACGCCTGCGCAGGATAATCAGCCTGCGCGTATTCCAGGAGGAACGGGGGCGTGAGCACCGGTCCTTCGGGTTGGGCTTCTTCTTCGTTGGACGCTTCTTCGCCGGCCCCCTGTGAGAACACGGGCGCACTGGTAATTATGATAATTAGAGAAATGAGAACGGCTGGAGAATATCGCATCAAGGGGTTTGATTACCACGTCGGTTCCAGTGAAATCAATCTACCCCCTGAAACAGCCACCGCAGACCTCGCCGTCCTCGGAATAGAACGCCTTGCGCTGGGGCACCAGCCTTCCGCAGCGGGCGCACTTTATGTTGCGCTCCGGTCGAGCGGATCGGCGTGACTGTTCCTCCACGCCCGGTGTCGGCGCGGTCTGGCCCCATTCGGCGACGCCAGAGAACAGGTACCAGGGTGTGCGTTTCTTGAGCGGGTGGATCCGCCGCCAGAGGTCGTCGGGCAGGTAGTGATCGGTGTCGCAGTACTGGCAGGCCGCGATGCGAGTCGTTTCGGAAGTGATCTCGAGGGCGCCGCCGCAATGAAGACAGCTCATCATCACCGGTCGGAGCGCCTCCGGGGGCGGCGGCACCGAGTCGTCCTCGTCCTCCTGCGCGGCACAGAACAGCTGTCGCGCCTCGGGCAGTTCCTTCCGCAGCCAGTCGGGAGCCGGGAATGTCGAGGCCCGGCAACCACACACGGTGCAAGCGACGATTCGATCGACCGCCGGATCGATCTTGTCGAGCACCAGCTCCTCCTTGCAGTCCGGGCAACGCGGATGTTCCAATGAAATGTAGTAGACGTACTTGCGCCCGCCGCTCGACAGGCTGCCGGTAAAATACTTGCCGGACACAAGCGCCGCGTACTCCTCCTCATCGCTCTTGAGCAAGCTCTGCCAGGTGTCGGCGTCGATCTTCAGGCTTGAGAGGCAGGCCTTACATTCGACCTTGCGCATCGGCCCGTTCAGAAAGATCGTGCTGCCGCACTCGTCGCACTCCATCCGAAACTTGTAGACCAGGATTGGTGGTTTTTCAGCCATCAGTAGATCCTGTTATTGGTTTCGACCAGACGATACGCGAGCAGAGTAATGATGAAAAGCGAATTAAGGCCGCGCGGTTCAGAGAGGATCGCCCCTGTAGTCCACGGCGCCGGGGAACTTGTCCTTCAGATCGTTGCGCAGGTTCTTGGCCTCACCGGCCTGACCGGTCTTTTCGTAGTGGTCCGCAAGTCGGTCCCGGGCGATTGCGCCCACCTGGGTGCCGCCGAAGCAATAGCTGTCACTGTAGCTATCGATCGCCTTGAGGTAGAAGTCGGCAGCCTGCTCCCCCGAAACTCCGCGGGCCATCTGCAGGACTGCGCAGCCGGCCATGGATGATTCGGGGTACTTCTCGACAAGCTGCTCCAGATTGTTCCGGTGTTCCGGGCTGCCCCATCGGCCCCGGCTGCCCCTGTAAAGCTCTCGCATCTCGTCCAGCTCCTCCTCGGAATATCGCTCCTTATCGGCATCGGATCGTTTCCTGGCCGCAGCCCGCATCTCCTTGCGCCGCAGCTGCTGGTCCATCAGCTCCCGGTACGGCCGGATCAGATCTGTCAGGTCGTCCACCTGTTCTTCCAGGCTGCCGTCGCCCGCCCGCTTACGGTCTGGAGGGGGCTTGGTTTCCTCGAACATGTCTTCGTCCCCATTGCCCATCGAGTTTATCGCAATCACCTGCCGAACAACCTGGGACATTTGCTTCACCGTCTCTGAGAGCTTGTCGAGATCGGCCTGTTGTTGCCTGATGGTGCTGTCGAGTTCCTCGACTGCTCCGGACATCTTGAAGTGGGTAATCACACCCGCGCCGGCAGCTCCCGCAAGCGCTATCGATAAAATCACCACTAGCCTGGTCATTGCCCCTCCTTCGAAAAAGCCTATCCAAACCCTCACATTATTTCATAGTAACGTGAAAAAGAGATCAACACCCATCACATAGCAAAGGTGTCGGAGTCATTATGAGGGGGCATCGATACTCACCCGCAAAGTCTCGTTGTCTGTGAGCGATAATCGGGGGATAACCGGGGGGTTTAGAAGGGCAAGTTTTGGGCAAATCCATCTGTCAATCACCTATTGAATTTCTCAGTTTTTACAATCCGCTCCAGCTTCCGTTGCAGGCATCCTCGGCAATATCAATCGTTCCGGAAGTCCAAGGCGGCGAATAATAGTACCAAATTATGAGTTGCCCCGATTCATATCCTTGCTCGGTGCAAGTTCCTAAATAGCCTTCCGCCGGGCAGAATTCGCTATCGTAGTAAGTATCTGTCATTCCATCGCAAATGCTCTGTATTGCATCCGAAGTGTAGCCGAAAAAAGATATACACGTGCCTTCCAATGTTCCTTGAAACCAACAACTGCCGGGATCGGACTCGGTATCGGTATCACTGTCCGAATCACTGTCCGAATCACTATCCGAATCACTGTCCGAATCACTGTCCGAATCACTGTCTGAATCACTGTCCGAATTGCCGGAATCGTCATCGTCTTCCACACAGGCAGAAACAAATCCCATCCCAAAAACCCCAAGCAACACCAAGACCGACAGTACGCAGTTTTCTTTCCTTAAAAACATACTCATTTCTTGTCTCTCCTTCATTAACCGCTGCGGATAGTCCGCATAAAGATATGTCATTCTTGTCATAATAGATCATGGGCGACAAAGTTGCCCCTCCTGAAGGAACTATATCGTAAGATGAGATGAGAGACAGCCGAATTTTCGGCTCAGGCAGCCAGCAATAATGACTGTGACTCTTGTGGGAGGAATCCCTCAGGAACAGACCCCTGTCCTTGCGTGTTCTCGATCACGTGAGCGCGAAACGACTATATCTGCTGGGCACGTCAATAATGGTGCACGTTGTTGTGCTGTCTAATGTGCCCGTCTGGGAAGCGCCAAACGAGTCCCCTCGAACGCCAGTTAAGATAACACTGCGCCCGGTCGAACGTAGCCCAACACCGCCGCCACCCTTGCCCGAGCCGGAAGAACCGACAGAGACTGTCCCGTATCCCTCCGCGAAAAGAGCAAGATTGCGCAAAACCCCACAGTCGCCCCCCTCACAGACCTTTCCAATCGCACCCACCGAGGAAGAGAAGAAGAACGGCCCTACAATCGAAATGGAGATTCGCCCCCCTTCCCAGAAGAAACGGGTTACTCCTGTTTTCGGCCAGGCCGACTCCAATCACGTACCCGGCCAGCCGGATCCGACTAACGCGAGCGGAGAATCACTGGCTACGGGAGGCGGTAGGGTCGGTGGGGGCATCGGCTTCGATTTCTGGGCACCACCGGATTTCAACGAAGAGATGGCAAAGGCGCGTTTGAAAGTTGGTGCCGCGAACGAGAACGCTAAAACAGAAAAGACCACCGACTTGGGCCAGGGGGTGATCTGCAACACAGAGGGATTCTGGTTCATCTGCCGCCAAGAGGGCATAGACGCCTGCAACTCAGCCCATAATTACCTTTGTAGATATGCAAAAGCAGCGGAGCGCAAGGAGCTGGAGCTACCAGTGATCTTCTGATCGCGCCGGTAAAAACCGATGAGTCATCGCATCAATCTATACATCTTGCAAAGGTGTCGGAGTCATTATTGGTCATTATTGTCGGAGTAATAGAGAGCTAGATTATTCCTGAACTTATTCCTAAAGTGTCGAAGTCCAACGTTCAGAAAGGAAAAATCCAGATGCGCATTACCTCGTTACTATTGATTCTCTGTTTTGCTGTTTTCTCAATTGGGACTTTCGCCTGTGATGGGGAGGGCGGCGGCGGTGCGGATGGAGGTACCGACACAGACACGGATAGCGATACTGATGGTGATTCGGACAGTGATACCGACAGTGATACCGATGAGTGGCAGCAACCGGAAATCACGCATTCCGTACGTTTGTTGCCTATTCAGGTAGCCCTCGACGACGGAACCGATCCGGCCAATCCTGATCGGTTGGTGTTGGAGGATGAGACCGAAAAGATATGGCATCAGTGCGGTATTCAGGTGGAATGGCTGGACTGGATTGTCTGGAACAACACCAACGCCCATACTGATCCCATGAGCTACGGACTGGAAAACGTTCTCGCGGAAGCGCCGCTTCACGAGGATAGCACCGTTGCCAACGTGATCTTTGTAAAGAGTATCGACGCGGCGGGGGCCACCGGCGGTCTTTCGCAGACACCGGGAAACGTGATGTTCATGGCCGAGTGGACCTTTATCGGCGATTATCCTGTTCATGTGATGGGGCACGAGTTGGGTCATAATCTGGGACTGGGTCACGAGGACTATGGCTCTACAGCCGACGCATACGGCAACCTGATGTACAGTACGCCGCCGGATACCATCGATGACATCTTTCCAGACGGAGCCCAGATGGCACACCTGACCGACGAGCAGATAGAGCGTGTTTTTCAAAGCCCTCTCGTCGTTCCTGTCGACTAGACCCGCTGCTCAGCGCCTTAACCCTCCAGTCCGTTCGTCATAACAAGCAAAACACACGGGAAGATATTTCTCTTCACAGCCGAGTTCAATGGAGGGTCCATCGAGGGTTGGTTTTCCGTCCTTGCAAAGGTGTCGGAGTCATTATGAGGGGGTCATTATGAGGGGGTCGAAGATCTCAGAACCGTCCCCTCGTCGCCCATGCATATTGGGATATGCGGAAGCGGTATTCTCAGGTAAAAAGCGGAATCCACATATTCCACTGTTCGCCAGGATAAAAGATGAAGATTTCAATATACAAACCCAACAATGCTGACGAAATTGAACAGCTATTCATTAAAACATTTTCAGATTCAGAAGGTCGGTCAGAGGGGGAAGTAATAGGGAGTTTGGTCAGGGATTTTATGGATAACACGGATGCCAATGATCTCTATTGTTTTGTCGCCACTGAAAACGAGCAAATCATCGGTAGTGTCTTTTTCACCAGGATGACATTTGAAAGTGGTATTAATGCTTTTATTCTGTCTCCCGCAGCAACACACACAGACCATCAGGGGAACGGTGTTGGGCAGAAGTTGATTAACTTCGGTCTTGATGCCTTGAAAGAGAATGGGGTGGAGCTGGCGATTACGTATGGCGATCCTAATTTTTATTCAAAAGTTGGATTCGGCGTCATTACCGAACAGGTCGTGCCTGCTCCCCTGAAGATGGAATACCCTGAAGGCTGGCTGGCTCAATCCTTGGTTGGTGATGAAATTGAACCTATTGCTGGCAAGTCGTATTGTGTGAAAGAACTCAATAAACCCGAATTATGGTAACAGGCCCCCCGCGTCATCCTGCTCGGGGCCTGCGTCCCTCTCTGGGCTCGACTTATCTTCGGCCTTTATCAGCATCGACTCTATGTACTCGAACGCAACGTCGCTCTTTAAGATTTCGACGTGATCGGCATGGTACCCACGAATCTCTACCGCGTCCTCCTGGGCTTCCATCAGCAACATGCTGTCCAGGGAGACCGAGCCGTCCCCGCCGGTTCCAGGCACGAAACCGAACATGAGATAGTGGTCTACCTTCGGTTTGAGGGGAACGTTGAACACTTCCTGGATGAAACCGTTTCCCGGTATCATGTCGTGCCAGGAGGGGACGGGGATAGACAATGCCTGCACCCCCTTCTTGGCCATCGCGTGGCCGTTCCACGGGGTGGAGATGGTCACGAAAGTGTCTATGATGGAGGGGCGCTTCTCCTCGATGTGCTTGACGATGAACTCCCTGGCTACCAACCCCCCCATGCTGTGGGCCACCACGTGTATCTTGGGTACATGAAATTTTACTTGCATGCCCCGCACCAAACGGTTGAGGCTGTGACCCAACTCGGAGATCTGCATCCCCGAAGGATAAAGAAAGTACCATGCTTCAAACTTATCCCGGTCCAGGCGCTCGAAAAAGTACCTCCAATTTTGAGCGCTCCCCGAGGCGCCGCTGACGAACAGCACCGGCGTCTTATCGGGATCGTGGGGGGCGAGCTGGTAGATTCCGGCGCCGTACTCTCGCAGGAAACGGTTCGGCTCCCAAAGGCCCATGTTTCCGGCGGCCTCGGAAAATCGCGGGTCATCTAGATCGAGGAGCTCCCCGAAAGAGACCTGGTACTGGTCGCATAGCGCGCTGGAGACAGAGGAAAGATCTCGCGGATAGCCCTTTAGGGAACCTGGCTTCCTTGGAAATTTTATCTTTATCTCTAGCTTCTTGCGAACCTGCGAAAAGCGCAGACGGTGACCGCGCCTCGCGAATGTGACCGGCTCGTCGTCGTCGATGCGCAAATTTAAGTTGCGGTCGTCGAACAGCGCTAACCTGTAGCTCCCCTTCGGCAACAAGAAAACCGCCGCCCTGAGCTTGGCATCGACAACTTTAAATGCAGCGATGGTCTGTTCTCCCTCGCGCTCCTCGTGGGGTTGATACACAACCGCCACCAGCTGCCCCTCGGGTGTGCCGCCCTTCTTAACAAGGACGTGAAGCTGACGCTGATCCTCCAGCAGGCGCACGTCCGCCTGCATTCGCGCTATAAAACAGGCGCTCACCGTAACTCCGATAATCGCAAATATTGCCGCCGTCTTAAGCATTCTGTGATCTCCCTAAAGCCTCACTACACATAAATTACCACTCGCTGCTGATATCCATTCCGTATACTTCGTAAAATGGCAATAGGGGTCAACACCCATCACATATCACTTTCCCGGTGTAAATTGAGAACCCAGCATCAATCTATGCCGTGCCTCGACAGAATCACATGCTGGTGTACCTCCCGCGTATCCACGTATCCATCGCGTCCCTCCGTGAGCAATATGAGCGCCGGGTAGATATATGACGGATTTTGTTCCACCGCCTCGATAATGTCCCTGACCAGCGGATGATTTCTGGAGATCCTGTACTCGCTGCGCCCGTCTCCCCTTTTCACCTCGGCCCAGGGACGACGTTGTGCATCGGCCATTCTCACCTTGATTTCAAACGGCCTCGCTTCACCCGCAAGCGAGAATCCTCCCGAGCGCACCTCTGCCGAAACCGCCTCGAGGAACCTTTCCTCGGACGGCTCCAGATGTGCCGCTCTCACCGGTTTTCCCGGTCCGCCGCGCAGGGCGCGCCCCATTTTCTTTTTCAGATCCCGCAAGCGCGACTTGATGGTGGCGTAGATCCCGAAGCGCCCATATCGGGTAGGCGGGGGGAGAAGCTCTACTCCAATTTCGTCTTCGAGGAACGCCCGCTGCGCAGCATCGATCCGCAGCACCTTGCGTCCCTCCAGGTCATAGCTTTGCAAGGATTCGCTCGGATGGATGGCAAACAACCGGCCATCGGCCGATTTCCTTGCGACAGCCTCAAGATCGAGGGGCGCTGCGCCCACCATCCGAAATGCGGCCACGTTCTTCAACAGCTTCTGCTCGCGAGTGTGCTTGTAGCGATCGAACAGGAGTTCGAGGGCCCTGGTTTTTCCCTTATCCCCCAGCTGCGGAAAATGACGCGTCAACCTGGCGTAAAGACGACGGGATGCCCTCCGAAGAGTGCTCCAGCTCGCCGAAAAGTCATCGTCTTTTTCGTCGATGATCGCATGGAAAACCATGCCGTTGACGGGAGGCCTGACCTTCTCCTCCTCGCGAATTCCGTTCTTCAACTGAACGATTCGGGTGAGATCGCTCTTGTACGGAAGACCTACCGTGCCGTGGAGACGAGCGTTTCTGATGTCCACATCCAGGAGATGTTGCTCGATTCTCGGCCCGTGGTTGATTCGCTCACCGTTTAGCCTGATAGGGACTATCGAGTACTTGCAGGCCTCCACAATGAGTCGCTTCTCCAATCTCGGCAAACGCCCCTTGCCCCGAACAACGATGCGGGAATCCTCCTGCTGTGAGGCATCGAAACTCCTGACCCCCTTGCGCGAAACGAACTCCAGGCCCCTTCCCCTCCCGTCCACCTGGCCGCTGAACTCAACCCTGGCCTTCGACACCGAGAACGCGGCCAACAACCCCAGGCCATCGTCCTTCTCCAGTTCCACCAGCGCGTTGTGGCGATTCGCGGCAGATCGATCCTCGTCGAAGATGACTATCAGACGCCTCAGGGACGCCATCGAAAAATCTCTTCCGTCATGGGTCAATTTGAAATGACGTGATGTTGTCTCGATGTCTATCAATAACGGTCGGCAAGACGCCGCGTACTTGATCAGCTCGACCGCATAGTCACCAACGGTCTTGAAGCGCTGCTGCGCCAACTTGCGGATCTCCGCATCCACATCGATACGCAGAAGATCCCGGATCATGGTGCAACCCTCAGCATGTCCAGGGCGGCTTTCTCGCGAATCGATTCACGCTCCGGTCGCAACAGCTCACTCCTTGCCAGGATCACATCCAGGAGGAGGAAGGCCGCCAGCGCGGGATCCACGCTCCACAGGGCCGTCCGTCGTCGCACGTCCTCGTCCGTTGGCGAAACCGCGACAAACCAGCGCGGCCAACGGGATCCGGATTCCAACCCCAGGCCGCGAAGATCAACGTCCCGGCTGATATTGCCCACGAGGCCTCGACAGGCGACCACGGTTCGCTCGGGCATGCCCGCCAGCCCGATGAGACGATCGACCTCGTCAATCAAATGGCCCGAGCGCTGCAATTCTCTTGGCAGGTCTGTAGCGCGTGTGGGCTTTAGCGCCGCAACCTCGTCCAGATCGACGATCCCGTGCAACCGGGAAATGATCTCTCCGAAGGCCGGATCCCGATTTGCCAAAATCCGTGCCTTTCGCTCCGTCGCTCGACGCACCAGTGACGGAGCGCCCGACGAGTGCCAGAGCCTTCCTTTCCTCCCCAACGATGTCGCCTCGTCAAGGGACATCTTCTTATTCTTGCCCAGCACGGGTAGCAACCGCCGCGATGAAAGGCCGCTCCCCCGCAACCAAACCTCCGGCTGTACGATCGCGCTGTTCAGCATTTTGGCCGCAATCTTTCTCATGGCCTCCACGCCACCCGGAGCGTTGATTTTTTTTGCCCCTCTTCCAGCCAGGAGCAACAACAAGGCAATGATTCCCGCGAGACCTGCCACCGTGGCGGCGGCGAGCGCAACTACCCTTGCCCCGGCGTTCCCCGAATGACGGCCCCGGTCCCCGGTCATGGTTTTGTCCGGGGTTGGCCCAATTTGTTTCGCGGGGTCGATGGCCGGTGGCGTGCCCGGGTAGGAACCCGTGGCGTCCGCAGTCACCCAAGTGCCGTCGTGGTACTCGATCCAGGCGTGCATGCCGGATATGGCCTCTCCATTCTCACCGACGATGCCGATGGCAAGACGGGACGGGACGCCGGCGCGTCGCAGCATAACTATCGCAAGGGTGTTCTTGACGTCACAGTCCCCCCTCGCCAGGGTGGTGACGAATTCAATCCAACCGGACTTCGGCGAGGACCCGAGGAATTCATTGTAAGCCTGCGCGGTGGTCGTCGAACGATCGTAGGCAATGGTCGGCTGAACGAAACGAGTGATTGCCTCCACTCTGCGGTCGGTATCGATCGCCGCCGCCGCCCTCGAGGTAATCGCGCTGTACGCCACCGGCAACCTCATCCGTGAAGGGACGCGCAGGAGATCGTTCCACCGGGATGGATCGAGGGGCTCGGTGCCCGGCCCGGTTCGATAACGGAGCTTCCCCGCCACCAGGCTGGACAGGGACAGCACCGGCTCTCCCTTCCCGGTGATCATAAGGGGCCTGATCTTTTGGTCGTCCAGCCAGACGCTGTCCGGCTCCACGCGATGCCCGGTGGGCACCGGAATGGCCAGTATCCCCGGCCCCGCGTGAACGCTCGTCTCCACGTCATAGCACCCGGCGGCGCAGCGATAGGACGGCGCGAGCTTGGCCGGCACCGGCGGCCCCGCGATGATCCCTCTTCCGGCGTCCAGCGACTCGGCAGTGGCAATCTTGAAGAGCGTATCCTCCGGCGGTGAGTATTTCAGCAACAACCGGGATCCCTTGTAAAGAGGCTCCACCATGGGACCATCGAAACCGTCGCCCGTATCGAGCGTGGACGCGGCATCCGAGTGGGGCATCAATACCGTCTTCGACGGATCCCCCGACGCGAACGCGTCGGGCGAGGCCTCCGTAACAACGGATGTGAGCTCGATGTCCTTGTTCAGAAAGAACCAATACACCGAAAGCGCGCAGGCCAGGGCCAGGACGAGGGTGATGATCAGCGTTCCCACTATGGGGATCAGGCGACCGCCCAGCCGAAGATCTTCGATGGCCCCGATGAACCAGTCCTTCAGTCTCTCGCTGAACGGTCGCGGCGAGAGACTGTCCAGGTACCTGCCCACGAGCTCCCGCATCCTCCTGCGGGCGATCCTCCGGACCCGCGCAAGGGCTCGATCGTCCACAACCGCCCTGCGATCCAACGTCACCGAAAGATTGTTGCCGTTGAGAACATATACCGGCGCGAGCCCCTCCGGATGAGACGCGTCGTCCAGGGATCTGGCGCCGTATCGGAGCTCATCCAGGGTAGTCCCTCGCCACACCAGCAGCCCCCGCGCATAGAGTTCGATCTTGGGTCGATGCCCCAGCCCCACTACCCCCTCCACAGATCCGTTCTTGAAAGCCATCCAGCAAGGGCCGTCAATACTGAACGGCCTGTCGATACGAACACCGTTGAAGTAGACGGGAAGATGGGAAGCATCGGGGTTGTTACGGCGCAGGTACCGGCAATACCTGTTGAGTGCATTCTCGATGTCGCGAAGCACTCCGGGATCCTCATCGTCATTGATCGTACACTCGAGGCGGATTCGCGTCCCTACGGATCCAATATTCGGCACAAGTCGCCGATCGCGCTTGAGATCCCCGTCGAAGGCCCGCGCCCAGGCCTCTCCGTCGGCGGTCATGGATTCGATGACGATTCGATGTGGATCGAAGAGGAGGACTGACCAGAAGCCGACCCCGTACCGACCGGCGCTCCGTGTCTCACCCTCCTTGCTTGATGCATACAGGGTGAACAGGTAGTCCTGAGCGTCGACGAAGCTCATCCCATCTCCGTCGTCCGCGAATTCGAGCATAAGTTCGTCGCCGTCCATCGAGGCGGTTACGTTGATATTCGTCGCGCCCGCATCTCTAGAGTTTTGCGCCAGCTCGCGCAGAAAGACCAGGCGGTCTTCCCCGTATCGGAGGCCTTCCTCGAGCGCTCGTGATCGAAAATCGTCAAAATTCACAATACGAGGATACCGCACCCTGAATTACAACGAAAATCCACGTTTCTTTTTATTGCTCAATTGCGACGCCTGAATTTTCGCGCGCGGATCATGGACAGCAATACCAGCAACCCGAACCCGCCCGCCGTGTATACGGCATACTCGGTGAGGTCTTTGCGTCCACAGTGATGAAAGTAGATTCCCGTGGCGCCCGAGGCTATACCGCACAGCGCGAAGATCAATTGATGGGTGGCGCTGTACAGGAGGTCGGCCGCCGGTGAGATGCCCTCCACCCGAAAACTGATCTTTCCCGCGAGGGAGCGATTGACGACCTTCTCCAGGAGTGTGGGTAACGACAGAAACGCGAGTATTTTTTCCCTGGTCACGTCGAACAGCATCTCGGACCAGTCGCGATCTTTGCCGAGAACGAACTCCTCCAGATATGGCCGGATGGTATCGGCCGGGTTCATCTTGGGATCCAGGTGGGTGCACAAGCCGGTGAGAAGTAGTGCTGCCCGCTCCAGCAATACCCACTCCCGAGGCATGTGAAACGCGTCCGAGAGCTCTCTCAAACCCACGTTCATCTGCTTGAGGTCGGCAAGCTGCTCCAGTCCCTTGCTGGTGTCGATCTTGACAGACGAGAGGGAGAAGCTCTCCAGCCGGATCTCGTCCTGAAATTTGCGATGAAAAAACTCGATAACCCGTGCCGCCGCCTCCGATTGATCCGTTCCGACTCTCAGGAACCCCATGTCGCGAATGGATCGAAGGAGTTGCTCCTCGTCGCCCTTGATGATCGCTTCGAGGAATGAGCTGATGCCCTGACGCATGGCGGGATCCAGATGTCCAACGGCCCCGAAGTCCAGCAGGACCAGCTTGCCGTCGGCTTGCACCAGCACGTTTCCCGGGTGGGGATCCGCATGATAAAGCCCGTCCACGAAAAGCATCTGACAGTAGATCGTCAACAGGTCTTTGGCGATCTCCGACGGATCCAGTCCCTGCCTGGTTAGCTCTTCCACATCCGTGATCTTGGTCCCGTCAACATACTCCAGGGTGAGCACCCTCGACGTGGAGAGATCCTTGTACACCCTGGTAAAAACCACCTTGTCATTTTCCTCGAAGTTCGCGGCGATGGCCTCGATGTGCTTGGCTTCCTTCTCGAAATCGAGTTCGTCGAGAATCATCGCCTTTATCTCATGGTAGTAATTGTTCAGACCACGGGTCTTGAAAAAGAACCTGATGATACCGAGGATTCGCTTGATGGTCTTGAGGTCGGCCCTCGCCATGGACTCTACGCCGATGTGCTGCACCTTCACCGCCACCCTGTGACCTTCATGGGTTGTGGCCTCGTGAACCTGGCCGAGAGATGCGGAGGCTTCGGGCTCCACCTTGAAAGAGGCGAAGACCTCCGAGGGCAAGCCGCCGAGCTCTTCCCTGATGCGCCGCTCGATCTGGGCGTATGGTCGAGAGGGCACTGAATCCTGCAGGTTCTCCAACCCGGCCCGGAACTCCTCGGGCAGGAAGTTGGTCATTATACTGAAAAGCTGGCCCACCTTGATGAACAAGCCCTGCAACTTGAGGATGGTCTCCTCAATTCGCCGCGCATTGCGTCGATGGGCATCCTCTATGCGATCTTCCCGGTATCGTTCCCCGAAGATCCGGGTCATCATGTTCAGCCACAAATATGAGCCCAACACCAGGAACGTAGTCATATACGCCTTCAGAAAACGAAAGGTCGCCCTGGTCGGAGCCGATTTGTTTAGATGCGTCCGGTCCATGGCCCAAATCCCCTTGTGAAGGCTTCGGCTCCCCTGACGCTATGACGTCTTGAGCTAAGGTTGCCTTACGAGAAGCACCGTGATGTTGTCGCTCCCGCCGGCGCGGTTCGCCGCCTCGATCAGCTCGTGGCAAACGACCTGCAAGTCCTGTTGATAACGCTGAACGGTATCGAGCATTGTGGCGTCGGATATCTCGCCGTTCAACCCATCCGAACACATCAGAAAAATATCTCCGGGGTTCGGCGTGTCGAAGAAGGTATCCACCTTCACCGACTCTTTCATCCCAAGAGCCCTTACGATCACGTTTTTATGCGGGAAGCTCTCGATCTCCTCGGGCGAGAGCTTCTTCATCTTGATGTAATCGTTGAGCAGTGAATGGTCTTCCGAGAGTTGCTCGATCTCGCCATCTCTTACACGGTAGATCCTGCTGTCTCCCACATGGGCGAGATAGAAGCCCTCCTCCACGCAATAGATTGCCGTGATGGTAGTGCCCATTCCCTTGTACTTGGTCTTGCGCTTGGCAGCCTCGTGGATACGAAGATTGGCCAGCTTGATCCCGGTGATCAGGCGGTTCTCCTCGTACCTCCGCGACCTGTCCATCTTGTACGGCCAGGTGAGCTCCGGATCTTCCCTCGTTTCTTTGTAAAAAGTCTTGAGAGTCTCCACGGCCATCTGGCTCGCCACTTCCCCGGAGGCATGACCTCCCATGCCGTCACACACGATGAACAAGTTCTCGCTCTCGACTATCGAAAACGTATCCTCGTTATGATTGCGCTTCATCCCGACATTCGTCTCGCCGGCTACCTGCACTGGAATCTTCACGTGTTCCTCGCCTTTTGTTACTACTGCCCGGGCGCCGGCGCAGGCACCGGGGCCACACCGGGTTGAACCGGGGGCACCGCACCGGGTTGAGTCGGAATCGGAGGCATCGTGGGTCCTGTGGGCATACCAGGAACCGACGGTAGGGCTGTCGGCATGCCGGGGACCTGCGGAATTTGCAACTGCTCCATGCCCGACGGCACATTGACATTAAAATCGGATATGGATGGCGTCAGGAAGAATGCCCAGACCACCCATCCAACCACGGTCATCGTGATCAACGCTCCCACTCCGATGATGATCCAGAGCCACAACTTGCCGCCCTTCTTCACCGGAAGACTCATATCGTCCGCCATATCGCCCATTCCATCGGCCAAATCTCCTCCGACGGCATCTGACGCCATGTCACCCGCCAGATCTCCGGCTTCTCCGGCGGCCTCCGCGAAGCCAGCCGTTTCAGGAACCGCGTCGCCAAGCGCAGGGATGGCCTCTGTGGCAGAGGCCGGTCCAGTGATCGGATCCCCAATAACATCGCCGGCGCCATCCACGGCCGCCATTCCCAGCATGGTGGCCTTGTAAGCATCGTCACCTGCCGGTTCAGAGGCAGGAGCTTTGCTCGGCGCCTTGTCGTCTGGCGTCGCCGGTGCTGCGGGTGTCGCCGGTGCTGCAGGCTTCGCCGGTGCTGCGGGCGCGGCCGGCATCGGCATCTTCATGGCCGGCATGCCGAACACTGTTTTATTGGCGGCTTGACCACCTGCTGCAGCCGCCTTGGCCATCGGTGCTGCGGCCGGCTTGGCCATCGGTGCTGCGGCCGACTTGGCCATCGGTGCTGCAGCCGACTTGGCCATCGGTGCTGCGGCCGGCTTGGCCGGTGTCGCTGCGGCCGGCTTGGCCGGCTCGGGTTTCTTTTCGGTAGATTTCATGGGCATATCTCCGCTGCTCTTGACGCCAGCCGTTCCACCGGGCGCAACAGGCGCACCTTCAGTCTTGTCCTTTGCCCCGGGAATTCCAAAAACAGTCTTGGCCATGTAGAGAACTCCTTGCCAACCCGCCGGTTGGCTTTCAAACGAATGTCAAAGTATGCGTAAAACCAAAGACAAAATCTACTTCGAACATGGATTTGGATCAACAGGATCATTTGTTCCGTCTATCTTCCGGTTCACGTGGGCGAAAATACCACCATATGAAGAAGGAAACTGCCAGTGTTCCGTATTCGATCCAGGGCACCCACGCGGGAGCTTCCCACACTCCCCGTAACTGCCATTCGTCAATCGGAAGATACGCCAGAAACAACGTACCGGAGAAGACGGGCCACGGCCAGATACCCCTCAAGGCTGCGAACGGAAGAACCCAGAGAAGATACCAGGGGTGCACGACGGGGCTGACTATAACGAACGCCGCCATGATCCAGAGGGCCGCGCGCTCCGGATCGAAACGAGACCTGTAGGTCCTGGCGATCACCGCAAGAAGGATCGCCGCCGAGATTGCCTTTGCCACAAACAGGGATATGTCCTCCAGCGAAAACGCACCCGGTCTCGAGGGATCAAAAACGCCGTCCTTGTGAAGGGAAAAGAAGGTTCCCTGAAGCGCTCGGGCCGGAACATCCATAAAGGACAGGTGCACCATTTCTTCTGGCCGCGATATATTTGCAACTCCCCCGATAATTTGGCCTGCTGCGGCTTTGACCACAGCAAACATCCCGGCGTTTCCTTCCCACCGCCTGAACATGGCATCCGTCGATTCCAAGATGTGAGTTCCCGCATCGAGGATGGGAGCAAAGAAAGCCACGAGCAAGACGGGGACGGCTATCCACAGCCATCGATTACGGCGCCCCATGGCCGGGAGGAGCACCAGCGGAACGAGCTTCGTCGCACACGCAACGGCCAGAAAAAATGAGGACGCGAGGGTTCTGATGCCGGGCCGCGCCAATCCGAAAAGGTAGACAGCCAAAAGCAAGGGGAGAATGGCAAAGGGCTCCAGGTGACCGGACATGCCCGTCTCGACACAGGCCAGGGGGTTGAATCCGTACACCAACCCTGCCATCGCCGCTGCCCCCGTGTTCGGGAGCATCTGCCGGCCCTTCCTGCGCCACCAGGCCCCGCCGGCCAGCAAGACGACCAGGAAGGTCACACCTGTATCGGCGAGTGCACTGGCTAGTTTGAAGGTGGTCGAAAACGACGCGACCCTGCCCAGGCAAAGGAATACCGCCTGCGCGGCGGGCGGATACGGGGTTCGCAGATCCCGGTTGTTAATCTGTTTCCAACCATCATCACGAAGGAAGGCCAGCTCCGGATCCGCAGGGGCGTGATCGTAGGGGTTGTATCCCGCGCCTGTGACCTTCCCATCCCATTCGTAACGATACACATCGTCGCTGAAGACCGGCGGCGCCGCCACTAGCATGAGGCGCATACAAAGGGAGATTGCCAGCACGGGCCAGATCCTGATGGGAACGCCGACTCTCGTGACGAGCACTATGAGGGCGATATACGGAATGTGGGAGACCATGGCGAGCGCCGCAAGGTGCGCGACCTGTGTCTCGGGATCGTGGGAGAGGAAAACGAGCGCTGCGATACAACCAACCTGGCATACCGCCAGGGCTATGGTCCCGGAAACGATGCCACGATCGGAGGAAGACATTTCTTTGAGGGGAAGCCGGATTACTGTGACTTGATATTCATCATTCGGAGAACATCGCGCGCAACGGAGGATGCAGGACCCTTCTCGCCCTGAAGCCCCAGGAGGAAGCCGCGCTCATTTAGGCCCGCGAGAACCTTGGCAGCCAGCTCGCGATACTTCTCGTCGTTGCGAACATCTTGCGCCAGACGGGTGCGAACTTCCAGAGCAGTGAGTCCGCCCGGAGAAGTACTCCATCCGTTTTTCAGTCGTTGCATGAGGTGCTTCCACGGCCAGAGGATTTCTTCCTTGGAGCCCTCGGTGCGCTCTGAAATTGCCTTTGCCACCTCCAACCGCTTGTAAACCCGCTTTGTCTCAAAAAGTTTTCCTGTCAGGTATACTGGATGACTCTCGAACCACTCCCGAATAACGAGACGCGCTTCTTGACCCTCGAGAATCTCCAGGATCCTGTCGAGCCTGTCCAGGTTGCCGCCAAGGAGAATGGCCAGCACCGCTGCGCGCTGTCGTCTCTCGTCCGCGTGGTCGAGGAGCTTGTTCAACCGGGGCTCCAGTGCCTTGTCGGCAGCCTCACCCACGACGATGGCTACGGACCTGAGCAACTCACCGTGACCCTCTCCCTCGAGGATAACCATCATCGCCTCGGTCGCCTTTGCGGACGGGTTATGCCAGAGCCCCTGGATTAGGTTGGCTCGGGCTACAGGATCGATGGCCTCATCTGCAACCTTCTCGACGATCTGGTCCATCACTTCTTCATTCGACGTGTACGCCAGGGAGTTTGCAGCCTCCTGCCGAAGCTCCGGATCGTCGTCCGGATCTAGCACGATGGTCATCAGGGTCTCGCCCACTTTGGCGTCACCCAGATACCTGGTGGCGATGATGGAGTTTCTGCGCTCCTGAAGGCGTCCTTCCATCTGCCAGTCGCGACTCTCGATGAGCTTGGAGAACTTCTCTTCCTTGCGCTCCTCCTTGGTCATGACCATCATATCGAGGAAATCGTCCACAACACCTTCGCACTCGAGGCGCCCGAGGGCCATGGATGCTGCCTGGGAATAGAAGCCCTCGTCCTTCGTGAGGAAGGGTTCGATAAGGCTGCAGAACCGCTGATCGCCGGAACGGCCCATGGAGTCCATGAGGGGGCCGATGTCGACCTTGACCCGCTGGGCGCTCTCGGGAGTGTTGGAGTAAGGCTCGTTTGCCTTGTAGATATTCATCAGGTAGTCGCCTGCGCCTTCGGGCTTGATAGCGCCGAACCAGGAGGTCACACCGTTGGCGATCTTGCGCGCCATGTCATCCTGGCGATACCGGGTCGCCGCGTCCGGAATTCTCTCTTCGCTGACCGGCTCCCACTGGGTCTTCGCGTACATCTTGTCCGCGATGCGCTTGTCCCCGAGTTCCTCGAGAATCCACAGGGCCTGATTTCGAATCTGGTCGGCCTCCAACCTGGCCTTGTCGTCCGATCCCGGAAACTTTTCATCCGTGATTTTCAGCAGGAGATCGCACAGACGGGGATCGCGGAGTTTCTTTATCTTGCCGATGATCTTGTACTTGATGGAAGGATCGTCGGTGTTGTTATACATGATCTCCAGGCCGGGCGCGCCGACGGATTGGGTCACCGCAGAGAGGATGGAATCCAACAACTCCGGCGTTGTCTTGATCTTGGCGAGCAACGCCTTGCCCGCACTCTCGTCCGCCGTCCGGCCGAGAGAAACCGCAGCGGCCTCGGCCACCTTGTTGTTGGGATCCTTGATCAACTCGAGCAGTGCCGGAACCGGGTTCTTGTCCTCACGGAAACCGAGCTCCATGGCGGCGTACATCTTGAGCATGGCATCGTCCGACTTGGCAAGATCGATGAGCTTGTCGGTGGAACCGACTCGGGCGATGAGATCCGGATCGTAATCGGGGATGTTCTTGGGATTGACGATTTGCTTGCTGACACCCTCCAGCAAAACCGGAAATCCGCGGTCGTCGCCAAGCATGCACATGGCCCATGCGTGCTTGTACTTTCGCAGCTTTTCCGTCTTCTGCATCTGTTGGAAGATCGCCTCGGTGCCTTCCTTGGCCTGCGAACCGCCGATCTTCGCGAGGGCCATGGAGGCCTCCTCGCCGATGACTTCACCCTTCTTTACCGCATCGATTAACAGGCCAACGGCCTTGACGTCCTTCTCAAGGCCGAGGTTGTAAATGATGTCGACCAGAATGTCTTTCCGATCGCAGTTCTTCAGAATATCCCTGAGCGCCGCCTTGAAGCCCTCATCGTCGCCTTCCTTGACGAGCTTGGTGGCGGCCTCCACCTTGTCCTGCCAGTTGTCGTAATCGACCTTGTCCATGTACCAGAGAATCCCCACCGCCCCACCGAGCAGAACCATTATGAGAAAAGCGATCAACATGCCTCGGTTGCCGCGACTCATTTTTTCGTCGGGACCACCAACGTCGTAATCGTCCAGACCCATTTGTGGCGCCTCCGGCACCTGGGGCACCATCGGTGCCTGGGGTGGAACCGGCGCCTCCGGTACCTGGGCCTCCATCGGTGCCTGGGGTGGAACCGGCGCCTCCGGTACCTGGGCCTCTGCGGGTGCTTGAGGTGCGACCGGCGCCTCCGGTACCTGGGCCTCTGCGGGTGCTTGAGGTGCGACCGGCGCCTCCGGCGCCTGGTCCTCTACCGGTGCTTGATCTGCAACCGGCGCCTCCGGCGCCTGAGCCTCCCCCTCTATTTGATCTTCATTAGAGTCGTGACGATTGTCATCATTCATCGCTCGCTCCTCCTGCATTCGGATTTTGGGTAATCTAGCTCAGTTTCCGCTTTGGAATCAATCGTTGATTTTCATTATCGTTGAAATCATTGGCAGGAGTTCGATGAGCCCACCCGATTTTGAATCGACATTGATAGCAACCTTTTACCGCTGGTAATTGTCAATTAAGTCGATGGGTTGTGTATTGACCGCTCCCATTTTTCCTGTTACCTTTCACCATTCCAAAAACGCGAGGAGCACCATGACCAAATCGGAGTTGATAGACGCTGTCGCGAGCAAAACCAACGTCACCAAGAGTCGGGCGGAGTTGGTTGTCAATTGCATTTTCGATTCGATGACGACCGCCCTCAAGAACGGCGAAGGCGTAGAGATACGAGGATTCGGCAGTTTCACCGTAAGGCAGTACAAGCCCTACAACGGAAGAAACCCCCGCACAGGCGAACCCGTTCATGTCGCATCCAAGCGGCTGCCGTTCTTCAAGGTCGGCAAGGAACTGAAGGAGATGGTCAACTCCATTGTCGCAGCCGGCACGGACAGCGAGAAAACCTGACAAAGCCGGCCCCCATCACATTCTCCTTTCCCGTAACCATCCGGTCCGAAGATCAATGAAAGAAAAAGATCTCAAGCAGTTGCTCGACGGCCTGCCCGCCTCACCCGGCGTGTACCTGATGCGAGGCAACCAGGGAAAGATCGTCTACGTCGGAAAAGCGATAAACTTGCGCGCCCGCGTCCGCCAGTACTTTACCCCCGGAACCACCGACCCCCGCCATTTCGTCCGCAACCTCCGGCAAAAGCTGACCTCCATCGAAGTGGTTCTGACCACGTCGGAAAAGGAGGCCCTGCTCCTGGAGTACAACCTGATCAAGCGTCATTTGCCCCGCTACAACCTGCGGCTGATGGACGACAAGAACTTCCTGTGCCTCAAGCTCGACCTCGACAACGAGTGGCCCACCCTCGAGATGATCCGCAGGCCGAAAAGAGACGGCGCGATTTACTACGGTCCATTCCCGTCGGCCCGTTCGGCTCGTGAAACGCTCAAGGTCATAAACAGGTATTTCAGGCTCCGCTCCTGTTCCAGACGAGCGTTCGCGAATAGGGTGAGGCCATGCCTCCAGCACCAGATTCACAGGTGCCAGGGGCCGTGTGTACTCGAAGTCAACCACGATGAGTACATGGAACAGCTCAGATATGTTCGGCTTTTCATGGAGGGCAAGAAGGATGATCTCATCGAACAACTGCGAGACCGGATGGCGGCTGCGGCTGACGAGATGGCGTACGAGCGCGCGGTGATGTATCGGGATCAGATCGCCGCAGTGGAACAAACACTCGCCCCGCAGCGGATCACAGATTTCAAGGACATCGACCAGGATCTGGTCGGGTTTTACCGGGAGGGGGATCAAGTGCAGGTGGCGGTGCTCGAAGTCCTGAGGGGACGACTCGCCGAAAAACGCGATTTCTTCTTCAAGGGTCTCGAGTTTCCCGACCACGAGATTATTTCGTCCTTCCTGGTGCAGCGATACACACACGCCATGCGCATCCCTCACGAGGTCATCGTGTCCCGCCCACTGCCTGATACGGCAGCCCTGAGCGAGCTGCTGACCGAACAACGGGGCGGGGTGGTCCGCGTTATTCACCCCCGGCGGGGGGCGCGGACCGATCAGATCAAGATGGCCGACCTCAATGCCAGGCAGGAGTTCGAGACCCATACCCGGGACAGGGAAGACATCCGCGAGCGCCTCGAAACGGTGCAGAAAAAGCTTCGGCTCGCGGCCCTGCCTGAACGAATCGAGTGCGTCGACATCGCCCACCTGGGCGGACGCGACACCGTGGGTGCGTTGAGTGCGGTAATCAATGGCAAAATTGATGCAAAGGCCGGCAGGATCTTTCGCCTGAAGATAGCAGCGGGCGGGGACGACTACAGGGCCATGGGAGAAGTGCTCACCCGGCGATTTGCTCGGGCGGCAAAATCCGAGCAGGGATGGGAAGCGCCGGATCTGCTGGTGGTGGACGGTGGGCGTGGACAGCTTTCGATCGCGCGGGCCGTTCTCGAGGAGCTGGGACTTCCCGAGCAGGAGGTCGTCGCTCTCGCCAAGGATCAGGATGGCTCAGGCGAGTCCACGGGCGACCGGTTGTTCCTTGTCGGGCGGAAGAACCCCATCCCGCTGCGCGCGCAGACATCATCGCTGCATCTCCTGGCCATGGCCCGGGACGAGGCGCACCGCCTGGCGAATCGATATCAACGCAAGATCCGCTCGAAACGAACTCTCAGATCGGCTCTCGACGACATACCCGGAGTGGGACCGAAGACCCGGCGTGCGCTGTTGAAAGCGTTTCGCAGCGTGAAGGGCGTTCGAGGCGCGTCGGTTGAAGAGCTGGTTAAAGTGAAGGGTGTAGGAATCGGCCTCGCGAAGATCATCGCCGACGCGTTGTCGCATCAAGATATGTAGAATGTTCTCCACAATTGGACTACCTTCAAGTAGTGAAACCTTGCCATCGATCACGCGCTGCTCGGAAGGTGCTGGCGCAGTTGCTCTGTGTCCTCGCCGTTGCCTGTGGAGAGCGTGCGGACACGGCCGGTTCGGGGACGAAGACCAAAGCAGCCCCGGCGACGGAGCCCGGCGAGAGCACCTCGCAAAGGTTGCCCAACATCGTCTTGTTCTCGATTGATACTCTGCGCGCGGACCACCTCGGCGCCTATGGGTACAACCGACCCACGTCTCCGAACATCGACGCCTTTGCCAAGGAGGCTGTGCTGTTCGAGCGGGCGATCAGCCAGGCGCCCACCACCGCGCCCGCTCACATGTCTCTCTTCACGGGCCTGACCCCGGCGGTGCATCGCGTGAGCAACCTTTCCGAGGGCAAGCCGTTTCCCCTCGACCCGTCGATCCGGACCTTCACCGAGCTACTGCGGGAAGCCGGCTACCACACCGTCGGGCTGCACGGCGGCGGCAACGTGGACGGCTCTATCGGCTTCGACCGGGGCTTCGACCTCTACTCACCGGAGTACATCTCCTTCAACTGGATGGCGGCCCACAGGTCCGCCGTAGATCTCGATGTGATCCGCTCCTGGATCGAGATCTGCAAGAAACGCGGGCGGCCCCTGTTCATGTTCCTGCACCACTACGTGTGCCACTCCCCCTATCTCTCCGCGCCGGAGTCGTATCGCGACCGCTATCTCCGCGGGCGCTCCGTCGAAGGGCTGCCTGTCGGGGTGCCGGACGAGCGGAAGAACCCGGTTTTGGAGATGATCGACCGGCAGGTCGCCGGCCAGCGCAAGAAGTTGTTGCGCTGGAACGTCTTTACAACAACGCACGAGACATTCTGGCAGGGCGTCGACCTGGCTCGCCCCGATCATCGCGACCACGTCGTGGCACTGTACGACTCCGGTGTGTCTTACTCGGACGCGCTCTTCCACCAGGTGATGGAGATTCTTCGATCCGCGGGCGTGTACGACGAGACGCTCGTCATCCTGCTCTCCGACCACGGCGAGGAGTTCCACGAGCACGGTGGCCGGGAGCACCGCCAGCTGTTCGTCGAGACCCTGCACGTCCCGCTGCTGATCAAGTTCCCCGCCGGAGGCAAAGTGAAACCACGGAAGGTGAAGCCGGTCGTTTCCGTGATGGACGCGATGCCCACGCTATTCGACTACCTGGGCCTGCCGATCCAGATGCCTGTCCAGGGGAGGTCCCTGATGCCGGTGATCCGTGGCGGCGCGCCGGCCCGGCCCGAAGTAGTCAGCTATCCCGATCGGGATTTCAGCCAGGTGCGCCTCGAAAGCGGCAACTTCGTTTACACCAACTGGCGCAGCGCTGAGGTCGGCGAGTGGCTGTTCGACATGACGGAGGATCCCCTGGAGCGGCGGAACCTGGCGGCGGATCGACCCGACCTGCTGACCGAAATGCAGGATGCGGCGGTCCGGCGGTTGCGCGAGGACCATGAGTTCGGCGAGCGCGTCCGTCAGGCAGGCCCCGCAACACCGACCATCGATCCCAAGGTCATCGAAAAACTCAGGGCGCTTGGGTACGTACAGTAGGAGGCGGTGCAGGGTTTACGGCTCGTCCCGCGTCGGTTGAGGCAGGCCGATCGATGTAGCCGAGCGATTGGAGTTGCTTGATCTCCTCGGGGGACAGAGGCTTGTGCTGTGCGGGTGACAGCTTCACGCGATGCTGTTTGGCCACCCACTGAGCGAGCTTTTTCTTTAACCTTTCGCTCTTGTTCTCTCCTGCTGAGTACAGGTTATTCTTTTCTCCCGGGTCTTTGCTCAGATCGAAGATCTCGTAGCGTTTTGCTTCGCGGCTGTAGATGATCTTGTCTGCACCCTGTCGCATCATGAATCGAATGTCGAATAGCGAGCGTCTGGCATTGTAGGACCGGGAGTAGTGCGCGATATGGCTGGTGGTGTCAGTGTGTGAGAACGCCGGTCGGCTCCATGATGATCCGGGACGCCACAGGGCGCCGAGGCTCGCGCCGCTCTGGGCTCCCCTGGGTGGCGGGATCCCGGCGAGTTTGAGCAGTGTCGGTCCAATGTCGAGGTTCTGAACCACGGTCGTCACGCGTCTGCCGCGGGGTACCCGCTTCGGATAACGGATGATCAGCGGTACGTGAGTCAGTTCTTCGTAGAGGACCAGCGTGTGCAGCAACCAGCCGTGTTCCTGGAACGCTTCCCCGTGATCCGAGCCCACGACGACGACCGTCCGGTCCAGATCGCCGCTTCTCTCCAGCTGCTTGAGGACGCGCCCGATGGCGTGATCCGTGTAGGCGATTTCCCGGTCGTACAGTGTTATCGAGGTCATGAGATCGGCGCTGCGAAGCGGTGTTCCCTCGTTGAGCACGCCGGCGAGGTACACCGTTTGCCCCAGCCTGGATCGGGGCGGTGTGTCGTCGAACAGCTCATCGAACGGCGCGGGCGCCTCGTAATCGGAATGGACGTCGAAGTAGTGCACCCAGGCGAAGAACGGCCGGGTGCGAGGCGCCTTGGCCCACTCGCGCAGCGCGGCGTTGATCCCGGCAGCACGGTCCTCGGGCGGTAGCTCGTCGAAGCGGTCGAAGCCGCGGTCGAAACCCCGCTGTCGCGAGAGGTAGCCGCCCGACACGAAGGCGGCCGTTTCGTACCCGGCCTCGCGGAAGTGCAGCGCCAGCGTCTGCTGGGTCGGGTCGAACCGGGAGGTCATGTCGATCATGCCGATCTCGGCGGGGTACCGCGAGGTCAGCAGCGAGGCCATCGAGGGCAGGGTCCACGGCGCCTGGGCCTCCGCCTGCTCGAACAGCACGCCTTCGGCTGCGAGACTATCGATGTTTGGGCTCGTCGGGCGCTTGTAGCCGTAACAACCAAGGTGGTCCGCGCGGAGCGTGTCGACGGTGATCAGGAGGACGTTGGGGCGTTCTTCGGAGCCGCAGCCGGTGAGGGACAGTGCGACGGCGAACACCAGCGAGATGTGACGGGTCATCTCAGCCACCCCTTCGCAGGAACCGCCGCAGATGGAAGGCGAAGGCCCGGGGTTCCACCAGGTCGGACACCTCGCGATGACACGACAGCTCGCAGCGATCGCACTCGCCGGGCTCCAGCTCGTCGATCATGCAGCCGTCGATCTCGCGTCCGTCCGGTGCGACGGTGGTCAGCAGCCATGGGCGGCAGGCGCGCCGCGTGCCGACCCGCGAAAGGGTGTAGGGGACGTTGACTACCGGGTAACGCACGGCCAGCGCCTCGATCTCGGTGCCGACCTTGCGGATCTCGTCCGGCCCGAGCGCAATCGGATCACGGCCCGCGTAGTCGTACACGAAGCTGAACCAGAAGCCGTCGAACACGTCGATCAGCGGGTCCATCAGCGCCGGGATCTCGTATCTGTTCAGCCGCGAGACCGTGACCAGCGCGTGCCTCACGCCCTTTGCACTCGCCGCGTTATGCCGCAGCTGCTCGTACGAGCCGGGGCCTCGGATGCGATCGTGGGTCTCGGGGAGCCCGTCGACCGAGATCAGGAAGCGATGGGGGTGCAGCCCGGTGAGATCCCGCGTGCCGTTGGTGGACAGGGTCACGCGCCCGCCGCACTGGGCGGTGAAATCGATCAGCTCGGCCAGGTCTTCGCGGTTGGTGGGCTCGCCCCCTTCCAGCACGAAGCTCGACACGCCGCGGCTCCGGAGCTCGCGGATCCGTTCCTTCCACTGTTCGGTGGACAGCTCGTCGCACTGCTGCTGCGACCAGGGACAGTGGAGGCAGACGAGGTTGCACCGGTAGGTCAGCTTGAGCGTCGCCGCGAACGGGGAGCGGTCCCCGGCCAGCCAGCGCGCCTGCCGCCGGCCCATCGAGGCCAATGACGTCAGTAGCTCGATGCTCAACGCCTTCACCGGTTATCTCCCCTCATCGTTGACGAAACGCGGATCGATCTTTGGGTACATACGCGAGACGAAGTACATGTGCTTGAGCAGGAGGCGGTAGGTGCCGTCGCCGTAGCGTTCGAACACGCCGGCGGGACGCTTCGCCGGGCCGCCGCCCCGCCGGGCCAGCTCTTCATGGGGCAGCTTGCCAGCACCCTCGAGTTCGCCCAGGATCTCCCGGTTGCGCTCGACGAGGCAGTCGGCCCGGGGATATTCCAATTCCCCCCGCATCCGCCGCCAGATGCGCTCCAGCGGCTCGTCCTGAACGTTGCCGTAGGAGACCGGACAGAAGTCGCAGGGGCAGACCTCTCCCCGAGAGTCCACGTAGAGTCGATACGTGCCGCCGCAGCAACCGAGCACCTCGGGGCTCTCGACATAGGGGTAGTTGAGCAGCAACGGCAAGCGGCGGTCGGTGGCGGAGCGCCGCGCCAGGTCGATCATCCACTGCCGGTCCTCCGCCGTGAGCAGGGATCCGTGCGCGGCCCGCAGCTTGCCCACCGGGCGTGGCTGAAAGATCTGCACCGCCTCGATGCCCAGCCGCCGCATCTCCAGGAGGAAGCGCTCCAGTTCGCCGGAGCGGATCCGGCCGCTGGTGACCAGGGTGCTCACCTCCCGCTGGATCCGGTACCGGCGCAGCGTTTCCAGCGTGGCGATCGCGCGGGAGTACGAGCCCTCGCGCCCGCGCAGCCGGTCGTGCTCGGCCTCATCCAGGCTGTCCACGCTGACTAGCACCAGCAGGTTGGAGCGACCCTCCAGCCGCCGCGCGGTCTCCTCCGGCAGCTCCCAGCCCGAGGAGAAGACAAGCGCACCCGTGGGCGGCGCCACCCGCTCGATGTACTCCGCAAGGCGCTCGCTGAGGAACGGCTCGCCGCCAGTGAAGGCGATCGCCGAGGTGCCCATCCGTTGCAGATCGTCGATCACGCCCAGCATCGCCTCGCGTGGCAGCGAACGCCCACGGCGCACCCCCTCGGAACAGTGCCAGCAGTCGAGCGGACAGCGGGGGGTGACTACCAGGGTCGCGATCTCCGGATGGTCGCGCTCGCCAACGCCGCGAACCAGCTCGCGCAGGGTGGCCCGGGCGAAGTGTGCGCGCAGGCTGCTCATTTCGAGCATGCCGCGCCGCGTTAGGTCGAGCGCGTACTGGCCGGCCAGTCTGGCCAGGGTCGCGACGTCGCGCGCCCGTACCGCCCCGCGTATGTCGCCGTTTCGCTTCATGATCGCTCTGACGCCCCGTCAACGAGGTCGCCCGGAAATACTAGTTCTCCAACGACTGAGGGTCAAGGAGACCGTCCCCGCTGCGGCGCCGGGGCGGACCCGGCCGGGGTTGCGCCCCGACCCCGGAGGTGTAAACTATGAAGCCGCCGCCGAGGGGAGCCGAATGCGCGCATCCAACATCATCCGTTACCATCTCAAGTACTTGCGGCGGCTCGATCACCGGCAGCGCGCCAGGTTCGTCAAGTGCCAGCTGCGCTCCCGCGCCGGGGCGCTGCAACTCAAGGAGCTGTTCATCAGTTCCTCGCACGCCTGCAACGCCGATTGCGTTCACTGCTACGAGAAATTCACCCACGAGAAGTTCCCCCGGTCGCTGACCACCGAGCAGGTGCGGAGCGCCGTGGACCAGCTGGTGGAGCTCGGCGGCTACCAGGTGTTCTTCTGCAGCGGCGAGTTCCTGCTGCGCAGTGACGCGCTGGACCAGATCGCCTACGCCCGGTCGCGCGATCTGGCGGTCAGCATCACCTCCAACGGGATACTGCTCGACGAGCCCACCGTCACCGCAATCGACGAGGCCGGGGTGACCAAGCTGATCGTCTCCATCGACAGCGCCGACGCCTCCCGGCACGACGAGCTGCGGGGGGTGCAGGGCTGCTTCGAAAGCGCGGTAGGCGGGATCCGCCTGGCTCTCTCGCGGAGCATTCTCACCGAGATCTGGACCTACGTGTCGAGGAGCAACCCAGGCGAGCTGCGGGCCATCTCGCGCCTGGGAGAGGAGCTCGGCGTCGATTCGGTGTTCGTCTTCTTCCCCCTGCTCTCCGGCCACTTCTACGACAAGCCCGAGGAGAACCTCGCCCGGGAGGAGCGGGATCGCTACCGCCGCGAGTTCAACCGCTCTCCCAAGGTGATGCTGGAGTTCCCCGACGAGGCGGATCACTGCCGCGGCGGCGGGGCCTACCACATCAATGTGATGCCCTCCGGGCACGTCACCTACTGCCCGGCGGTGCCTTACTCATACGGGCACATCGACTCCCGCTCCCTGCGGGAGTGCCTGGTGGACATTCGCCGGGACCGCCAACGGCTGGCTCACTGCTGCCGCGGCCAGTGTCCGGTGAACTTCGACGACTACCGCCGGGGCTGCAACGCCCGGTTCATATACGGCGACTGATGGCCAGGATTCTACTAGTCAAGTGCTCTCAGTACGAGGGGGTGCTCAGCGCCTTCTCCTACCCTCTGGGGCTGATGTACCTGGCCGCCCGGCTGCGGCGGGAGCGCGTCGACCACGAAGTGCGGATCCACGACCTGCGCACCCGAGACGAGAACTACGACGAGCTGCGAGACGTGGTGAACTCCTACCGGCCCGACCTGGTGGGGCTCAGCGCCATCACCGTGGAGGCTTCGAGCATGGCCCGGGCGGCGGCGGCGATCCGCGCCAGCGGCTTCGACGGGCCGGTAATCGCCGGCGGGCCCCACCCCACGGCTTTCCCCGAGGAATCGCTGGCCTGCGCCGACATGGACCTGCTGGTGCTGGAAGAGGGAGAGGAGACCTTCGCCGAGCTGGTGCGCGAGTGGTCCCGCGGGGGAGATCTGCATCGGGTGCCCGGTGTAGCCTTCCGCAACGGTGCGGGAATCGGGCGCTCGCCGGCACGGCCTTTCATTCGGGATCTCGACTCCATTCCGCTGCCCGCCTGGGATCTGGTGGACGTCGGGGAGTACTCGCAGTTCAAGAGCATGTCCGGCATCCGCTCCCGGCCGCGCTTCGCCAACCTGCTCACCTCGCGGGCCTGCCCGTACAACTGCACCTACTGCCTGTCCATCTTCGGCAAGAAGTTCCGCCCTCGTTCCCCGGAGAACGTGCTCGAGGAGGTGCGCCTGCTGGTCGATCGCCATGACGTGGGCTACATCGAGATCATTGACGACGTATTCAACCACCAGCTCGATCGGGCCAAGCGCATCTTCGACCTGATCCAGGCCGAGGGGCTGCCGGTGGACGTGGCCTTCCCCAACGGACTGCGCTGCGACACCCTCGACCGGGAATTCCTGGAGAAGCTCGCGTGTTTCGACCACGCGCTGATCTGCGTGCCGGTGGAGAGCGCCTCCCCGCGGATCCAGCGCATGATCCGCAAGAACCTGGACCTGGCCAAGGTGAGCTGGACCATCGACACCTGCGCCGATCTGGGAATCTATACCCGGGGCTATTTCATGCTCGGCTTCCCCGGGGAGACCGAGGCGGAGCTGAAGGCCACGGTGGACTTCGCCGTGCGGTCCCGACTGCACGCCGCCTTCTTCTTCGTGGTGGTGCCGTTCAAGGGCACCGAGCTCTACGACACCTATGCCAAGGAGCTTGGGCAGCGGGGCTACCGCCACGAGGATCACGACTACTTTCGTGGACCGATGAACCTGAGCGCGGTCTCCGACGAGACCCTGTTTCAGATCCAGAAATGGGCCTACGTGCGGATGGCGGCCAGCCCTTCCCGCATCGCCCGAGTCTTCCGGGACTTCCCCAACCGGCGCTTCGTCTGGCCGGCAGTGAAGACCGGGATCGAGCTGTTCCGCGGCGCCGGCAAGGGGCACAAGCCGGGCCGGCCCGACCTCATCCCCGGGGCCAGCCGTCGTCCTACAGGCTACTGACTGCTAGAACGAGCGCCACTCCCCGATCTCGAACACCATGTTGCCCTGATAGCTGTGCCGCAGCTGGCCGTGGCGCAGGTCCAGCTCGAACGGGGCGATGTAGATCGGGAAGTCGCGGGATCGCCGGGCGCGGCTGTCCACGCGCAACACCACGTCCAGATCCTCCTCGCCATAGATGAGAGAAAAGGCACCGTTGCCCCGATCCGGCGGGCTCACCCGCAGATCGCCGTCCTCCACCACCGCCACGCACTCGCCGTCGCGGTGGAGGGTGAGCAGCGTGCGGGCGTGGGGATAGTCGCCGGGCTTGAAGAACAGCACGGTGTACGGATCGGCGTAGGCGTAGCCCCAGTACCACCGTGCCGGGCGCTTGAGCTGCGACTTGAGCCAGCGGATGGACTCCAGGTAGCCGGTGCCGCGCAAGCCCTCCTTCTTTCCATCCACGGTCAGCGAGCCCGAGAGCCGGCCCCTGGGGCAGGGCACCTCATACTCGAAGTAGTTGCCGAACTCCTCGTAGGAAAGCAAGTTGAACCCGCCTTTGCGGCACGTTTTCACGGTTTGCTCGACTGTGGCGTCGAGAACGATGTGCCGTCCCTTGTCGTCGATCTCAAGGTAGCACTTGTAAACATTACCACCATCTGTTTGCTGGCGGACGATGCGGTTGCTGCCGAGGGTGACGTCGAGATCCGTGTCCCGCACGACCAACTTGTTGGGGGGGTAGCGATTCCAAACGTTGATCACCTGCTCGTTGTCCCGCAGCACCACCAGGTTGATCCCTGCGAACGGTTTACCCGCAGAGTCGTGAAGCCGGCCGGCGAAGCCGACGTAGACCAGGGAGCCGTCGTCGGTGATGAAATAGAAGGTCCACTGCATCGCCAGCTTTTCCGGGTCGTACCAGGCACAGCGACTGCTCATCTCGAAAGGATCGGCCGCCGTGGAGCCGGAGTTTCCGCAGAGCCACCAGAGCGGCACTGACGCAACGATCAGCGCCACCAAACCGAGCAACAGCACCTTTCCCTTGCCACCCCACCTCATGGCGCAGCCCCTCGTTCGACGGTGATGGCGGCGGACGCCCGGCCGAGCGGCTCGAGTCGCCGCGCGTCGGTGAACAGCAGGTACCAGGTGTAGTCCCCCGGCGGCCAGTCTTCGAGGTGCACGTCCAACGACCCATTGAAGCCGTAACATCCCGGGGAATGACGCACCCAGCTCGGCCATTGATCGCGCGGGTGGACCCGTCGATGCAACCGGTAGCCATCGAAGAAGGCGACCCAACCGCGCGGCGGGCGGACGATGAAGTAGATGTTCATCGCCCGGGGTCTCCCGGGGTCGATTACCGAGAAGTCGAGGCGCATGGTATCACCGTCGTGGTAAGTTCGGCGGTCTGTCGACAGCTCCGTCCGCAACGGATCCGGTCGTTCCTCGATCGGTCCCTCGATCAACCGTCCCAGCGGCGCCGGCGTATCGATCGGTTGTTCGTCGTCGGGCCCCTCCCCACGCCGTTCCGGGCTCAGAGCGTCGGTGAGGCCCAGGCGCTGCAACAGGTCCCCCCCGTAGAAACCAATCGGGCCGCCCGCCGGAGGGTCGATCAAGCCACCGTAGTCGAGGTCGGTCTCGGCGAGCACATCCCACCGGCCATCGTACATGAAGGCGCCGAGGAGATGGATACCGATGGAGACTACCGCAACGCTGAAGAATGCCGCCGCGGCCAGCTTACGCCGACTGAGCAGGTTCGCGAGTGGATAGAAGAGGAAGCACAGCAGCGGTCCGATGTCGGCGAGCAGGCGGGGCCCGTAGCAGTGTCCACCCCACCACATGAACCACTTGCCGACCAGCAGCATGACGAGCACCGCGCCCGCAGCCACGGCGATGGCGAGCCCATCGCGCGTCCTCGCGGCAATGACCACCCCACCCACCGCGAACAGCAGCACCGGTGAGTAGACGAACAGTCCCCGCGCCAGTCCGAACAACGAACCGAACAAGCCCTCGTACAGCGGGATCTGCTTGAACCAGGACAAGAGGTCGATCTCGATGTTCTCGAAGGTAGGGGATGGCGCCCCGAATACGATCAGGTAGTACACCAGCAGCGGCGCCAGCGGCATGAGAAAGGCAACGAGGCAGGGAAGCACCTGACGGCGATGCCGCAACAGTAGCCATATTCCGAGCGGCAGGGCGACAAACAGGTTGAGCGCCCGCATCGTCGCGGCGGCGCCGAGGGCCAGGGCGGCGAAGGGCATGTGGCGTTCGTCGATCTTCTCGGCACGGACCAGCAGGAACAAGGTCAGTGAGAGCATCATCTGGCTCGGACCGTGTTGCCAGAGGGCCTGGCTGCTGATCGAGAGCGAACTCGTGCCCAGCCCGTAGACGAGGGCGAAGACGATCGCCCACCACCGTGAAATCAGATGCGCGAGGGCGAGAAACAGGAACAGCACCGATAGCACAGTAATGCCTGTCGCCGCGTACTTCTCCAGGGCTTCGGCCTCCTCACTACCCGCCTCTATCCCGCTGAGCACGGGCACCAGGTAGACTGGCAAGGCGAGCAGAGCCGGTCCTATGGTGTACGCCGAGTATACGTGTTCTCCACGCTTGCGCAGGTAGTAGGGCACGGTTTCCACTGTGGGAAAGCAAGCCCGCGCCCGCTCGTCGTGAAGGAAAGCGAATTCGTCGAGGTCGAAGTTGCCCTCCCTGATCAGGCTGAACGGCACGCAACGAGTCGGCAGGGTATCACCGCTTACTATCGTGCGACCGTTAAGCAGGTAGACCGTTGCAGTGATGGCGACCAGCGCTGCGGCCATGAGGGTCGTTCGGATCACTTCGCCGCTCCCCGGTCGAGCACGATCTCGCTGATCCTGATCGCGACGATGCCCACGCCGATCGCCATGAATATCAAGCGGTAGGCCAGCTTCAGGCGAGTCGCGCTCGCAAAGCTGAGGCCCGATGCGTAGGCTCGCCAGCAGACAATCGCGTAGACCGGGTACAGCATGATGAGGAACGCCATCTCCCGTGCCACGGTGCCGCGCATGGCAAGCCAACCCAGGTAGGCAAAGGCGGCGGTGAACAGAAGGAGACTGGCGAAGAATACCGGCCGCTGTCCAAAGGTCACCGCGTTGGTCCGAACCCCACTGTCTCGATCCGTTTCGTGGTCGCGCACCTCCTGGTTGAGGTGCCCTCCGACGAATACCAGCGCAAAGAACACGCCGAGCTGCAGGCTGCGAGAGTCGATCGCGGCCTGCAAGGTGTAGCCCAGCAGGAACTGCAGACACTGGCCCACCAGATGGGTGAGGGAGGAGGCGACGGGCAGGCCCTTGGCTCCACCAGCCGGCCAAGAGTACAGGACGCCCGCAAGGGCGATACCGGCGGCCAGGGTCAGGGAGAGCCAGGACAACAGGGCCATCAACATCAGGCTCACCGACGCCAGAAAGATACAAAACACCAGCATCTGCCGTTGCGTCACTCCCCGACTGGTGAAGACGTCCTCGGCCTTGGAAGGAGCGTTGCGATCCACTCGAAGGTCGGCCCAGTCGTTAAACAGAAAGATGAAGGCAACCAGGCTGGTGGAGCCGAGGAGAAACAGACTCAGCCGTAGCCAGTCGAACTCGCCGAAGGTGCTCAGGGCGAACAGAATGCCGAGCACCGGCGCCCCCTGCAGGAACAGGATGTCCATCAATCTGACGCGTACCATGTGCGCGAGACAGCCGACAATCCACCGCATATTCAAAACCGTAGCTCGAATGCAGTGTAACATCAAGCCTGGATCCCGCCGACCGATTGCCGATCGGCCCAGATCGGATGTATATTGAATTTGTAGACCACTTCTGCAAAAAAGCGATTGAGGAAACAGGTTCCGTGAAGCTCAGCGTGATCATGCCGGTGTACAACGAGGCCGCCTCGATCGAAGCAATCGTGGCCAAGGTGCTCGCCAGCGACTTGGTGCAGGAATTGATCGTCGTGGACGACGCCTCCTCCGATGGCTCACGGGATATCCTCGAACGGATCGAGGGGCGAGATGAGCGGATCCACTGCTACCGGCACCGCACCAACTGTGGGAAGGGTGCGGCCGTGCGGACCGGCTTATCCCATTGTCACGCCGACGCCGTGGTAATTCAAGACGCCGATCTCGAGTATGATCCGGCAGACTACAAGGCGTTACTGGCCCCAATCATCGCCGACAAGGCAGACGTGGTCTACGGATCGCGTTATCTCGACCATGGGAATCGCCCACGCCAGCGCTGGGCCTATCGGTGGGCAAACCGGCTGCTCACCGTGCTGTCCAACTACTGCACCGGCCTCGCGTTGACCGACATGGAGACCTGCTACAAATGCTTTCGCCGGGAGGTGATCCAGCAGATGCCGTTAGAGCAGGATCGCTTCGGAATCGAGGTGGAACTCACGGCCCGGGCGGCGCGGATGGAGTGTCGGATCATCGAGGTCGGTATCAGATACGAGGGTCGCGGGCACGACCAGGGCAAGAAGATCGGTCTCATCGATGGGCTCGAGGCGCTGCATTGCATCTTCAGGTACTGGTGACGGGGCTGACCCCCGTGGCAATACCGATGCAAACTCATCTAGATCATCCATCCAGATTGGCATGTATTCGGCGTAAACCCTCCGCAAGATCAACAATGGGCTCCCATCCCGTCAACGCTCGCAACAACGTCGTATCCGGCCGTCGATGTCTCGGTTCGTCGGGCAGCGTGTCCAGATGTTCCATACCGACGTCGCTTCCCCATTCCAGAAGGACCATCTTCGCAAGTTTGTTAACGGTCAACTCGTCCGGATGTCCGATGTTGATCGCCTGAGGAAGCTCTTCGGGGTAATGCAGAAGACGACAGATAACCTCGACCGCATCATCGATCCATAGGAAACATCGGGTCTGCTCGCCATCGCCATAAATCGGCAGATCTCTTCCACCGGAAAGAGCATCCATGAAGTTCGGTATAACCCGCCCATAGCCGCTGGTGGACCAATCCATACCAGGACCGTAGACATTGAAAAGCCGGAGGGCCGCACCGTCACCACCATCCCTTCGAAAGCTTGAAACCAACTCTTCCCCCATCCGCTTTGCGCTGGAATAAGGTGTCCGGGGTGTGAGAAGGGAAGTAAGAGAACGATCTAACTCCGAGATTCCCATCCTGGCGCATTTCTCAGAAGTAGTATGGCCGTATACCTCGCTGCTCGATGTGAAAAGGAGACGACATTTTTTTTCTTTGGCCAGATCGCACATCCTCTGCGTACCCCAGACGTTAGGATCTATCACCGTCCTTGGACGCTCCATGTACAGCGTTGGTATCGCAACGGACGCCAGATGGATGATTCCGTCCAATCGCCCCTGGATAAATGTCGTATCAAAGGATTCGATGTTTTGTACAACGCGATCGAGCCTCGAATGCCGTTGCCCAGGTTCCGATGTAATATGGTTGTCGACAATAACGACCCCATGACCATCCTCCAAGAGTCGCCGCACCAGAGCACGACCGATAAAACCGTCGCCTCCTGTCACGAGATATTTCATAGCACCCACTTGGTCATCCTCTACTTCCTTTTCTTCTTCTTTTCGGCCAGGGCGGTGTCGATTTTCTCCATCAGTTCTTCGATGGCCTTGTTCTCGCCCTCCCGCTTGGAGGCGACCTTGATGTGGAGATCCGCCTGCATGAGGTTGCCGCTCTTGAGGGCCTCCGCCGCCTGCCTGTAGAACTGACGGGCCTCCCGGGAGGTCATGGTTTCCTCTGCGGTTTTGGGGATCATGGTCCTTCGGCCCTCGTACTCCAACCTGGTGGAGCCGCCATCGAGGCCCTCATCATACAACACGCGTTTCTCGTAATCGCAAAGGACGCGGTAGGCTTCGTTGAGCCGCTTGAAGATGTTGTAGATCGCCTGGCTGACTGTCTCATCGGCGTTCCTGTTGCGATCCGGGTGGAACTTGCCCGCAATAGAAAAAAAGGCCTTCTTGATCTCGGGTATCTTCGCGGATCGATCCACCCCGAGAAGGCGGTAGTAGTCCAGCCGGCCAAGAACTTCATGGATCTTGAGAACATAGGCGTCGAAGTCGGGATCTCTTCCGCTCATGACTTGGAGTACTTCGAAACCAGCGCGTTGACCTGGTCCTCGTTGAGACCGCCCAGTAGTTGAATGCGAGTATCTTGCGCCTCGCCGGATTCCTCGTTGACCGCCGAGACACCCAGGATTCCGTCAGTGTCGATCTCGAAAACCACCTTGATCTTGACCTCACCGCGCTGGGCGGGCCTTAACCCGGACAGATGGACCTGGCCGAGCAAGGTGTTCTGCTCCACCCTACGCGATTCTCCCTGGAAGATATTGATGGCCACCGCAACCTGGTTGTCCGTTGAAGTGGAGAACAATCTCGACTGCTCCACGGGAATAGCGGCGTTGCGCTCGATTATCTGGTCGCAGTAACCACCGGCGGTGGCAACGCCCAGGCCTCTGGGGGTAACATCGAGCAACAAGGTGGAAGCTGCTGCAGTGCTGACCATGGGAATGGAAAAGGACCCTTTTTCGTCCTTCGGCAGAACGCGATCCTCGCCGGCCACCAGATCAATAGGCGGCGGCGGCGGGTCGGGCTCCATCTCAATAACAGGCGGCGGCGGCGGGGCTTTCTTACTGGGTATCACAGGCGGCGGCGGCGGTGATTCGGGCGCCATCTCAATAACAGGCGGCGGGTCGGGCTCCATCTCAATAACAGGCGGCGGCGCTTGAGACTTTACATCCGGAAGATCGCCACCCGGGTCCTCGTGCGAGGGCTCATCGCTTTCGAGGGGAGCGGGAAGGCCCATGATTGTTTTCTGGAGCTTTGGGATCCTTTGTGTTGAATCAATAGGCGGCGGCGGCGGCCTGGCTCCCGTCGGTTTGGCCATTGGCGCGGACGTACGAACCGGCTCCAACATATCGGCAGAATCCACCCCACTCCCGGGTTCGACCGGCGCCGGCAGATCTTCCGGCAGCTCCTCCCCGGTCAGGGAGAACGCATGGATCGCGGCGCCGATGGCCACCACCTCGTCCGGGTTGATCTCCGTGCGCGGCTCCTTGTTGAAGAACTCCTTAACCTTTTTTCGCACGAGGGGAATCCTGGTCGAGCCGCCAACGAGAATCAGGCTGTCGAGGGAGGAAGCGTCGAGCTTGGCCAGCTTAAGCGATTCCTGGCAGGTCGCTATACTCTTGTCGACCAGGGGTTCGATCATGGACTCGAACTTCGTGCGGGTGATCTTGAACGAGAAGTCGATGGCGACACCACCGGGTCCGTATGCGATTTCCCGCAGAGTGGCCTCGACCTCATCGAGGTTGGACAGCTGACACTTGATACGCTCTGCCACGGTTCGCACACGCTGCATGGCTATCGGGTCCTCGCCCAGATCGTACCTGTGCATGAAGAGGAACTGTCGCCGCATCTCCTCCACTATCTTCTCGTCGAAATCGTCGCCGCCGAGGAAGGTTTCACCGGCGGTGGAGAGCACCTCGAAGATATCGTCCATCAACTCGATGATTGTGATGTCGAAAGTGCCGCCGCCGAAGTCGTAAACCGCGATCTTCTCTGTGAGCTGTCCGCCGAAACCATACGCGAGCGCGGCCGCAGTCGGCTCGTTGAGGATACGCAACACATTGAAGCCGGCGATTCTCGCCGCAACCTTGGTCGAGGATCGCTGAACATCGTTGAAATTGGCCGGCACGGTGATGACCAGTTCGTCGATATCAACACCGAGGGTCTGCGTGCACATCTCGCGGAGGTACTTGAGCATTATCGCCGAAATCTCCGGAAGGCTCAATTCCTGCCCGCGAGCCTGTATAACCGGGATGCCGTCGGGACCCTCCATCACCGAATACGGAAACTCATCGGTGATGTTCTGCATTTCCTCTGACAATATCTTCCGCCCCAGAAGGCGCTTGAAAGAATAGATGGTGTTCTTGGGGTCGATTACAAGGCGGTCCTTGGCCTTTTGACCCGCCAGGGTAGCGCCGCCTGGATGAAAGGAGATAACCGAGGGCTGGATCCTCTTGCCCTCAGCGTCCTCCACCACCCTGGCACGCTGAGCCTGAACTACCGCCACGCAGGAATTCGTCGTTCCCAAATCGATACCGACGGCAATGCCCATGAGCCCTCCCTATTGCCTAGCGATCCTCCTGCTGGTCCTTGTCCTCTCCGTTCGGCATTATCGTCGGCGGCGGCGGTTCTGACAACTCTCCGTCCACGGAATCCCGGTCCGCCAGTCGTTCGACGCCAACCACCAGCTCGTCCTTTGAGAGCCGTATCAGGCGGACACCCATCGTGTTGCGCCCAAGAGTGGAGATGGAGTCGACGGCCATACGGATGATCTTGCCGCCGTTGGTGATAATCATCACGTGATCGTCATCGGCCACCGGGCGAACATCCACGACCTTCCCGTTGCGCTCGCTCATCTTGATGGTCAGAAGTCCCATCCCTCCCCGTTTTTGAACGCGGTACTCATCCAGGACTGTGCGCTTTCCGAAGCCGTTCTCGCTGACCGTCAGCAGGGTCTGCGCCGTCTGGTCCGGAACGACCGCCATGCTGACCACTGCGTCGTCGTCACCGTTATCTCTTCGGATTTCTATTCCACGCACACCACGGCTCTGACGGCCCATGGCGCGCGCTTGCGTGCCCTCGAACCTGATCGACTGCCCTTCACGGGTTCCGAGAATGACGTTGTCGCCGTGGCCCAGAGTCTCCGCCCCGATGAGCTCGTCTCCGCTGTCGATAACCACCCCGATGATCCCCGTGACGCGGATCTGGGAATAGGCCATGAGGTTGCTCTTCTTGACATAGCCCTTTCGCGTGGCGGTCAGCACGAAACGGTCCTCCGCGAACTCGGCCACCGGCAGGACCGCGGCCACTTTCTCGCCAGACTCCATTCCCACGAAGTTGACGATTGCCTTGCCCTTGGCGGTTCGGCCCCCAAGGGGAACCTGGTACACCTTCTTGAGGTAGGCCTTGCCCCTGTCGGAGAAGAAGAGCACGTGGGCGTGAGTGGACGCGACGAACAGCTTGGTGACAAAATCTTCCTCGCGGGTTTCCATGCCCGTGAGACCCTTGCCACCGCGATGCTGGGCCCGGTAGTCGGACACGGGCGTCCGCTTGATGTAGCCGAGATTCGAGACGGTGACCACCATGTCCTCCTCGGCGATGAGATCTTCCATTTCGAAATCGGAGTAGTCTTCGATGATCTCGGTTCTGCGGGGCGTGGCGTAGGCGCTCCTGATGGCCTCGAGCTCCTCGACGATGTGATCGATGAGGAGATCTCGATTGCTCAGAAGGGCAACGAGCCTGTCGATCACGACCTTCAATTCCGCCATCTCGGTGATGATCTTGCCGCGCTCGAGCCCCGTGAGTCGCTGTAATCGCATGGAGAGGATTTCCACGGCCTGGATCTTTGTCAGCGAGAACGTCTCCATCAGACCGCCCCGTGCCTCCTCGGGGTCCCTGGATCCTCGTATCAATTTGACGATCTCGTCGATGTTGTCGATGGCTATCTCGAGACCCTCGAGGATGTGGAGCCTGGCTCTCGCCTTGTCGAGATCGAACATGGTCCGGCGACGCACCACCTCCTCGCGGAAGTCCAGGAACGCCTGAATGGTTCCCCGCAGCCCGAAGAGTCTGGGCTGACCTTCGGAGATGGACAGGGCGATCACTCCGAACGACGTTTGCAGCGCCGTCATCTTGTACAGCTGATTGAGCACGACCTGGGAGAACGTGTCCTTCTTCAGCTCGACGACCATGCGCATCCCCGTACGGTCAGACTCGTCCCGCAGCGCGGAGATCCCTTCTATTCGCTTGTCGCGGACGAGCTCCGCGATTTTTTCCATGAGGCGCGCCTTGTTGACCTGGTAGGGCAACTCGTGAACGACGATTCGCTCGCGATCGGCCGACCCCTTTATCTCTTCGATGTCGACCTTGGCCCGGATGGTGATCAATCCGCGCCCGGTGCTGTAAGCCTTGTAGATCCCCGCTCGCCCGCAGATGATCCCACCCGTTGGAAAGTCGGGCCCCGGGATGTGGCTCATGAGCTCGTCGATCCCCACGTCCGGGTTTCGAGCGAGGCAGATGGTCCCGTCGATCACCTCTCCCAGGTTGTGGGGCGGAATGTTGGTTGCCATCCCGACAGCTATTCCGTTGGATCCATTGACAAGCAGATTGGGGTATGCCGCCGGGAAAACCACCGGTTCCTTGAGCGAACCGTCATAGTTCTCAATAAAATCTACAGTGTTCTTCTCGATGTCACCGAGTAGATTGGAGGCCAACCTGGCCATCCGCACCTCGGTGTAACGCATGGCAGCGGGAGAATCTCCGTCCACCGAACCGAAGTTGCCCTGCCCATCCACCAGTATCTCCCTCATGGAGAAATCCTGGGCCATCCTCACAAGGGCGTCATAGACAGCTGAATCGCCGTGGGGGTGGTACTTACCGATGACGTCGCCCACAACGCGCGCTGATTTCTTGTACGACGAGTTCCAGGTGTTCTTGAGTTCGTGCATGGCGAACATGATTCGCCGATGGACCGGTTTGAGCCCATCGCGCACGTCCGGCAGTGCCCGACCCACGATTACACTCATGGCGTAATCGAGGTATGCGTGGCGCATTCCCGTTTCTATTTTTATGGGAATTATATTCTTGTTAATAGTGGTCGTGTTTGTCATTTGATTTCATTAAATAGCACCTTGTAAACCAGTCCAGAAAGATAGCTTTCTGACAGATGAAGTCAACACTCAAGTTATCGAAAACGAAACATATTTTCTGTGTTGCGCTCGCTCTTGAAGAGGTCGGAATCAACGACTGTGTAAACCATGTTGGCCCTTGCCGACAACTTGGTTGGCTTTTCCGGGCGAAATGTCAAGGCACCGAACTAAAATAACAAATGATTTCAATGCTTGTTGCAAAATAGCAAAGCGGCACGCATTTTGATACAATGAATTTCGGCCCGATCAATTCGGAAGCCCAAGGAGGACCTCATGTCCGCGATGAAAAAAGCCCAAATAGCCACCCTTGCCCTGGTTGCAACCCTGTTGTTTCTGTTCGCCGTTTCCGGATGCAACAGCACCCCAACCGTCCCGGTTCCACCGCCGGAATTCTGCGCCGTCTCGCCGCCCAATACCGAAGGATTCTGCACCGTCGGTTGCGACGAAGGTCAGACCGCGAGGAACATCGCCCTCGTGTACAACGACAGCTGGGGCGCCGGCGTGATGCAGGAGACCGAGGAGAACGGATCGTTCGAGGTGGAGGTGGATTGCACGGTAGCGGACACGATGATCATCCAGATAAAATATGATCGCAAACTCTCCGCCGAAGTAGCTCTCACAGTGCCCTCGGAGTAATAATTCCCGACTCCATCCCGCCGGTTGTGCTATTTTCTTGTAATCATGAGAAGATCATTTCCAATCTTCGTCATTATTCTGGCGGTTGCCATCGGTTGCGACGAAGGAACCGATGGGGGTGATGCCGGGGTGGATTCCGGTAACTTTGACGACATCTTCATCATCGGCGGTGGGGACCATCTGGCGATCATGATCGGCGAGGAATGCACATTCGTGAACGCGCCTGTGGATCCCTATTCTCTTCTCGATGACGAGGCCGGCGCGGCAGTGGACCGCACCCCCGCATGGATCCAGACCGATCTCGCTTCAAAGCTGTCTTCCCTGAATGCAAACACGGCGGCGGCCCTGGCGGATCAGATAAACAGCGCCGACGAGCAATGGCTGGACGAGGTGGCCTGGTCCATCGCCGTGACGGATGCGCCCATGCTGGAGTGGATTGTTGCGGATGGATCCGAAGCTCTCTTTTCAGAAAACGCCGAAGCGATCTACACCATTGATGAACAGCTCGACTATGTCGCGATAGTGGATCTCGACGACGGCCGAAGCACGCTGGAGCTGATGGGCGAGAACGGTGAGTTCCAGTTGGATGTCGAAAAGTACTACTGGTACGTGGTGTACCCTCGGGCCTATTTCGAATTTCCGAAATACGAGAACGGGTCCTTCTGGCGCACCTTCCTGGTGGAGGATGACTCGTACGGCTCTACCTTGCTCGAGCACGTATCCGGGGCCCAGGATCTTCCTGCCGCCGTCCTGGGTATCGGCGAGTGGATTCAGAGCTTCATGACCTTCCAATACGGCACCAATCCACCGGGGATCCTGGCCATCTACAACGACCCGATCGGTTCTTGCGGACAGTACGCAATGATTACCAGCGCCGCTTCACGGGCAGTGCTGGTGCCCGTGGTGACGGCCTCGGCGAGGGCGGACGATCACGAATGGAACGAGTACTGGGACGAGCGCTGGATCATGTGGGACAACAGCCTCGGCGAGATCGGCAGTAACCCCCATTATCCCTACATTGACATGCCGGAGGTCTTCGACGACGACACATACGATGGCGCCGGTGTCTTCGGTGAGCTGGCGCACGTTTTTCGCTTTCGCCCGGACGACAACATCTTCGCGTCTGAACTTTACACGCCGTACAAGGACGTGGTGGTGGGAATCACGGATTCGATCGGAGAACCGGTGGAGGGCGCGCGGGTAATCGTGGGATCGGCGGAAGCCGGAAACGCGCCTTGTACCTGGTCCTACACGGATGTTCTGGGAGAAGCGGCGTTCAGGCTCGGCGACGACCTCGGCTACAGGATCGAAGCCTCTCATCCGATCCTGGGTGAACCGAGCAGCTACGGTGCCGTCTGGACCAATACGCCAGATGAATTGTACACAGTGGACATGCAGTTCACCGTGCCCTACCCGAGGCTGGTACAAAATGTGGGGGATCTGCCGACGGGGGATCTCGCCGTGCAACTGGACTTCGAGGTGATCGAAACCGAGCAGCGCCGCATCAACCAGATCACCGAAGGCTACGAGTTGGGTTTCACGCACCCGGTGATTCTCGAGGGCGGAGTGGTTGATGTCTTCGTGCTGAACGCCTCCGCGTACCAGGCCTTTCTGACGGGATCCCAGTTCAACGGTCACTCCGTTTCCCTGGCCACCGGCGGCGCTACCACCGTGCTTCACGCCTCGTCCGACGAACAGCCCCTGTACCTGGTTTTCGACAACACCCTGTGGCCCACAAGCGAAAAGCGCGTCCGGATTCGCCTGGTCCCATCTGAATAACGGTACTGCAAGTGAGCCTCGACGAACTGCTATTCATCCATATCAACCAGGGATTCTCGAGCAGTGGCTGGTCGACCTTCTTCAGCATTGCGACGCGCCTGGGCAACGGATATGTGCTGGCCCTGCTGATTGTCCCGTCGCTCTTCTTCCTCGATCGCAAGAGATTCCGTGAGCAACTGTTGCCAATGGTAATTTCCGTGGCCCTGGGCGGCCTCGCAGTGACCGTGGCGAAAGTTGCGGTGGACAGACCGAGGCCCGCGGAGCATTTCAAGGGAACCGGCGCGGAGGTCCATACGCCCCTCGGCACCCCGTCGGATCGCTCGTTTCCATCAGGACACACCCAGACGGCCTTTGGGGCTGCTGCCTACCTCTCGTGCATGTACCCTGTGGCAACCCCGGCATTCGTGGTCCTGGCGGCGCTGGTGGGGCTCTCACGAACAGCTCTGGGCGTGCACTTTCCATCGGACGTCCTGGTTGGCGCCATTTCCGGGATCGTTTTCGCCCTCGGCATCTTCTTCCTCAACAAACGACGACTACAACGGAATGCATGACGGAACCAGGTGACAGGCACTGGGAGCGTTTTCCCAAGACACGCTACGCGGGCTCCAAGCGAAAACTGCTGCCCTTGCTCGCGAACGTGCTTCGCAAACTGGAGTTCGACACGGCCCTGGATCCCTTCTGCGGTACGGGTTCGGTGGCATATCTACTCAAGTGCCTGGGAGCCGAAGTGACCGCCAGTGACGCGCTCGAGTCCAATGTCGTGGCTGCCCGCGCGCTGATCCAGAACTCCACAGAAACGCTGGGGGACGAGATCGAAGCGCTGGTTTCCGGCCTCCCCACATCCGACGGTCCGATCGGGATCGTGGAGCGCGTCTTCGATGAAATCTTCTTCGAACGCCACGAGAATCGGTTCGTAGACCAGATCCTGCCGAGGATTGACAAGCTCCACGGGGCAAGGCGCGATCTTGCGATGTACTCCCTCTTCCAGGCGTGCCTGGCCAAGCGACCGTACAACCTGTTCCACCGGGCCAACCTTGCAATGCGCACAAGAGACGTGGCCCGCTCGTTCGGAAACAAGGTTACCTGGGACACTCCGTTCAATGTTCATATGAAGCGTTACGCCACGGCGGCTGACGCAGCCGTGTTCGACTCCGGACGAGCCTGTCGAGCTGTCTGTTCCAGTGCGCTGGATATGGATCCGACGGGCTGCGACCTGGTCTATATCGACCCGCCGTATGTTTCTTCAAAGGGCGCAGGAGTGGACTACCTGGACTATTATCATTTCCTCGAAGGGCTGTGCGATCCCGAAAACTGGGAAGAGCGCGTTCTCATGAAGTACAAGCACCGGCCTCTGCAAGGGCGGGGACAAAATCCGTGGTGTGACCCGGCCGGAATAATCGGAGCGTTCGAGGAGACCATCAAGAGGTTCTGCGGATCAATCCTTCTGATCTCGTACCGCTCCGACGGGATCCCGGGAATAGACGAGATCGCCGGTTTCCTCAAACACGCCGGAAAGCACGTGGAGATCGTGGACGCCGGCGAATACGTGTACGCTCTCAGCAGGAACAGGAGATCGAGAGAGATCGTGCTGGTCGGTCGTTGAGGCACCCTCTGGTGCGGAAAGGAAAAGGCGAATGAGCGAAAAGGATACTACCTTCGACAGGCTTCAGGAGCGCCTCTGGAGTTTCGCCGAGCATCGGGTGATCACCGTCGCCGGAAAGACGGGAATCCTTGCGGAGCTGGCGAACGGCCCTGTTGCGATCGAGTCAATGGCACAAAAACTGGGCCTCGCTGCGATGCCCACGGGCAAGATCGTCCGCGCGCTGACCGCCCTCGGACTGGCCGAACCCGCCGGTGACGAATATGCGCTCGTGAGCGGGCTGAAAGAGATCTTTGCTCCGGGACCTCGTGATTTCACCCCTTTCCTCGAACATTCCCACTTCATGTACGACCGCTGGGGACAGAGCCTGGAACCGTGGTTGCGCGGTGAAAAATGGGAAACACAGAAGCGAGACCCCGCCGGGATAAGGCTCTTCGACGAAGCCATGAAGGCAATGGGAGGCCAGATAGCGAGGCGAGCCGCCGATCTCATGGATCTGACCCGTGTCGAGAAGATGCTCGACGTGGGCGGAGGAACCGGAACGTACGCCATCGAGTTTGCGAAACGAGCGCCGAACCTCAAGGCCGTCGTCCTCGACATGCCCGAGGTCGCCGAGCACGGCAGGGAGCTGGGCAAAAACACAGACATATCCGATCGCGTGGAGTTCACGGGAGGCGACTACATGGATCCTCAATGCTACGGAGAGGGCCACGATCTGGTGCTCCTGGCAAACGTACTCCACCAGGAGACCGTCGAACGAGCGTCAACAATGGTCCGACTGGGGGCCGAGGCCCTTTCACCGGGAGGAATGCTGGCGGTGATCGATTTCTCCATCGACGAGAAACGCCGCGAGAACATCCTGGGCACTCTCTTCGCCATCAACATGCGATCGTTCGGCGACACCTATCCGGAATCGGTCATCCACGGGTGGTTCTCGGATGCAGGGCTCGGGGACCACGGCCGGATCGACATTGATCCCCACCGCTGGATCCTGTACGCGAACAAGCCCGCCTGACACGTCTCCACCAAAAAGCCGCTTTTTTGCCCAATGGTAGGCTGGTGTAGTATAAAGTACTACATGAGACCCAAACTGCATTTAACGGTCGTAACAGCAGCCATGATCATCTTTTGCTGTCACGCAAACGCCGAGCCGGACCCTTCTCCGAGCCCTTCTCCCATCGCACCCGTGCACACTGTTTACCCGAACAACGGCATCGATCTTCCGGTAGCCACAGAACCCGCCGGCTCGGAGCTCACCGAAAAAGGGCGCAACATCAGAGGCCTGTATGTACCGTATCCGAAGCTTCGTTCCTGGAAAGCGAGGCGACTTGTCCGATGGGTCAAGGAGATCGGCGCCAATGCGGTAATCCTGGACATCAAGGACGACCGGGGCAGGATCACCTTCACCCGGGAACTACCTCACACGAAGGGATACGCGCACGGCGAAGTAAGGCGCATGGCCAGGATCGTCAAGGCCCTCAAGGAGGAAGACATCTATGTGATCGGTCGGCTGGTGTGTTTCAAGGACAACCAACTGGTGAGAGTGAGGCCCGACGCGGCCATTCGAGATCGCAGGACCGGAAAACCGTGGAGGGATCGGGGCGATCTCGCGTGGGTTGATCCCCACTCGGAAGTGGCCCACGAACACATTGTCAATGTGGCGAAGGCGGCGGCGGCGATCGGTTTCCAGGAAATCCAACTCGACTACATTCGCTTTCCCGTGGAGAACTCTGCCAGATACGCCGACTACCCGAACCGCGTGGGTTCACCCGAACGCTACGAGGCCATCGCGAAGGTCCTTTCAAAAGTCGATCACGCGATAGCTATTCCGCTCTCCATCGACGTGTTCGGCCTCACGGCCTATCACCCCGGCGATGAGGATGGGCTCGGACAATCTCTGGAACACCTGGCTCCGTACATCGATGCAATATCTCCCATGGTCTACCTTGCCAACTGGCCCAAGCGGTATTGGGAATACCCCAAACCATCGAAGACTCACGCCCTTGTGAGCGGAGCGGTTCGCCGGATTCGCCTTCGCCTGGGCGATGATATCGCTGTCAGGCCGCTCCTCCAAGCATTCAAGTGGCGAGCCAAGAACTTCTCGAGACACTTCATAGTCAATCAGATCGATGCGGCCACAACTGGAGGATCGTCGGGCTATCTCTTCTGGAACCAGAGTGGCAACTATCACAAGGTCGCCGCCGTGTGGAAGTATGACGAACGAAAAAGGGAGCAGAATAAAGCTACGCCGTAAGGACCCCGCCGATCTTTTTGTTTATTTCTTCTTCGATCTTGGGTTTCAGGATCTTGGCAAGCATGCCGAGGGTCAACTCGACGGACAGGTTGGAATCGGTAATCTTTAGCACGCCCTTCTTGACGCCGGCGCCATCAAGCAGGCATGTGTCTCCATCCCAGCGACTACGAATTCCGTATTTCTTTTTCAGATCAGCAGCAAGCTCGTCCAGGCGACCCTTGAGGATTCCCGTGTCCATGCTGTGATCCCGGGAGATGGTTATGTCGGCCATTTGTGTTTCCTTTCGATTTGACCCCGCCACGGCCAGCTTTGACCGGCGGATGATACACGGATGGACTGGATTCCTCAACGGAGGATTTCGAGGGTCTCTTCCAACATCCCGAGGTTGATGTCCTGCGCGCGGATGCCGCGCCCGCGAACGAGCTTCACGCGTGCAAACGGTTTGGGCAACGAGTACTTGTCCCAGGCTTTCTTGAACACCCACGCCCTGGACGCATGAGTAATAATGGGAACGATGATCGCCCCGGTCTCCCTGGCCGCAGTTATCGCGCCGGGTTTTACCTTGTGGAAAGGACCCCTCGGGCCGTCGACGGCAAAGGCGGCATCGGCCCCGTTTTCCATTTCGCGAATCAGGGTCTTGAGCCCAGCGGCCCCGCCGTGACTGGAGGATCCGCGCGTCACGATGAAACCCAGCCTGGTGAGAATGTGAGATTGAAGTTCACCGTCCGCAGAGAGTGACGACATCACGACAACCGGGCGCGGCCGGGGGTGCGCCAGGAGACCCGCCTGATCGCCGTGCCAGAAACAGAAGATGATCGGGCCGGATCCGTAATCCGGCTCTGGCCCGGCCAGTTCCAGCCTCCATGTCAATCGCAACAGTCTGACGAACGCGGCGGCCAGAAACGCGAGAACGATCCTCACAACTACCAAATCAGCACTTGGAAAGACCGTCCTTGCACCCCTCGTGGCCATTGTTCTCGTCGAGGCCGCGCTGGAACATTCCCTTGGCCTTGCGTGCGTCCCCCTTCTTGAGGGAAATGTCGCCCACGTACCAGTAGATATCGGCCTTGTCCACTCCGGCGCTGCTGTCGAAACGCTGTAGCAGGAGGGCACGGAAGAGCTTGATTGCCTTGTCCCAATCTTCGCGATCGTAGTGAAGTTTTCCCAGGCTGATGAGCACCTCGGTGTTGGAGATATCCATCTTGTAGGCGCTCTCGAGATGTTCGAGGGACTTGTCCTGATCCCCTCTCGACAGGTAGGCCTTGGCCAGTCGCTGATGATAAACGGCCGCCCCTTTTGAGCGCCTCTTGCCGCCCAGGGTTTCCGCTTCGATGAGTGACTCGATTACGGGGATTGCTTCATCCTCGCGTCCGGCAGCGATGTATCCATCCGAGAGCTTGAGCATCACGTCCTTGTTGGACTTGTCCATCTCGTGGGCACGCTCCAGGCTCGCAACCGCTCCCGCCGCATCCCCGAGGGGTCCGGACTGGAGATCGGCGATCTCCAGCAGCTTGGCCACCTTCTCGCCGTCGGTTTCCAGATTCATCTCCTGGCGCATGAGCGCTTCCCAGAGGCCGTCGTTGTCGCCTCTCTTGCGGCAGTATTCTACCAGGGAATCATTGGCTCCCACGTGCCCGGGATTGAGTTCAACAGCCTTGCGAAGCTCCGCGATAGCGCCGTCCTCGTCGTTGAGATGACTCTCGTTCAGCCGGGCAAGGCGGAAGTGAACTTCTGCCTGATCCGGGCCACCGCGACCGGTTTGCGCGGCCTTCCGAAGCACTTCTGCTACACGATCCCAGTCCTCGTTGGCCTCGTAGAGACCGGCGAGGGCCGCCAATGCTCTTGTATGCTCGGGATCCTGCTCGAGGACGCGCTCGTAAATATCGGTCGCCCGATCCGGGTCGGACAGCTGCCCGTCCCATATCTCCCCTATGCGTACGAGGAGGGTGAGCTCGGACTCGACGTTGCCCTGGTCACGTGCCCTGTCAGCCCGGCCCTCCAGCATCTCCACGAGATCCTGCCAGCGCTCGGTCTTCGAGTAGATGCGCTCCAGGTCAGCGTTTGCCTGGTCGTCCTGCGGATCGATCATGAGGACTTCCTGCAGGTGACCGGTGGCTTCATCCGGATCGTCGAAGCGTTGCTCAGCCAACATCGCCAGGCTTCGTAGAACCTCAACACGCGCGCGTTCGTCCGTGGCGTTGTCAAGCTTCTGCATGTAGAGATCCTGCAAGTCTTTCCAGCGCTCGAGTTTCTGGTAAAGCAAGTCGAGCTGGGAGATGGCAACCTCGTCCGTTGAATCCATATCCAGAACGTCGCGCAACACGTCTACGGCCTTGGCCGGCGTTTCAAGTGGACCCAGGAACAGCGTAGCCGCCTGGTGTCTGAACCCGTTCGCCTCGGTGGGATCGACTGTGTTATGACCCCGCGCGAGTAGCAACTCCACCATGGATTTGTAATCCCCCGCATCCTCCGTAAGTGCGATCAGGGCGTCCAGAGCGTCGATGTCCGCCTCGTCCAGATCGAGCACCTCTTTGAAAATACCGATAGCTCGATCTACGTCCCCGAGCTCGAACTGGGCTATTTTGGCCGCCTGGAACAGCACATCTTTCTTGGCGGCGAAATCGTAGGTAATCTGCGCTTTTACCTTGAGAGCAGGCAGCAGATCCTCGAAGCGGCCCAGGCCGCGCAACAGCTCCACCAGCGCATCGATCGCGCCTTGATGCTCGGGCTCCCGCTCCAGCACGGCGCGGTATCTGGCCTCGGCCATCCTCGGATCTCCGACCTTGGTAGAGGCCCAATCGGCTATCTTCAGTCCGAGCTCCACCTGGGCGGAAGGATCAAGGCGATCGCCGTCGAGCGCCTTCTGAGCGGCTGTCACCAGCGCGGACCAGCTCCCGAGATCGTCGGCGAGACGCTCCAGCTCGTGGAGGAGACTCTCCTCGTCGGGGGCAACGGCAAATGCTCTGGCGTAGGCGTCGAAAGCGGCGCCCGGATCACCGAGGACTTCCTCGTTGTGGACAGCCAACTCACCGAGGAGCCGTACGCGATCTGCACCGTCCTCGGCCACCCGGAGACGGGCGTCGAACAGAGGACCGATCTTGTGCCGCTCCTCCCGCATCTCGTAGACAGGCCCAAGTATTTCCACCACGTCCTCGACAAAATCGTCCTTCTCCAGCAGAACCTCGATCGCGCTAATTGCCTCATCGTTTTCGTATGACGCCTCCAGAACATCCCGGTAGGCGTTTATAGCTCCGGCAAAATCACCGAACTCCCGTTCGCGAATTACACCCTGACGGATCTTCAGGCGATTGATGTCGGCGGTATCGCTGTATAGCTGTAGCTCTTGCTCGATCACCTCGTCGAGCTCGGTCCACATCTGCTCCCTTTCGTAAAGTCGGTCCAGCGCGGATATGACAGCCTTGTCAGTCCCTCCACCGTCTAAAATGCGCCTGTACGCCTCGATCGCGCCCCGGGCGTCACCCAGATGAACTTCCATGATTTCGCCCAGCCTTTTCAGGATGGATCGCTCCACCTCGGCATCGAAAGCATCCTGCGCACGCTCCTCGTACACCCCGGCGAGTTTCTTCCACAGTTGCCCGGCGCCGGCGATTCTCTCCAGCGCCTCCATTACCTCCACCCTGGACGAATCCTCAGACAGGGCACGGGCGTACACGTCAAAAGCCGCTTCCGGATCGGAAAGACCGATTTCGTGGAGCTCCGCCAACGTCAGAAGCTGGGTGAAACGCTCCGCTGGATCTTCCATGACCTCTAGTTTGAGCTCCAGGATCCGCGCCAGACTGTCGTTCCGGGAGGCTTCCCGGTGCAAAGGCTCCAGGACATCGATGGCCCGTGCCCTTACCGACTCGTCCGCAGCCAGGCGTTCCAGAGCCGCAATTGCACCGGCGTGGGTCGGCTGCTGGGCGAGCACATCGCGGTAACTATCGATGGCCCCCTCCAGATCGGACAGCTCCTTCTCCTGCAACTCACCGATACGGACGCCAACGTCCACCCACATGGCCTGGTCCTTGACGATCTCCTTTTGCAAAATGAGGTTGTCCAGCAACTCCGTGTGCATTGACTCCTTTGTATAGAGTCGATCCAGCGCCGCCACCGCCTGCGCATCCATCGAGTCCTCCTCGAGCACAGCGCGCCAAGACGTGATTGCCTCGAACGTCTCTTCCAGTTTGTCCTCATATATCGGTCCCAGGGATCTGAGAATGTTTATCCGCTCCTCCGGGTCGGTCACCGCATCACAACGCCCGCGCCGCACATCGATCAGGTCGATCCATTCCCCGGAAGCTTCGTAGAGCCTCTCGAGGGCGTCCATCACCACGATCGAGGTTGCATCGGCCTCCAGGGCCTGACGGTAGGAATCGACCGCGTCCTTCGGGGAGCCCATTAGATCCTCGTAAATGGACGCTTTCGTTCGCAAGATTTCAGCACGATCTTCGGGGGCCTGCGCCAGCGAAGCCTTGCGCGACAGTATTTCCACCAGACCTTCCCAATCGCCCACCAGGTTGAACAAACCCTCGAGGGCGTCGAGAGCCTCCGCGTCGGTCTCATCGACCTCGATGACGGCCCTGTAGGCGTCGATTGCCTTTCGCGGCATGTCGAGGCGCTGATCGTAGGTGCTGCCCAGGATATGCAGCACACCTACTTTGAAGTCCATGTCGTATATTTCTTCCAGGTTGCTATCGAGGGTCGTTGCCAGATCTTCCCAGTTATCTATCCCCTCCGCGAGCCGCATCATTTCGCTCAGAGTTTCTCTGTCTCCGGGCTCCGAGCTGAACGCCTTGGCGTAGGCGTTGAAGGCCAGCAGGAAGTTCTGACCCCGCTCCTCATGGAGCTTGGCGATTTCCTTGAAAATGGAGACCTTCCGGGCTGGTGCGTCCTCTACTTCTTCGCGCGTCTTCAAAATTACGATGAGCTTTTTCCATTGATCGGTTTCCCGATAGATGGGCTCCAGAACCTCGGCGATGCGTTGACGTTGCTCCTCATTGAGGATCAGGCGCTCCAGTTCGGCGATGGACTGAGGATCGCCATCCTCTTCGCTGATGGCTTCCTCGTAGACATCGACAGCGGAAATCATATCGTCGAGATTCTCCTCGAAGACCCTTGCCAATCTGCGCCGAAGCTCGTTTCGATCCGATGCCTCGACGGCCTGATCCACCTGCGCTCTCAGGTGTACCGTCAGGTCGTCGAAACGTTCTTTCTGGAAAAGAAGTTGATCGAGCGCAGTGGTAGCGCGTTTGTCTTGGCCATCCAGCTGCATCACGTCGCGGTAAGCATTGATGGCCGCATCGAGATCATTGTTGGAGTTCTGCTGAATGTCTGCAATCTTGAAAAAGAATTCCTTGCGTTGATCCGTATCCAGAGCCGCGTCTGCGGCGTCGCGATACAGCTCCAGCAGATCCGGCCACGACTCGGTCGCGAGCAACATGCGCTCCACGGCGGAGAACGCCTTGGGATCGTCGGGAGAGAAAGCCAGAACGCGCAGATAGGACGCCTTGGCATCCTCGGGCAGATCGAGTCGACTCTCGTAGACCTCACCGAGCATGAAAGCCAGCTCCGCCGTATCCGGCGTGTCACCGACAACGTCCTCGAGCGCTGCCGAGAAGACCTCCGCCAACCGTTCCCAGTTCTCCAGAACGGACGACAACCTGTTCAGCAATTCCCAGGATGAACGCTCTTCCACGTCCTCTTGAAACAGCCGCGCGAAGGTCTCGAACGCCTTTTCCAGATTGCCGAGTTGCTCCTCGTAAACGGTCCCGATGGTCCTGAGCAACTCCTTGCGCTCCATGGGATCGTCACAGTACTGAAGCCGGGCATCAAGGGCCTCTGCCATTTTTGCCCAGTCGCCCTGCTGCTTGTAGACAGGCTCCAGGATCTCCGCCACCCGACCACGGTGGGCCTCGTCTTCCATCGCGGCCTCAAGGGAATCGATGGTGACCTGGTGGTTGGGATCGAGTTCCAGCGCGCCGGCGTAGTATTCGAACGCCCGCTCTTCATCGCCCAGTTTGTCGTGGGCGAGCTGACCCAGTCGGTGGAGAAGCTCGACCGGGTTGCCGGTCCCGAGCTCCACCTGGCGATCGAGCATATCTATCAGGTCGGCCCATCGCTCCGCCTTTGGGTAAAGGCGCTCGAGGGCCTCCATCGCGTCGGAGTTCTCGTCATCGGATTCCAGTATGGTCTCGTACGTCTGCGTGGCGCCGGAAAGATCTTCCAGATTCACCTCGCACACGCGCGCTTGCTTGAACAAGATCTCCCTGCGAATCTCATCATCGTCTGCGGTCTGCACCTTCTTGCGATAAATCTCAAATAACTCGAGGTACTGTTCCTGACTCTGGTAGATCTGCTCCAGGGCGTTCATGGCCTGGACATTCTCTCCATCCATGTCCAGCACCTTCACGTAGTATTCCCGCGCAACGTCCAGATCCTCGAGCATGGTGTGGGCGATCTCGGCAGCCCTCAGGTTGCACCGAATTTGAAGATCGCCGTCCAGAATATCCGGGCCTACTTCTCTGTACAGGTCCACAAGCCTGTCGAATCCGTCCACACCGGCGGCAAGGCGCTCCAGGTTGTCTATGAGTGCCTGAAGATCGGGGGAAGCGGTACCGTCTCTGAAAGCTCGTCCCAGCAAGTTGAACGCTCGCTCCATGTCGTCGAGCCCGACCTCTGCAACTTCGGCAGACTCGCGCAACACCCTTGATCGCTCCAGTGGATCGTCCGCCTCCTTGGCCTGGATCTCGGCGAACTTCAGCAACCTCTCGTAATCGCCCTCCGCCTCGCAGATGGGCTTGAGGATCTCGATCACCTCGAGTTTCACGGGGCCATCCAGCATCGCCTCCAGTGAAGATCGAGCATCTTTGTGGGAAGGATCTTCGCGAAGTGCCTCACCCAGTTTTTCCACTGCTCGCTCGGGCTCGTTCAGCTTGGATCCCAGCAAGTCACCCATCTTGTACAGCATCTGGGTCCGCTCATCGGGATCGGTGATCAACTGCTCCTGGGCTTCGTACACATCGAGAAGATCCGACCATCTTTGCGCGTTCTCGAAAAGCCTCGCAAGTGCGATGAGCGCTTCGCGATCCGGTCCTGTCTCGTCGCACGCCTGGTTGTAGGCGGCGATGGCCTCCTCGGTGTCCTCGAGGGATTCCTCGAAAAGCCGGGCTATGCGCAGGTAGATCTCCTTGCGCATGTCGCCTGACTCCTCGATGATGGCGCGCTTCTGCAGTACCTCGATGAGTTCGAGCCATTTTCCCTCTCGCTCGTACAGCCGCTCGAGCCCGGACAGGGAGGACATGTCGGTGTCGTCTATATCCTGTATCTCGCTGAACAACGCGATGGCCCGGTCGGTTCGTTCCAGAACCGACTCCTCGATCTCGGCCATGCGATGCAGCACATCCCTTTGCTCCGATGGATCCCCGATCAGCCCCACCTTGATGCGCAGGACATCGAGGAGATCTTCCCATTCCTCCTTGCCCGTCAAGATCCGATCGAGAGCGTTCACTGCCGGCAGCGCGGTATCCGGGTTGGAAGGATCGTGCTCCAGGAGTTTTCGATATGCCACCTGTGCGCGGTCGATGTCGCCGAGCCGCTCGTCATATAGCTTTGCGACTTCACCCATAAGTCTGGAAGTCAGGATGTCGTCATCAGTAACCTTTGGAATAATTTCGTCGAGGAGCCGGCAGTATTCCAGCTCCATTCCGTTCTCCGTCGCCACCCGCGCAACTTCCGAAGCCACCAATTCTCTGGATGGGTCGATCTCGAACGCACTTGAAAGCGCCTTGAACGCGCCGTCTGGATCACCGAGCCGCCGCTCTCGCAGATCGGCAACTCGTGTGAGGATGTCCACCTTCTGACTGAAGTCGATGTCGTCGTCTTCCAGCGCGATCATCAACACGCGCGCAAGTGGCTCCGCCGCCCCCTGGTAGTCGTAATTCTTGACCAGTATCGAAGCGGCCTTCTGCCTCAAGTCTTCTTTGTCCAGCAGCCGCTCAAGAGCCTCTTGCACCTTGAGGTGATCGGGGTCGTCGTTGATTACCTGCTCGTAGCATTCGATAGCATCCTCTGTGTTTCGCAGGTGATGCTCCGCGATCTCGCCTATCCGGTACAGAAGCTGAATCGCCGCAGGACCTTCTGCAACCTGGTGCTGGCCTCGAAGAAGCGCAGAAAGATCTTCCCATCTCTCGCCCTCTTCGTACAACCCGGTGAGCGCGCGAACAGCTTCGCTGTTGGGCGGATCTTCTTCAAGCACCGCGCGGTATGCATCGATGGCTTGCGGCACATCCCTGTTCACCTCGTCGACGATGAAGCAGATTTTGAAAAGCAGGTCGAGTCTGGAACTCGGCCCGGAGCCGTTCTCGAGGGCATCCCGATAGATCTTCAGCAAGTCGTCCCATCGCTCGGCCAGGGTGAAGAGCTCCTCGAGCGCCGTGAAGGAATTCGTCGCTCCGGGGTCTTGTGCCAGCACCTTCATGTGGTAGGGCTCTGCATCCGCCGGCTGGCCGAGTTGCTCGCCGTACAGGACCGCCAGACGCCGGGCGAGCTCGAGCCCGTTTTCCTCGTCCATCGACTCGCTGTTGAAGGCCTCGGCCAGACGTGTCGCCAGATCCGGGGCCAGACCAAGCTCATCGGAAAGAGCGGTCATGCGATCCCATAGATCTGTGTCGGACGGATTCTCGCGAAGAGCGGCGCCCAGCGTTTCGAAGGCCAGTTGCTTGTCGTCCATTCGCTCGGCGTAGACATTCGCCAGTTCGGAATTGAGATCCAGCTTCTTCTCGGAACTATCGGAAGCCTCAATGAGAATTGAAAGCACCCAGGCCAATCGCCGCCAGTCTTCGCTTAGTTCCAGGTGGGGCTTCAGGAAACCGGCAACCTCGACGCGATAATTCTCTCCCCGCATGTAGACTTCCAGGCCCGCAATACTGTCCGTGTCGCCGGGGTTCGTATCGAGCAATTCCTTGTATGTTCCAATCGCTCGCACCTCATCGTTCAACTCCTCCCCCGCGAGACGCGCGACCTGGAAGGAGATTTCGGTCCAATCATCGCTGCCGATCTCAGCGGTTTCGCGTCTCTTCGCCAGGATCTCGATGAGCTCGTCCCACTGCTCGGTGAGTCGGAAGATCCTCTCGAGGGAAACGAGCGCCTCGGTATCTTCGGGGAACATCTGCAGCACGGTGCGATAGTGCGCCGCCGCCGCAACGGGCTTGTCCATACCCTCTTCGTAGAGCTGCGCCATTTCTATGATCTGCTCGCGACGCTGTTCATCGTTCTCACAAAGATCAATTCGCCGCTCGAAGATTCCAACCAGATCGTCCCATCGCCCGGTGGTACGGAATATATTGTCCAGCGCGGTCAGAGCCGCATTGTCCCCCGGCGTCTCCTCGAGGATCGCCTGGTATCCCACCACCGCTTCATCGACGGCACCCAGACGTTCGATGAAAATCTGTGCGATGCGACGTTCGATCATTACGCGCCGCTCTCCCTCGAAGGCGCCGAGGGATTTCTTGTAGATCTCCACCAGCTCCTCGAACCCGCCTGCCGCCTCCGCCGATTCTTCGAGCGCCTCGCGAACGGACTCCTCCAGGGGCATTTCCTCAAACGCCCGCGCCGCCCACTTGAACGCCAACGCACGATTGTTCAGCTGATTCACGGAAAGCTCACGCAACTCATCAATGCGCAGTACGCGTTCTTCCTTGTCCTGCGTACCGTCCAGCACCACCTCCAGACAGCCCATCAACCGGCTCCATTTTTCGGCGCGACGGTAGATTGGCACCAGCGCTTTCGCTGCTCGCAGATTATCGGGATCCACCGAAAGGACTCGCTCGTAATGCCTCACCGCCCTGTCCGGCTGGCCTATGGGATCATCGTAGATCTCGGCGCAACGAAACGACAGCAGCATCTTGATCTCGGAATCATCTGACCGATCGGCGGCGATTCCCAGAACCTCGACGAGTCCCTCGTAATCATCTGCCTTGCTGAAAAGTTTTTCGAGCGCCTCCCAATCATTGGCGGCCTGGTATGCGTCCTTGAGAGATCGCATTGCCTTGGCGTTTCCCGGCTGCACTTCCAGGAGCCTGCTCCACGCATCGGCAGCCTTCGTCGGATCCTTGACGCGATCCTTGAGGACCGTTCCAAGCTTGGTCAAAAGCGCGATCTTTTCCTCGTCGGTTTGTGCGCGTTCCACGCGGATCTCGATCACACCGGAAAGACCTTCCCAATCCTTCTGTCTCTCGGTGAGCTTCTCCAGCGTTGGTAGCGCGTCGGGCGCGTCTGGATCCAGAGCAAGGACCTCTTTCCAGATCTGGATCGCGCGATCGTGATTGGAAAGACGATCACCGGCAAGCTGCGCCATCTCAATCAGGAGATCTCGCTTCTCCTCACCCTCGAAAAGCTCCGATTCGTCGGTGAGAAGACCGAGCAACGGTTTCCACGCCCGTCGCTTCTGATAAACATTTTTCAGTGTTTCGATGGCCTTGCGGTCAGTGGGATCCAGTGTCCGGATCTCCTCGAGTGGCGCGATGGCCTTGTTGAAGTTGTTGAACCGCTCAACCCACAGATTTGCGATCCGGTTCAGCAGGTCTATCTTCTCTTGTGTTTCCTGCGCAACGGCGGCTCTTTTGCCAAGAATGTTGATGAGATCATTCCACCGACCAGCCGACTCGTATGCGGCCATGAGATTTTCGAGCGCCTCACCGTTGTCCGGATCTATTTTGAGAATCAGGTCGTAAGTCTTGATGACCATCATCTCCAGGGAAAGCTGGTCCTGATAGATCTCTACCATCTCCAGATAAACGGCGACCCTGGCGCGCACATCGTCATCGGAGATCCCGTCAACCTCGGCCTTAAGTTGGTCGAGGAGATTGTTCCACTTGCCTGACTGGCGATACAGCAACTTCAGCTTGTCGCGGGCTTCGTCGTTGTCCGGTTCCTGTCGAAGCACGTTCTTCCAGGCGTCAATCGCCTTCTCCACGTTGCCACCCTCGGAACCTGCCAGTTGCGCGATCTCCACGTTCAGCTTTTCCCCGAGGTTGTTGTCCTCGGTGGCCCTCTGAGCGTCTGTAAGGATCTTGAGCAACTTGGATTTATTGGCGTCGTCTTCCCCGTAGAATTTTCGGTAGAACCCGAGCATCCCCTGATGGGACGGCTCAAGCTTGCGGAGACGCCGGAAGTAGTCCTCCGCATCTTCCATGTTCTCTCTCATGCGCCAGTGGACCATACCGGCCTGCATGAGCATCGCGATCTTTTCGTCGTCCGACTGCTGCCCGCGCAGGCTGTCGGAATACAGCGCTACCAGGTGATCCCAATCCTCTTTCTCCTCGAAATACTTGACCAGAAATTTGAGCGCCGACTTGTCTTGGGGAGCGAGATCGAGCACGTTCGAGTAACACTCGGCTGCCGAGTCCACGTCTTCCATCCGGTGACCGTAGGTGTACCCGGCGGCGAGCAGCATCTGGATCCGTTCCTGTTTGGTGGACCGCTCCTGACCGAGCTTCACGTAAAGACTGGCCAGATCTTCCCATCGTTCCCTCTCGGTGAGCACCAGTTCGAGGAGCCGGGCGGCGCGATGATGCGACGCGTCGGCCTCGAGGGCCTCCTGAAGAAATACCGGGATCTCCTTGCCTCGCTTGTGATTCTTGTAGGTGCGCTCCGCAGCGCTGAAGAACATATGCGCCTTGAGGGACGGCTCCGTGGCCTCCTTGGCCTGCTCCTCGAATTTCTCGACGATCTCCGACCAGTTTCCTCGCTCCGACTCCATCGATTCGATCTTGCCTATCGATTCGGTGTCCTCGGGGGCCACGACTACCAGCTGCTTGAGTTTTTCGAGCGCCGCCCTCTGATCGAAGAGTTCCTCGTCCAGGATTCTGGCGCATTCCCGCAAGAGACGGGCCTCGCTCTCGGGATCCTCGACTAGCACGAGTTCAATGTCCATCACCCGACACGCGGTGCCAAAACGCCCGGCGCTGACTAACCGCTTCCACGAGACCTCCAGCTCCTCGATAACCGCCGAAACGTTTTCCAGGGCTTCGTCGCTGGTGACCGCTTCCTCCAGGGAATGTACTGCTTCCTCGTTGGATGCGTCGTGTTCTAGGATGGAAATGAGAGACTGGATGCGCTCTTTCATGGCTCGTTGCCCTCGCCTTGCTGATCACCAAGTCCGTTGGCAATCGTGACATCCCGAACTCCCATGGAATTCGAGAGAAACAGGACACAAAAAAACAAGTTCACTATGAGAACCAAAATTGAAAATAATAGATGCGCGCGTAATTTTCGTTATTGAAAATCACTTTAGAAACTAATGGTTGCATTGGCAATCACGGGAAATTTGTACAGGCTGAACACAGTATCAGTATTTTACGATGTCGATTTACGGTTGAGGGCTGCGGCGATATAGTCTCCACCTGACTTCATGACCATGGAGAACAAAAAACGCGTCGGACGATATGATCTCCTCGACGAGATAGGGCGGGGGGGTATGGCGGTAGTGTACCGCGCCTGGGATAGTAGTCTGAACAGAGAAGTCGCTCTCAAACTCCTGCACCCTCACCTCGCGAGCCACAAGGAAGCGAGAATTCGTTTCCAGAGGGAGGCCCACGCGGTCGCCCGCCTGCATCACAGACACATCGTCGAGGTCTATGATTACTCGGGGCAAGAGGGCGACGACATATACATTATTATGGAATTGATCGAGGGAACCACCTTGAGAAAATTCCTTGCTGATCGTCCTCGCGGCCCGTTGTCGGCGGAGGCGGCAGCTCTCATCGCCCTTCAAATTTTCGACGCCCTGGCGGCCGCACACGAGCAGAACGTGGTTCACAGGGACGTGAAACCGGAGAACATCCTGATCGGCACCGACGGCAACATCCGGCTCTCCGATTTCGGGATAGCTCACCTGGCCGGCCTCGACCAGATGACCGTCACGGGGCAGATCCTCGGCTCCCCGGCGTACATGTCACCCGAGCATATCGAGTTGGCCGAGCTGGACGCGCGCGCCGACATCTTCTCCGCCGGAACACTCCTTTACGAAATGGCGGTCGGCAGCCTGCCCTTCCACGGGAGCAATCCCCACCAGATCATCAAAAGAATAATTGAAGGTTATTACGACCAACCCCTTGGGGTGAACCCTTCCGTCGGCCACCACGTGGCAGCCGTGATCGTCCGTTGCATGCAACATGATCCGGATAGCCGGTATGAAACGGCTGGAATGGCGGAATCAGATCTCAACGCGGCTCTCGAAAAAATGGGCATCACCTCACCTCGAAAGGAGCTTGTCCGTTTCTTCGAAGATCCCGATGGATGGGAAGAAGAAAAAAGAGAAACCGTTGTTCTTCGCACGCTCGCCCTCGGACAGGCCGCGCGAAAAGGAAATCGTCTACCCGAGGCGATGGATCATTTCAATCGCGTCCTGGCGCTGGAGCCGGGAAATGAAAAAGCTCTCGACGCCGTGGCGGGCCTGTCCCGCCGTCGGCGTCTGCACAGGGCCCTCGAGCGCGCATCCATCGGGCTGGCCGTTATCGTGACCGCGAGCGCGATCATCTGGGCCATCATCTCCAACACCGGCACCCAGGGATCCGAAATATCATCACTGAATGACGGTTTCGTCCAAAATACAGTGGCGAAAAAAGCCGTCTCACCAGCGGACGCCGGCCTCGGAAAACCGACAACGACGATCATACCGGAGGACGCCGGCGCGAAGGACGTGGCATCGAAGAAATCGTCTCAACTCGTACCGATGATCAAGCATCCGTTTCCCAAGGCCAGGCGAAATGTGGTGTTCACTCCTCGTCCCATGAGCGTGACGATCGAAATTGACGGCGCAGAACGTTTCGTCTTCAAAGCCAAGGACCGATCGCGCATGCTCACCCTGGGGAAGCACATTGTGAAGTTCATTCCGAGGGATAACAGGCTGCTGCCGGCCACCAGGGAGATAGTGGTGAACAAGGGTGACGAACCCATGCCCGTGCGCGTCCGGCTGAAATGGCGGCCGGCCAGAATGCACATCAAGAGCAACGTCAACGCTAGGGTGATTGTGGAGGGGCACTCCGGGGGAAAGACCAACACGTTTTTCGATATCCCTCTCGATAACAACCCCAATGAGAGGGTGAAAATAGTAGTTAGCGCCGGGGGCTACCGCACTCAGACCAAGCAGGTTACAATCGCCGCTGGAGAGACAGTGGATATAACCCTGAATCTCCCCGAGGAGGGAAGCGCTGCCCCGCCCTAGAAACGCATCTCCTCAAGGCAGGTGAAAGTGCTGGTTCGAAGAAAAAACACCGTGCCGGTGATCATGTTTCTCTTGTCGATCGCAGTCGGCCTGGCGCCCAGGTGGTCTGCGGCGGACGAGTTTGAAGATTTCGCGAGCGCGAAGAACGCTTACGACGCCGGCGAACACGAGGCTGCGGTGGTGCGGTTCGAAGCGCTGCTCGACAGCGACCCGAAGAACAAGGGGCTGATCCAGGAGATCCACAAGCTTCTCGGTGTGAGCTATCTGTTCGTAGAAAACAGAGAAGAAGCCGAGGCGAACTTTATCGAGTTGCTGACATTGGAGCCGGGCTTTTCGCTCGATCCGCTTGTCTTTCCAATTGACGTCGTTGATTTCTTTACGGAGATCAAGTCCCGGCACGCGGAGCGACTGGCGGCTCTCACAAAGGCGCGGGCGGATGAGGAGGCTGTGCGGCTCAAGGCACAGGAGGAAAAGAGGAAGCTTGAGATCGAGGCACTCCGGCGAAATGTCTACCTGGGTCGAAACCGACAGGAGAACTCGATGCTCGTGGCGCTCACCCCGTTCGGCGCCGGTCAGTTTCAGAACCGCCACAAGGTGAAGGGCGCCCTCTATCTCAGCGGCGAACTCCTCTTGACCGCCACAGCGATCACAACCTTTATTTTACATGAGAACCTCAGGGAACAATCGACGGAACCGTTCGTTTCCCAGAACAAACGCGAGGAATACGAACGCATGGAGACGGGATACCGGATAACCAACCGGGTGAGCCTGGTCGCCCTCGGACTGGTGATGATCGCCGGCATAGTGGATTCCCTCTTCTATTTCGAGCGCGAGGAGATCACCTGGGAACCACTGAAGGAAAAGAACGTACCGGAGAACCTCCGGCCCGGAGGCCAATCTATTACATTGATACCATTCATCATCGATACCGGGATCGGTATCGGGGCGTCAGGCGAGTTTTAGAACGAGTTCCGGATAACTACCGAAAGTAGCTTTACTCTGCGGGGGCTTCCTCTGCGGGAGCCTCGGGAACCTCTGCCTCGGGAGCCTCTGCCTCGGGGGCCTCTACTTCGGGAGCCTCTACTTCGGGAGCCTCGGGGGTCTCAACGGCCGGCATCTCGCCGCCGCAACCGAAAGCAAAACCAAACATGGAAACTACGATGACTACGAATAATTTCTTCATTTTGAAAACTCCTGGTTCGAAAGGGCGGGAACAACTCCCGTCCAGACTGACATTCCTTGTTAGCAACTGAATTGTTCGTATCCTTTGCACATGTATGATGTCAAGTTACAAGATCAGTTTTATTGATAAAATTCGATAACCAAATGTTAGTAATACAGTACATGAAGATTCATCGTTCTCAGGTTATTACGTTCCTGTCCGTGGCCCTTGCCGCCGTCCTGGTATCACTTGTGGGAACCGGACCTGGTTCCCACGAAGAAACGCTTGAACTCCAGATCGGGAAGGTGTTCGGCATGACGGTCAAGCCGGGTACTCTGGTGTGGACACAGGGTGAGCGGGAGGCGGGTCTCGGTACCGCGATTCTTCGTTCTGAAGTGGCTTTCCTGGCCTCGTCCGGTTCAAATTCAGGGTGCGACCTGTACCGGGCGCAGGTGAGAGTGAGACCCGGCGCGAATCTGGTCTCCGCAGGTTCACTTCACAACCTCACCGACTCCTGTGCGGGCGATGACTACATCATCGCCGCATCTGCACACTATGTGGTCGTGGGAACAAGGGTCCTGGATCAGGTTCGTTCCCTCACCATCTTCGATTTCAGCGGCCAGCGGTTTCCCGGCAACGATTGGTCGACGTTACAGCGCGTTCTGGCAAGGGTTACTGATCTTCAGAGGACCGGCAGGTGGTCGGGAATCGAACGCATGAATGTGCGCTTCGACAAACCGCCGACGGACGTGAAGCTCATGTTCCTGGAGGAAAACAACCACCCGTCGTTGCTCGTAGAATTATCGTACGCGGCCGGTGTGCAGCAACTGGCGACCATCGATCCTGAGACCGGCGTTTCGAGAAATGATAACGTGGAAGTGGTGAAGGAGGTTCGCCTGCCCAAGCGACCGATATTGTGGCTGGTGGACACCGTTCGCGCCATACCCTGGATCGGCCCGGGACCAATCGAGTGGGCAGAGGGGCGGTTTTTCGCCCTTCGAGACCGGATGCGAAGATTCGCGTACAAGCTCAGGGGAGAAGATGACCTCGAAGAGGACGGGGATGAGCCGCAGTTCAAGGCGCTTTACTCGGAGCAGATCCAGCTGGCCCCGGGGCTGCAGGTCGGGCAAGAACCGAAACCCGTACCATGGCCGCCGGATCCCATCGAGCCCCCCGTCTTCAAAAAGCTGAGGAAGGGCGAGGGAACATGGCTCCCCGGGGTTCCCGAGTTCGTCAGGACGTTGCCCGGAGCGCCGCCGGTGGTGTACCGGACCTTCGTGCGAAGCGATATCAGGCGACCTTATGTGAGAGTCAAGCTACTGGCCATGGACATGCGGCAGCTGGATCTTCACATGGTGGCGGGCCACGAGGATCCGCGCTCGACGACAGGATCAACCGGAACCGGAAAAATCCCGCGCGATCCCAAGATCCTCCAGAGGATAGTCGCGGCGTTCAACGGAGCTTTCAAGACGGAGCACGGCGCATACGGGATGATGGTGGAACGCAACGTTCTACTGCCCCCGAAAGACGACGCGGCCACCGTCGCGACCTACGACGACGGAACGGTGTCAATGGGCTCGTGGCCGAAGAATATCGAAATCCCCAAAGATATGCTCTCGTACCGCCAGAACATAGATCCCCTGGTGGAGGACGGTGTGGTCAACCCGCGTCGGCGCTACCTCTGGGGGTTCACTCTCGACGAGGACATCCGCAACATGAACACGATCCGTTCGGGGATCTGTATGCACGAAGCCGGTCACCTGATCTACGCATGGGGAGAGGATCTCACGGCCGGAACCCTTGGCATCGCCATGAACGCAGCCGGTTGCGTGTACGGCATGCACCTGGACATGAACCCTTTCCACACGGCCTTCATCTTTTACCGGTTCCAGGACGAGCTGAAGAAATCGGGGCGACCCGAGTTCAAAGGAGAGGTCGTATTGAAGGAGATGCGGTTCTCACCGAACAGGTACGTGAACGGAGCCCCGAAAGATTTCTTCTTTGTAACCCTGAAGGACACGTCGCCCCCGGGGGATGGGTGGACATCAAAGGACCTTGCTCAGCCTGCACCCGCCTTTATACCGGCGATCTTCACCAGGAAGATCGGCGACGCACAGGTGGTGGCGGCGGACCTCTCGAGGACCGAGGCCTCGATATTCCCCGGAGAGATCCCGGAGTCTTTCAACTCGGGCCCCATGACGGATAAAAAAAGTGACGACGGTGATCTTCTCGTTGAAATCGCCCTGGGAAAGTGGTCTTCCGGACGCGGCCAGATGTCTCAGGGGGCGGTGGTGGCCACCCTCGACAGGGAAAGGTCGACTTTGACCGTGAGCAATTCGGGATCACCGAAAATAACTTCCTGGGCCGATGAGAGCAACATTGCAAACGCGGTGCAGGGCGACTGGATCATACGGGAGGGAACCGGGATGGGCGGTCACGGCGACATAGTAGGCGTGGGAATTCACGACGACGGCTGGCTGATCATCTGCGAGGGTAGCTGGTCTGCGGTGACCGGCGCCCTGACCGAGCTCGGTGTGAAACGGGCGATCTCGTTCAGACCGGAGCCGGGCGGGTCCGGGGCAGTTGTTCGCAAGGAGACCGGGATGGTTGACTTCGTCGGCCGGGCGGTGACCGTGCGGGATCCCACCACTACCACATTGCGCCTTTGCGCCGACCCGAAACACCTCGGAGGGATACGCTTGTAGCCGGTGATGTGCTAATTATATTTACTATCCAAAGCTCATTAGGGATACTTGAACACTGAATATGAATAAATCCGGCGCAAACTCTCCATTGCTGGGATACAACACGAACGTCAAACACGACAGCCACGTGTTTCATATCCAGACAGAAGATTCCGGTCGGGATCACCCTCACATCATCACCCACCTGTTCACCAGCGGCACTATCCTGGCCACCAAGAAGACCGCCTACAAAGAATATCTTGAACGTGACCGCTGGGAAGATCAGGTCAAACAGCTGATGAAGGATCAGCACAAGGCGATGTTCGTGGAGTTGAGAGACGGTGTGCACGACTCGTTCGCCGCGAGGATCCTTGGTGTTCAGATAGGAGACTGTGTTCCCGAAGGTGGCGAAGCCCCGGCCATCAGCGCCGACGCTCCTCCCGCGCCTTCAGACAACGTGCAGGTGATCGCGCCCGCAGATATGGTGGATGACCGCTCCAAAACGACACCTCCAAAAGAACAAAAAAGCTACGGGAAATCCATCTTTGATGCGCCGGACAGGGACAGCACTTTCGGCGAGAGCCTGATCAGTGACAAGTCCCTCGACGAAGTGATAATGACCTACCTCAAGGACGAACTCGGCGACTGACCCCATCATCTTTATTTGAACGATGTCGTCGGTTTCGTGATAAATTCGTAATTGGACTGAAGGAGGTTTCCGATGCGAGGGATTGTTCTGATACTGGTGGTTTCGATGACAGCCGGACTTGCTCTGGGCTGCACCACTTCAACCATGACGAAAAATGATCCGGAGGAGGACGCGGGAGATACCGACGTGGACAGCGACTCCGACAGCGACTCCGACAGTGACTCCGACTCCGACAGTGACTCCGATACGGATACGGATACGGACACTGATACGGACACGGACGCCGAATCCTGTCCCTACGCATGCGTCAGCCAATCCGTTTGTGACGGACAGAGCGGAACCGTTCATTCCAGCTACGTGTGCACAACCTCCGGCACGGTTTGCTGCGAAATCGACATCGACACGGACACCGGCTCGGACACGGATTCGGACACCTCGGGGCCGGCATGCACCGGCGACCTGCAGTGCATTTCCTCGTATCCGAATATCGCGTGCTGCAACAACGTCTGCGTGAACCCGATCAACAATGTCGGTCACTGCGGGGTATGCAACAATGACTGCGTGGTCGCCGAGACTGGCAACAAGTGCACCCTGGGCGAGTGCAACTGCGGCCCGCTCGGAGTCGAAGGGGCATGCGACCCGCCCACTTCTTGCTGCCAGCTGGTTTTTTTCGTGTGGGTCTGCGATACCTGCTACTGACGCCTGGAAGATCTCGGCGCCGAAACCCAACTACAGTCTTTCACAAAAAAACGGCGGAGCGCACTTGCCCACTCGCCGGCGTAGGCAACCCCTATCCTCGCCGAACAATCTATCAGGGGTTCGCCCATATCCCGGGGGGCCACGTAGAGGGGCGGCCGGGTGATATCAACCCTGTCATGGCTCCGGTCGATCCCCATAGCCCGTGTGAGCCTCCCCGGGCCCTGAGTGGATACATCTATTCCCGCCACCGGTTCCAGGGCGCGAATCAATACGGCAGCCGGATAGTCCTTCTCCCGGGTGACGAAGTTGAGGCAGTGATGCATGCCGTATATCAGGTAGACATATGCGTGACCGGGTTCCTGGAACATCACCTCGTTCCTTGGAGTTTTCCTGCGCGATGCGTGGCTGGCCCGATCATCGAACCCGTCATAGGCTTCGGTTTCCACTATTCTGCCCACGAGGGTCTTGCCAGCCACCTCGTGCACCAGCAGACACCCCAGAAGATCCTTTGCCACCGCCAGAGTCGAACGGTCGTAAAAATCCCTGCGTAGCCGGTGCATCCGGTGTTTATTCATTAACGTCCCGGGAATTTCCACATCGTTTGCCGAGGGTGGACAGCGCCGCTTTTATTGCCCGATCGGTCGAAGGGTTCGATCGTTTCGCGGCCTTCACCAGGAGCTCCTCGGCCCGATCCGTGCCGATGGCGCCCATCGCCGCAGATGCCGCAATCGCGGCCTCGATCTCCTCCGCGCTCGCCAGTTGTTCGGCGCCCGTCTTCAACACCCCGAACAGGAGGTCCACTGCGGAGTCCTGACATCGCGCACCGGCCGCATGCGCGGCGGCGGTCACCACAGCGAGGTCTTCTTTCTCGTCTGCAATCGCACCTTCTACAATATCGTCGAGGCCGGGGAAGCGAACACGGGAGGCGCTCTTCATGGCAGCCAGTCTGACGTGAAAGGAGTCATCCCTCGCGGCCTTCGAGATGATGGCCACCGCCGCATCTTCTTCCAGCCTGGCGCCGATCTGCGTCACCTCCGAACGTATTATTGGCCAGTTATCATCGTTGATCAGCCGTATCATCGGGTCTAACGGGATCCGCGAGGAGTCCAGTCGGGCAAACACCTCCAGCGCTACCAGCCTTACCTGGGGGACCTCGTCCGCAAGCGCCGCTTCGAGCCCGGCCTCCGCCTTCCGGTCGTCCGAATGGAGTAACAGTCCCGCCACCGCTACCGCCCGAAGGACGTGATCCGGATCCCCCAGGGTCTCATGAAGATACTCGAGGGCGGGAGGGCAGGGCAGGGCAGCAATCACGCCAAGCAGGCGATAACGATCGTTGAAATCGGTGGACGCGGCGTACATGGATCCGGCGAGATCGACCAGGCGATCATTCAGGGACACTATACCGGTTGCCGCTCGCATGAGATCGATGACCCGTTCGTTGTGTTCGCTCTTCGAAGCGTTCTCTATCCCGGTCCAGAGGGTCTTCGCGTGTTCTTCAGATCGCGTTGCCGACCGACCGATGAGTTCGCGCAGAAGCTTGCGGCGCTCCCGTCCGCCCTTCCCGACCACTGAGATCAACCCGGTGAGGGCCTTTTCGCTGGAGAGCCCGGCCAGTACCCGAGCGGCCTTATCAAATCTGGACTCGACGGTGCTGCTCAGAAATCCCACCATCGCTGTAACCCCGACATCTCCGGCGCTCTCGATCGCGCGCGTTGCGATCCTGGACAGTATTTCGTCGTCGTCGACGGCGGCCTGCGCGAGTATTTCGATACTCGCAACCGGCCCCGCCTCTGCCAGCACCCGCGCGGCCCGCCTGCGGCCCGTGATGTCCAGCTGCGGCCACGCGTCCGAGATCGGCTCCACCGCATCTTTCCCGATTCCCCGCAGCAATGCGACGGCCTGCTCACCCCTCTCGTCGGAAGACAGATCGGCCGCCAGCCGCGCCAGCCCGCCGGGGGAATCCACCTCGGTCAGGACCACGATCTCACTCAACGCCACCGGCCTGCCCGATGCGGGATTCGAGCTGGTTTCCATCACCAGGGACATGCAATCGGTGCGCACAGGCTTGGGGAGCTCGAACCAGATGGTTTCGCGAACATCGGGCTTCGTCGGGAACACCAGCCGAAACACCTGGTCGCCTGCCGCCAGAAGAATGGTCGCGGGACGATCGAGCTTTCCGGTTTTCCTCCCTGTGCGCGTGGGCAAAATGCCAATTGTGGCGATCCCATATACCGATGCGTTGGCAAAGAAGGAGGCAAACTCTCCGGCGCCGTTCCCGTTGCCCGGAAACCACGCGGTGTCATCGTCACCATCAATCAGGGCCGCAGGAGGGGTCAGCAGGATGGGATCGTTCCGATCTCCGGCCATGTGGGACACTCCGGTGGGAATGAGAGTCCGCAGTAACGCCACAGTGGATGATCCCGCCGATCCGACCTGTCCGGTAAGTTCCTTCGCCTCGTTCAACCCGGGTCGGCGAGCTGCTATTGGCCGCAACCTGGAGGTACCGGGGTCGTACACCTCTCTGAATAGCAGGGGAGGATCGTCTACCGTGCAAAGACGCACGGACTCGACGGTACGGCCCACGACGATCTCCGGCAGACCATCACCAGACAGATCGACGAATTGAATGCCCCACCCGATTCGCTCTCCAATGTCACCCGCCGGAGTGACCGACCCGCTCCAGACCGGCTTCATTTTATTCTTGCCGTCCTCGCGAACCGCCACCGCCTCGTGCCGACCGCCCCCCTCCAGCCCCAGCTTGACGTGCACCGCGGTCATGCCGCCGGCCATCGGGTGAATACTCAGATCCTTCGTCAACACCACGGAATCAGAATCCATTATCCGGGTAGAGCTCGTCTTCCCGTCCATTTTCAGCACCAGATTTGCGCCCGCCAAAGAAACCGTCGCCCCGTCGGAAAGCTCTGCCTTTTCGTCGGCGTGGGCATCCAACACGCAGATCGACGCCAGGAAGAACACCGCAGCCCGGGTTATGGATAATACGTCAGTCAACGCTCTCCTCCTGATTTGTGGACGTGCCGAACAGGCGAACCAAATGGGCATCCGAGTCGAGAAGATCTTTCGAAGGGCCGCATACCTTTACCGCTCCATCCTCCAACAGTACCACCGTTTGCGCCCATCGGGCGGTCGATTTTCGGTGCGTCACCACGAGCACGGATCGATCTCCAAGATACTCGGTGAGCCCTTCCACCAGGCTCTTCTCCGTCGCGCCGTCGAGGGACGCTGTCACCTCGTCGAGCAAAAGCACCGGCGCGTCGCTGAGCAACGCCCGGGCAAGACAGACCCGTTGTCTCTGACCCATCGACAGTTTTCGCCCCCCCAGGCCCACACGTGTGGCGAGACCCTTTTCGAACCTGTCCGAAAACTCGCATACACCGGCTGCGCGGCAGGCCGACTCGACCTCGTCGAGTGAGGCATCGGAACGACCGCACCTCACGTTGCCGATGATATCATCGTCGAAGAGAAACGGCTCCTGTGAAACCGGCGCGAAGATGCGGCGCGCGGACCCCGGGTCGACCGGATAGGGCACGCCGTTCACTATTAACTCTCCATTGCTGGGTTTGAGGAGGCCGATGAGGAGGTTTACCAGAGTTGTCTTTCCGGCGCCCGAGGCGCCCACCACGGCTACGCGGGAACCGGGGGGGATATTGAGGTCCAGGTTCTTGAGCACCGGCTCCCCGCCGCTGTAACCCACCTCGATACCCCTGAGTGCCAATCCTGGAATTCCCGATGAACCGCCCACACCGCCAAGTTCCGGGATCGGCTCGGGGAGTTCCCCGGATCCGGTGAGCGATCGGATCCGGTCCAGGGCAGCGAGTCCGTACTGAATTGTATGCTGAGCCTGGCCCAAACCCTTGACGGGCTGGTACAGGAGCACAAGCGCTGTGAAGAAGGAGATGATCACTTCGGGCGCGACGGCGCCCTGGTCGACCCGGACATGAGCGTACCACAACGTCACCGCCAGAGCCCCCGCTCCAAGGATCTCGTTCAGCGGCGACGACATTGCCTTCAGAACCAGGGCCCTCACCGCCCTCCTCATCAGCCCGACGCTGCGCTTCTCGAAACGGTCGGTCATGAGGCCCTGCGCTCCGAAAGATTGTATCACCCCGAGGCCGTTCGACGTCTCCTCCACGGTCTCGCTCAGGCTGCCGAACGCCTGGTACACCTTGCTCTTGCGCCGCCGCAACTCACGGCCGATCCGGATGATGATCAAGGCTACCGGAGGGAAGGCCGCGAGACCCACCAGACCCAGGACGGGATCCAGCATGAGCGCGAGACCCGCCAGAGCGATGATCTGGAGCGTGTCGCGAAAAACCGCAAGCAACCCTCCGGTAATCGCAAGCTCCACGTTTTCCACGTCGACCGTAAACCGGGACACCAGTTCCCCGGTGGAGGGTGTGCTTGCAGCAAGAGGGTTGAGCCGTAGCAAACCAACGTACATTTCCCTGCGCAACCGACAGAGTATCATCTGGCCGGCCCCCACCGAGAACAGCCTCTGTCCGAAAAAGAAGATACCCTTCACCGCGGCGACACCCACGATGATCAACCCGATCACGTGGGGTTTTGCACCGGAAATCCTGGGAGCAAGATCCGAGAGAAAATGCGGGGCAGTGTTCGCAAATTGGTCAAAATCCGAAGCCTGTTGAAAAAAAAACGACCTGAGGACCGGACCGACGAGGTAGGCATATCCGGCCGTGGCGATCGCCGAAATACCCATGCAAAGCACTGCGGCAATGATTCGTCGTGACTGGAATCGGGCCAGTTGAATCATGGATGAAATCCCATGATTTGAATGTCTACCGATCCTGTTCCCTTTGTATTTCAATATCTTGACCGCTCCGAAAAAAAACAATGAGCACTTCTCCGGAGTGCCCGACCTTTCCGGATGAAACTACACAGGAGCCCAAAGACACCGAAATTGTCAAATGGGGCAATAAGAAAAACAACCCGGGGGAACATGAATAATATCAGGGGGCGATAAAAAAAGTGTGTGGTCTGGGGATTGATCGGCTCTCAATGATGATTACCTATTTGACGGCAATGGCGAATCCAGAGCGCATTCGAGCCGAGCGGAGTATCTTATGGAAACAATTATTGAGAACAACTCGCCCAAAAAGACAACAGGAACGGCCAGGTCCGCGAAAATCTATCCGAGAAAACAAGACCCGACTCTCGATCGATACTTGCGGGACTTATCGGAGCACTCGGTGCTCAGCGCCGAAGAGGAGATCGAGGAAGCTCGCAAGCTCGCTGATCTCGAAATAGAACGATGGTGCGTCGTACTGCGTGAACCGGCTCTCGTCGATGCGATAGTGGAGGAGGTCAAGGAGCTCCTTGTGCCCGATCCGAACCATGAAGATTTCGACATCGAGGAAGCAAAAAGCTCACTTGACGATCTTCGAGGAAGAGCCCAAAAACTGTGCCGCAAGTCCTCCCGCGCCCCGTCTGCGAGGACCGTGTCCATGTTCCGGAAGATGACCAGGCAAGTTGGCGCGCAGATACACAAGGTAGATCTCAAACGAGATCTCATAGGCGCCGCTCACAATGTTGTTGTGAGAGGCGGCGGCGCGGCCAGCCGCAGCCGGGGAAAGAAGTTCGACGCCCAGGCACTGGAATGCGAGCAACACGCAAAGCGTGTTCGGGCTCATAAGCACGCGTTCATCCAGGCCAATCTCAGGCTCGTGGTCTCCATCGCACGACGCTACGATCGCGGCCGGATGCAGCTGATCGATCTCATCCAGGAGGGAAACCTCGGCCTGATCAAGGCGGTGGAGCGCTTCGATTACCAGCGGGGCTTTCGCTTCAACACATACGCTTCCTGGTGGATCCGACACGCCATCGGCAGAGCGCTGGCGGACAAGGGACATGCGGTGCGAGTGCCCGTGCACGCCCTGGACGCACAGAACCGGCTCGGTCGCGCGACGGAGGCAATCAGCCTGCGGCTCGGTCGCCCACCCACGGACGCAGAACTCACCAAAGAGACCGGCCTGGATCGACGCAAGCTGGAGCGTGTGCGGAGACACAAGGTGGCGCCTGTTTCGTCTCTCGATCGAGAGATCTCCAGTGTGGACAAGCGACGATTTGTGGACCTGCTCGCGGACGAGAACGCAAAAGATCCCTTCGACACAACCATGCTCTCGGCCTGGCGACGGGACATGAGTTCGGTTCTCGAGGTGCTGACCCCTATTGAGTCCACTATTATCCGGTGGCGCTTCGGTCTGGACAACCAGGGGGAAGAGATGACCCTCAAGGAAATCGGAGAACACTACAACTTGTCCCGCGAGCGGATTCGTCAACTTCAGGTGCAGGCCCTTTTCAAACTCCGGCGACGACTCTCCCTCGACGCCGCCTGACCTGTCATACAAAACGGGGTTTCATTCCAGTGTTCACCGAACACATCAATATCAAGAGGTAACGTACATGCGAAAGGCGAGTCTGTTCTCAGAGGTCATCATCCCTTGCGCCTCGCTTCTTCTCTTCACGGCGTGCGCCGGGAAATCTTCGGCCCCCACAGACGCAGGAGTGGACGCGGGCACGGACGCGGGCAACGAGGTGAACTATGTCGCGCAGTTCGATTGCGTTTTCCCGCAAGATAGAGTGGTCGATATCCATATCGATTTTTCGAAAAGCACCGCGTACCAGGAGATGATCGCCGCCGCGAATGCAGATCCCAACGACAAGCCTTTCTATCGAGCCACGTTCCGTTTCGACGACGAGGAAGTAGCCGACGTGGGCGTCCGGCTCAAGGGCAACTCATCTCTGTGGTCCTCGGGGGACGACCAGATGAAATCGTTCAAGATCCATTTCGAGGAGTATGTCGACGGGCTTAACTTCCACCATGTGGACCGGCTCAACCTGAACAACAATTTCAGAGATCCATCAATAATGCGTGAGCGACTGGCGCACGCAATGGCTGACGAGCTGGGGATGGTAACGCCGCGCACGGCCTATGCCCGGGTGTGGGTGGACGACGAGCTTCACGGCGTCTACACGATGGTGCAGCAGGTCGACTCGAGGTTTCTCAAGGAACGTTTCGGCACGCAGGACAACGCGCACGGCGGCAACTTGTACAAATGCTACGATGGTTGTCCGCTGGCCTACTGGGGGGAGGATCCGGATCTGTACCAGGGCAATCCGCCCGAGGGCGTCCCGAGCCCCCCTTGCGATCCCGGAACTGAGGACTGCGGCCTGCAGCTCAAGACCAACGAGGACGATCCGGGAATGAACGATTTTTCGGATCTGGTAAATCTCATCAGAACCATCGATGAAGTTCTCAACGGAACCTCCGGGACCGAGGCCCTCGACGCCATCCTGGACATGGAGCATTACGCCCGCTTCCAGGCCTGGACCCTTGCGATCTCAAACCTGGACAGCTACTTCGTGTCCGCCCACAATTTCTATCTCTACCACCGGATAACCGACCAGCGCTTCCAGTTCGTGCCCTGGGATCTGAACCTTTCATACGGCGTTTTCCAGTGCCCGCAAACGGCCAGCGATCCCCAGAACCCCATCGAGGTCGATCTGATGGAACCCTGCGGCCCGCCCCCGAAACCGCTGGCGGATATCATCATTCAAACTCCCGAATATCGCCAGGTGTTCTGCGAGGCGCTCGAGGAAATCGTGGGAGCCGTGTACTCAGTTGCCGACCAGGACTCACAGATATCCGCGCTCCACACTCTCGTCGGCACCGCAAGACAGGAGGCCAGCGTGATGGGCCAGCCCGGCGGCCCGGGAGGAGAAGAGATCTCGTTCACCTACCAGGACTACCTCGACGCCCAGTCCCACGATCCCCCTGTCAATCCGGGGCCGGGAACTATTCTCAACCTGGGCTTCTTCAATGAAATGCGCATAGGCGATCTGGAGCAGCAGATGGATCAAATCTGCCCCTGACAAAGGGCGTGTCAGTTCAGGAAGAGTTCGACGTCGTCGATGTACCACCCCTCGTCCGTGATGCCCTGGTCCGTACCAAAGAGAAACCTGATACGAAACTGGTCCGTGCGCAAAGAGGGCACGATGGGGATCATCACCTGGGTCCAATTGTCGCTCGGGATGGTGTCTGACCAGACCTCGTGACCGTCGATGGTCGGCGTGCCCGAACAGCCCGTGTAATTCCCATCCATTGTTCCCTGGTACGGGGGTGTGACGCTCACGTCCTCCCACGTCGATCCGCCGTCCCCAGAAAGCTGCACCGCCGCTCCGTCGTAATAAGTTCCCATGAACTCCTCTTCGAGCCGGTAGATGTGCCAGAACCTCAGACCCAGGTTGTTGGCGGCGGAAGCGCAGGCCGAGATATCCAGAACAGGTGAAAGCAGTTCGGCATCGGTGCAGTCCGCGTAATTTTGGCTCGTGGACGTGCCAACCGCAGTGACCCAGCATTTTCCCACGCCGCCGTGACAGGTGGTACCGGCGGGCAATACCGAAAGATCTTCGCGCTCCCAGGGATCCTCGCTCATGGTCACCACCCCGTGGGTGAACAGATCGCTGACAGTCTCGAAATCATAGAAGACCAGGGCGTCGGTGCAACTCTGCGACGTATCGGTGTCGCTGTTCGTATCGCTGTCCGTATCGCTGTCCGTGTCACTGTCCGTATCGCTGTCCGTGTCGCCGTCCGTGTCGCTGTCCGTGTCGCCGTCCGTGTCGCCGTCCGTGCCCCCATCTCCATTGAAGGAAGCCGGAGCATCCCCTCCGCAGGCGACCAGAAAAAGGAAGACGCCAATCAGAAGTGTTCTATTTGTCATTGCTGTCCCTCCACATCGGATAGTAGCACAGCAGAAAAACCGGCGCGGGAGGAATAAAAATCAGTCCAGCGGTGGGGGGACCGGTCTCTTGAACTCGGGGGAGAGCGTGGCCACCGATGCGCTCTTGAGGGTGAGAGCGCCAACCGGGCAATTCTCGACGATCTTTTCGAGTCCCTCGCCGTTCACCTCGACCAGATCGCGTCCCATGGCGGGCATGACGCGTGCGGTGATGCCTCGGCCCACGAACCCCATGGCCGAGGTGCCCAACAATGCCTCGGTGATACGCACACAGGTGCCGCACTGGATGCATTTGTGTGACTCGTAAACGATATCCGGGTGCGTGGCGTCGCGCTCGTAGCTTCGCTTGACTCCCGTGTATTGAAACTGATCCGCATCAAACGCGGTAGCGTAGGAACGCAGCCTGCACTCGTGTGCGTCTCGGCAACCGCACTCCATGCAACGCTTTGCCTCCGCGCGGACCGCCTCGGGATCGAAGCCTGTTTCCACTTCCTCGAATGTCTTGATGCGCTCGGCGGGCGGAAGCTCGGGCATGTGGATTCGGGCGACCTCGTCGAACCCCTCCGCGACCTTCTTGTCCACCTTGTCGATCTTGCCCATGGTGTGGTTGTAAGGAACGGGATCGCCGGTAACCGCTTTTCCCATAACGTACTGGTCGATCGAGATGGCTCCTCGTCGTCCCGCCGCGACCGCCGTCACCGCGATGTCGGCTCCGGTCACGCAATCTCCACCCGAGAACACGCCTTCAACGTTGGTGGTACACTTGTGGATGTCGGCGTCGATGGAGTTCCAGCGGGTGAGATCGAGGCCCTTGCATTCGCTCGGATCCACGTTCTGACCGATGGCGGCAATAACGTTGTCCACCACACGCACGTGCTCGCTCCCCTCCTTGGGGACAGGGCGGCGGCGGCCGGAATCATCGGGCTCACCCAGCTCCATCGCGATACATGTGACGTGCACCTTGCCGTCGGCTCCTCGCTCCACCTTTGTCGGCGCAGCCAGGATCTCGAGCGCGACGCCTTCTTCCTCGGCGGCGTCGATTTCGATCTCCCACGCAGGCATTTCTTTTCTGGTGCGCCGGTACAGAATGGACACCTTGCTCGAGCCCAGGCGAAGCGCCGTTCGGGCTGCGTCAACGGCCGTGTTTCCGCCACCGACCACCATTACGTTGTCGCCGATTTTAAGGGACTCGTCTCGGGAGACCGCCCCCAAAAAACCGATGCCCGAAAGGACGCCTTCGGTGTCTTCCCCATCCACGCGCATGGACGACGCCAGTTGCGCGCCCAGCCCCAAGAAAACGGCATCGTAGTCGGACCGCAGCTGATCGAGGGTGATGTCAGTGCCCATCTTGGTGTTGTACTTGAACTTCGCACCGAGCTTTTCGACGACCTCGACCTCGCGCTCGATCACGTCGCGGGGCAGTCTATAGCTGGGTATGCCGTACCGGGTCATGCCGCCGGCCTTCTCATGCATCTCCAAAACCGTGCATTGATGTCCGAGCTGCTGCAGGTAGTACGCGGCGGTCAGCCCGGCCGGCCCCGCGCCCACCACGGCGACATTCTTGCCGGTGGGCTCGGCCTTCTTTGGAAGATACTCGTCGCCCGAAGCCGACACCTGATCCGCTGCAAACCTCTTGAGGTGGCAGATGGCTATCTGCTTCTCCACGAGCTGGCGTCGGCATCCGTCTTCGCACGGGCGGGTACACACGCGACCGAGGATCCCCGGCAGGGGCATGTTGAGCTTGATCAGCTCCAGCGCCGCCCGGTCGTCACCCTGCGCGAGGTACTTGATGAAACCGGGAATGTCGATACCCGCGGGGCACTCGCTCATGCACGGCCCGAGGCAGTCGCCTTCGTGATCCGACAGGAGAAGCTCGACACACGTTTTTCGCGCTTTTCTTACCCGATCCGAGTCGGTCTTGATGACCATTCCGTTCATCGCAGCAGTGGAACACGACGGGAGCAGGTTCTCCCGACCCTCGACCTCCACAACACACACGAAACAGGAACCGAACGGCACGAGATCCTTGTTGTGACACAGGGTCGGTATGAATATGCCTGCAGCCTTGGCCGCGTCGAGAATTTTGGTCCCCTCGTCGACCTCGATATTTTTACCGTCCAGTGTGAACGTTACCTTTTTCACGACACGCCTCCCTTGCTACTTGACGATCACGGCGTCCTGCTTGCACACATCGCGGCACACGCCGCAACGGATGCAATCTTCCTGATTGATCACGTGCAGTTGTTTCTTCTCGCCCGAGATACAGTTTGTGGGACAGTTCTTCGCGCACACCATGCAACCGTTGCAGTCGTCGGTGATCTCGTAGATGCACAGCTCCCTGCACTTGCCGGCCCGGCACTTCTTGTCGTTGATGTGCTCCTCGTACTCATCGCGGAAGTAGCGCAACGTGGTTAGCACCGGGTTGGGCGCCGTCTGTCCGAGGCCGCACAGGCTGGTGTTCTTGATCTGGTCCGCCAGATCCTCGAGGGTCTTTATATCCTCGGGCACTCCCTTGCCGTCGCAGATGCGCGTGAGGATCTCGAGCATTCGGGTGGTGCCCACTCGGCAGAAGGTACATTTGCCGCAAGACTCCAGCTGGGTGAAGTTCAGGAAATAACGGGCAACATCCACCATGCAGGTAGTGTCGTCCATCACCACCATACCGCCCGATCCCATGATCGCCCCGGTCTTGTTCACCTCGTCGTAATCAATTTTGGTGTCAAACAGCGAACGCGGAACGCACCCGCCTGAGGGGCCTCCCATCTGGACCGATTTGACCTCGCGATTCGTGCCGGTTCCACCGCCCACCTCGTGGATGATCTCCTCGAGGGTGATCCCCATGGGCACCTCCACGAGACCGCCGTGCTTGATCTTGCCGGCCAGGGCGAACACCTTGGAACCCTTTGACTTTTCGGTTCCTATCGCGGCGAACGCATCGCCCCCTTTTCGGATGATCCACGGCACGTTGGCCCATGTTTCCACGTTGTTGATTGTGGTCGGTTTTCCAAAAAGCCCCGACTCCGCCGGGAACGGCGGCCTGGGTCTGGGCATGCCGCGCCGCCCCTCGATGGACGAGAGAAGAGCCGTCTCCTCTCCGCAGACGAACGCGCCAGCACCCTCCTTGACGTGGACATGGAAATTGAAATCCTTGCCCAGGATATTATCTCCCAATAAATTCTTTTCGGTGGCCTGCTCGATGGCGCGGTTGAGGCGCTTGATGGCCAGGGGATATTCGGCGCGACAATAAACGTAGGCCTCGTCGGCGCCGGTGGCGAACGCGCCGATGATCATTCCCTCCAGCACGGCGTGGGGATCGCTCTCCAGAATGGTGCGATCCATGAACGCGCCGGGATCGCCTTCGTCGGCGTTGCATACAACGTACTTCTTGTCGTTATCGTAGCCGTACGCGAACTTCCACTTGAGCCCGGTGGGAAAACCAGCGCCGCCCCGTCCCCGCAGGCCCGAATCGGTGACGGTCTTGATCACCTGCATCCGGTCATTCTCCTCGAGCACAGTCCGCAACGCCACGTAACCGTCCGCAGCCAGATAGTCGTCGATCTCGTCGGGATCGATGATGCCCGAGTTGGCCAGGACGATGCGCTCCTGCTTGGCCATGAGCTTCTTTGTGTCGCCCTCGTCGTAACTCACTATCCACTTTTCGCGCGGCTTTCCGGCGATGAGATGATCTTCGACGATCTTGGCGATTCGGTTGGCGTTGACACCCACGTACAGATGGCGAGTGCCGTCCTCGTCGAACACCTGCACCTGCGGCTCGGAATAACACATGCCCGTACACCCGGTGATCGACAGTTCCACGTCGAGCCCTCCGGCGACCTTTTCCTTGAGAAAATCAAGGACCACGTCGGAGCCCGCCGCCATGTTGCACGTGCTCATTCCGACCACGACCCTCTTCTTATTCACACGCGTCATCGTGAACCTCCAGAGGAATCGTATCCGTCAATGATCCCGGCTGCTTTCTTGCGATCCAGCTTGCCGAAGACCTTGTCCTCCACCATGACCACCGGAGCCAGAGAGCAACAGCCCACGCAGGCGACAGAATCAAGTGTGTACTTCATGTCCGGGGTGTTCTCTCCGTCCTTGATGCCGAGCCGCGCCTCCAGCGATTCGGTGAGGCCCTCTGCGCCACCCACGTGACATGCAGTGCCATGGCACACCTTGACGATCTTCTCGCCCACCGGAGTGAGCCTGAACTGGGAGTAGAAGGTGACCACTCCGTATAGCTGCGACTCGGTCATCTCCGTGGTCGCCGCGATCCGTTCGATCGCCTGGAGGGGTACGTGTCTGAATTTTTCCTGGACAGCCTGCAGGACCGGGATCGCCTTGGTCGGATCCCCGCCTCTGTCTGTCACTATGGCGTCTATTAATGCGAGATCGATGCTCATGTCCTCTCCCTTGTTGCAGCGCGGAAGCGGGTTTCTTATTCATTCGATTCTCAACGCTATATACGCCAAATCAACGTTTCACAATACCACTTTAAGCGTTGAAATAATTGCGGTTGGAAATTGGGAACTCTCACAGAAAAAGGCCCGGGCCAGAAAAATCCGAACCCGTGTCAGTCATCGTAATCGCCCACGAAAGTAGTTCCAAAGCGACCTTTCACGTTATCCGATTTCTTCTTTTTCTCGGTGGTACCGACCTTTTCATCCGATGACGTCGCAGATCCGGAAGAACCCTTCTTCTTCTTCTTTTTCTTCTTCTTTTTTTCCAACTCGGTGTTTTCCACGGGTGTCTGCGCCGCCACCTGATCGTCCCGGTCACCGTCGGGTGCTTCCGTTGCGGGCGACGCGGGCGCCTGCGCCTCCTTTGCCGGACTCCCGTCCACAATTTCCGGTACGGAATCTGCGGGCGATGCCACCGACGGCGCCGGGTTTACAGGCACAGACGGTTGTATTGGAGTGGAAAAGTGTCCCATCACGAAGAACAGCACAACAGCCACGATGGCCACTGCCCCCCCCGCGATTCCAATGACGATCCCGATCCTTCCGGACTTCGGAGCCCCTGCGGCTGCCACCATGGTTCCCGTCCCGGGCGACCGGGGAGAGGCCTCCGACATGGGAGTCAACGCAGCGTCACTGCCCGATGCGATTGTCGGCGCATTGGACATGCGCGTATCGAAATCGATTACCTGGCCCGCCGCCGCCGCAACAATCGCCAACCTCATTTCATCTGCGTTGGCAAAACGTCGGTCCGGCTCCCTGTCCATGGCCTTGAAAATCACTTTTTCAATGGACGGAGGAATCGAAGGATTGATGGTGCTGGGCGGGGTAAACGGCTCGGCGATGATCTTGAACATGATCTCGTTGTACGAATCGCCGACGAATGGTCTCATGCCGGTGAGCGCCTCGTAAAGGATGACGCCCATGGCATAGATATCGACCCTTCGATCAAGTTTCTTCTCACCCTTCGCCTGCTCGGGCGCCATGTAGAACGGTGTTCCAAGAACCGTTCCCGTCATGGTGAGCTGAGTCACCTCGTCCTGCTCGATGATCTTCGATATCCCGAAATCGAGCAGCTTGACGAAGTCCTGGCGGTCGCCCATGGAGGTGATGAAGATGTTGTCCGGCTTGAGGTCCCGATGCACGATCCCGGCGTCGTGGGCGGCCGCGAGCGCCGAGAGGGTCTGGCAACACATATCCACAACCCGCTCCAGAGAGAGGCCTTCGCCGTCCACCATCACGTCGGAGAGGTCCCGGCCTGTCAGCAGAGGCATCACCAGGTACGGCGATCCGTCATCGAGCTTGCCTACGTCGGTCACTTCGCAGATGTTGTCGTGACCTATGGATCCGGCGAGCTGAGCCTCCCGGTGGAATCGGGCCACCACCTGCTCGTCCGTGGTGAACTCGACATGCAGGGTCTTGATGGCCACCTTGCGCCCGATAGTAGTGTGGGTTGCGAGGAATACAGCGCCCATTCCACCGGCGCCGATCTGCTTGTCCACGCGGTATTTGCCGTCCAGCACCGTACCGGGCGCAACTATTGTCTTCTCATCTGTGGTCACGGAAAAGGAGTCTATTACATGGACCGACGCCGGGCAACAATGCTAATTTTCACGGCATCTTCTATGGAGGTATCGCCAATGAAACGATTGATTGTCCTTTCGATCTCCGCGTGCTTCGCGGCCGGTTGCGGAAGCTCGGCCGTCCAGGTTCCCGCGCCGGAACCCACTGCGCAGGAGACGAGCATCGATTATCCTGCCACCCGTGCCGGGGATCTGGTGGAGACACTCCACGGGGTCGAGGTCGCCGACCCATACCGCTGGCTCGAGGACGACGAGAGCGACGAGGTGGTGGAATGGCAGACCGCGCAGACCGCGCTCGCAAGAGACTACCTGGATGGCATCGCAGGCCGCGACAAGGTGAGAAAACGCGTCGCGGAGTTGTTTCGCGTGGCGGTGGAGGGAACGCCCGTCAAAAAGGGCGAGTACTATTTCCAGACCAAGCGGGGGGCGGATCAGGATCAGCCTGTTCTCTACGTTTCCAGGGGATTCCCCGGGGAACAGCGCGCGCTGGTGGACCCCAACCAGCTGGGGGAAGGGGACAACACCGTGGCCCTCGACTGGTGGTATCCGTCATTCGACGGGGAGCTGCTGGCTTACGGCCTGTCCACTTCCGGGAGCGAGCGGTCCACTCTCTACATCATGAAGACTGCCACAGCGAAAAAGTTGAAAGACGAGATCCCCAACACGCGCTCCGCAAAGGTGGCGTGGCTCAAAGACAAGTCCGGGTTCTTCTACTCGCGCCGCCCGTCTCCCAAGTCCGACGAGACCTGGTTCAACCGGGTCTTTTTTCACAAGATCGGTGACAACTGGGAGAATGACGATCTCGTGTTCGGCGCGCAAGGCGGGGATGAGGACATACACGAACCGAGCATATCCCCTAACGGCAAGCACCTTATGGTGGCCATGTACAGCGGCGCCGGCGGAGCAGTGGCCGATCTCTTCTACCGCCCGGTCAAGAAGAAAGGCGCGGACTTCGTACCGGTAACATCGGGCAGGGACTCCGCGTTTTGGGCCGACGTCAAGAACGACAAGATGGTGGTCCTGACCAACTACAAGGCACCCAGGTACCGGGTAGTAGAGATCGATTACGACAAGCTGGGCGAGGAAAACTGGCGGGAAATCATCCCGCAGGGCGAGGATCCCATAGACCAGGTCCTCGTTGTAAAGGGTCATCTGATCGTCAAGGTGCTGCACCACGCCGCGGTGCAGCTCTACTTGCATGACGAGACCGGAAAGCGTCTGCGTGAGATCGAACTGCCGGCTCTCGGGAGGGCCTACGGATTGAACGGCGGGTTCGATGACGAGGAGTTCTTCTACGCCTTCACCTCCTTCGCCTACGCCGGAGATATTTATCGCCACGGGCTCGGACAAGACGACCGTCCCGATCTCGTATCCCGGGTAGAGGTCCCGGTTGATCCGGACAAGTACTCGGTGGAGCAGGAGTTCTTCAAATCGAAGGACGGCACCGTGGTGCCCATGTTCGTGGTCAGGCTCGCGGATCTCTCGGCAAAATCGCCAATGCCGACCTTGTTGTACGGCTACGGCGGCTTCAACATCGCCCTGGCGCCTTATTTTCTGGCCAGGTACATGCCGTTCATCGAGGCCGGCGGCGTCTTCGCGATGCCCAATCTGCGGGGCGGCAGCGAGTACGGGGAGGACTGGCACCGCGAGGGCATGCTCGCAAACAAGCAGAACACGTTCGATGACTTCATCGCCGCGGCCGAATACCTCATCGCCAGAAAGATCACCACCCGGAAACAGCTGGTGATCCGGGGCGGCTCCAACGGAGGGCTCCTGGTAGGCGCGGCCATGGTTCAGCGCCCGGATCTGTTCACCGCGGTCGTGTGCAATGTGCCGCTCCTGGACATGATCCGCTACCACAAGTTCCTGATCGCAAAGTTATGGGTACCGGAGTACGGATCGTCCGACGACCCGGAGCAGTTCAAGTACCTTCTGGATTACTCGCCCTACCACAACGTGAAGGGGGACGTGGAGTATCCGGCCACCCTGTTGCTCACCGCCCAGTCGGACTCCCGGGTCGCCCCGCTCCACGCGCGAAAGTTCGCGGCCATCGTGCAGGCGAAGACCTCCGGGAACGCGCCGATCCTGCTCCACGTGGAGACTCGTGCCGGTCACGGAAAGGGCAAGCCGATAAGCATGCGCATAGAGGACACCACCGACGTAATGTCCTTCGCAATGTCCCGCACGGGGCTGTTGGAGTAAGGAACAGACTTATTTCTTTTTTCTCATTCGAACGACCGTAACAATTTTTTGAAGTCT
>JAUVDV010000162.1 GCA_030595125.1 Deltaproteobacteria bacterium
CAGGGGGGGTTCTCGGACGTGACGAATGCCACCGGGTTGACCACGTTCCCGTTCACCGTGACAAATGCGGGCGAGGGAACCGGCCACAAGCCCACCTGGGGGGTGACCGCGTGCGATGTGGACGGCGACGGCTGGCCCGACCTCATGACCAACACCTACGGCCGTCAGTTCAACGCGTTCTACCGAAACACCGGCGGGTCCTACGAGGATCTGACCCTCACCTCCGGTCACGGTTCGGACGGAAACGAGGACTACAGCGACGACCAGTACTTCCTGTGCTACTGCGAGGACAATCCAACTGTGTCCGATTGCGCCGGCGCGGCGTCCCCGGTAATCGTTTGCCCGGACGGCACTACCTGGAGCCCGGGTGCGGACGATCAACCGTGGCGGCTGGGTGGAAACAGCTCCAACAGCGTGTGCGGCGACGTGGACAACGACGGGGACATGGATGTCCTGGCGGTGGAGTTGCGACACTGGCACATCGGCGGCGCTTCGGACATGAGCGAACTGCTCATCAACGACGGCTTTCCTGCCAATCCGTTGTCGCGGCCGGGCAATGACGTCACCGGGCTCGTGCGAGATCATGCAGGCGGCTGGAACGAGGGGGATCTGGGCGCGCTCATGGCCGATTTCGACAACGACGGTCGCCTGGATGTTTTCATCGCGTCATCTGACTATCCCGATACCTACAGTCTGCTCTACCAGCAGCAGGCGGACGGCACTTTTTCGGAGGTTGGGAGCGGCGCCCACGCGCGGATCCACCGATCCCACGGCCTGGGCCTGATCGATTACGACAGGGACGGCGACTACGATCTCATCGTGGGCACATCGTTGATGCGCTGGAGCGCGACCGACAGTCCGCCTGCGCCGGAGGATACTTTCGCCTACGTGCTCCGAAACGACACGGGGCAGAACGCCAACAAGGTGATGATCCACCTGCGTGGATCGGGTGTGGCGGGCGGAGCCAATCGGGACGCGGTGGGCGCGCGGATCACCGTGTCGGCAGGCGGGGAGACCTTCATGCGCGAAGTGCAGGGGGGATACGGTCTCAACGGTTTTCAGCGGGACGACCTGATCATCATGGGGATCGGCGCGAATTGTATCGTGGATTCCGTGACCGTCCGCTGGCCGAACGCCACCCTCGACGAGGTTGTATACACCCCGGTGCTTCCGAACTACGTGCTGGTGATAGAGGAGGGACAGGAAGTGATCCACCAGTCGCTCGAGGAATACACCGCCGCCGCGCAATGAACGCGCCCACTCAAGGCATCTTCCGGCTTTCGTCCTCGCACGCGACCTCGGCTTACCCCACGTAATACCTCGCCCACGTGCTGCGGGCGCGCACGAAATCTGCCTCAATTGGTCGCACATTTTGCTTGGCGTTTACTTTTTGAAACCGTTTTTGAGGGACTTGAGGAATTTCTTTCCCTTGGATTTCTTTTTCGTTTTCTTGGCGGGCTCATCTTTTTCGGGCTCTTTGCTCGAAGTCTTTTTTGCGGGTGACTTCTCGGTTGTTTTGGTCGCGGGCTTCCCCTTTTTCTTTTTCGGCTTCCTGACGAGCTTCACCCTCACAACCTGGTCCTTCGAGGGGATCACCGAGATCCTGAACGTCTCGTGTCCGGGCAGCTCGACCCTCAGAGGAACGATTGTGTCGCCCTTCATCACCTTGAACGGGTTGATCGGCACGAATGAATCCTCGTAGTAGATCTTTGCCTTGCGTGGCGCGCCCTTGACGGCGATGGATACGCTTTCCGGGAGATCGTCATCGCCCGAGCACAGGCCAATCACGAAAATGCCCATCAACAGCACCGCCGCCGCCGCCGCGCCGCCCCTGTAAAGGCGTCTGTTCGGGCCGTTGAATCTTGGGCGCAGTTCCTCATTTACAAAACCGCGCAGTTTCGTCCTCGCCGTCCCGACGATGCCCTGCGGTTCCTGGTCCCTCACGGACTGTTCCAGGAGATTGGCGGCCAGCATGGTGTCTCCGATGGCAGAGACGTTTTTCCCGATGTCACCGGAGGCGTAATTGTCCTTGACCATCGCATCGCCGAGCAGGGTCATCCCCTTGCGGCGCCCGTCCTCGGGGACGATCTCTCTCAGGGCTTCGAGCAGCTCTCTTGCGCTGCCGAAGCGATCCTCCGGATCCCTGGACAGCGCGCGCTTGATGGGCAGCCAGGCGCTGGCGGGAAAGTCCGCGCGGAGATCGATCGGATCTGTGGGCTCTCCGGTGAGCACTTTGTACAGAATCTCGTTGTAGCCCTCGCCGGTGAAAGGAGTTTCGCCGCAGAGCATCTCGTAGAGGATCACGCCCATGGCGTAGATGTCTGTCCGGTGATCCACGTCCGCCGAGCCCCTCGCCTGCTCCGGGGACATGTAGGCCGGGGTTCCGAGCATGGAGCCGTCCGCGGTGAGCTTGGTCTCTTTGGAGCCGGAGGTGATCTTGGAGATGCCGAAATCGATCAGCTTGACGGTCGGTGCCTCATCGGGCTGGTGGACCAGGAAGATGTTTTCGGGTTTGAGATCGCGGTGGACGATGCTCTTGTCGTGAGCGGCGGCCAGGGCGATGAGTGCGGGCTCCAGGATTCCAAGGGCCATCTCCAGGTCCAGGTATCGCTCTCGCTCCAGGAGGTCGGCCAGGCCCTCGCCCTCGAGGAACTCCATGACCAGGTAGGGCTCTCCCTCGGCGGTCACGCCGACGTCCAGCACATCGATAATGTTTTTGTGTTCGATGGCCGCAGCGGATCTCGCCTCGCGGTAGAAGCGCTTAACGACCTCCTCGTTGCCCGCGAGGGATGCGTGCAGGAACTTGACCGCCACCTTTCGGCCGATGAGCAGATGGGTTGCCTGGAAGACGACACCCATGCCGCCCTCACCGAGAAGCTTCTCGATCCGGTACTTGTTGTCGATGGTAGTGCCGATGAGGTTTTTTGCGGACATGGGAAAAAACCCTATAGACAAACATCGGGTAAAATCAAGCGGTGATGAGGGCCGGACAACAAAACCCTGGCACCTTTCGGACGGTCTGTTATCTTGGCGCAGCGCGTAGTCGGGACGGGCGTTGGAGCCCGGATTTGGGAGAGAATCATATGTCAGATGATTTCGAGTCAATGCTGGATGAGTCCTTTGCGGCGGATGCCGGAATATCTCCGGGCGAAAAGATAGAGGTGACGGTTGTGTCCATAGGCGCGGACCATGTGTTCCTGGACCTGGGCACCCGCGCCGAGGGGATGATTCCGCGCGAGGAACTCACCGTCGAAGGCGAGCTGTCCGTTGCCATCGGCGATCGGATCACGGTGTTCACCACCGGGAGTCGGGACGGAGCGGTGGAATGCGCGCGGACGATAGGCGGCGCCTCCAGCATGGATCGGGGGTTGGACAAGGAAGCCCTCATGGAGAAGATCTCGGAGGCGCACGACGCCGGCATTCCGGTGGAAGGGATCGTCAAGGAGGTCAACAAGGGCGGGTTTTCCGTGAGCATCATGGGAGTGCGGGCGTTTTGTCCCGTTTCCCAGATCGAGCGCGGGTTCTGCGAGACCCCCGAGGATCACCTGGAAAAGACCTACTCGTTTTCAATCATCAAGTACGAGGAGGGCGGTCGCAACGTGGTGGTGAGTCGCCGGCGGATCCTGGAGCAAGAGGCGGAAGAGACGGCGGCCGAGGTATGGGGCGGGCTGAAAGAGGGCGACATCTTCGACGGCACCGTCTCGTCGGTGCAGAAGTACGGAGCCTTTGTGGATATCGGCGGGATCGACGGCCTCGTTCATGTTTCGGAGATCTCCCACACGCGCGTGGAAGACCCAAAGGAAGTGCTCGATGTCGGTCAGAAGGTGAGGGTGCAGATCAAGGATCTTAACCACTCCGACAAGAAGATCTCGCTCAGTCTCAAATCGCTCGAAACGGATCCGTGGTCCGATGCTGTTTCGGAGTTCACTTCCGGGCGCGTGATGAAGGGCGTGGTCACCCGCATCGTTCAGTTCGGCGCCTTTGTGGAGCTAATGCCGGGGGTCGAGGGACTGGTTCACATCTCGCAAATGTCGCAGGAGAAGCGCATCTCCAACCCCAGGGAAGTCGTGTCACAGGGCGGAGACGTCAAAGTGAAGGTGCTCGAAATTGACCCCGACCGGCGCAGAATATCCCTCGCGATCGTCGACGAAAACGCCCAGGACGAAGCCGCCGTCACCCGCGACCTTCAGGAACTGCAAGCAAAGGCAAGCAAGTCAGGAATGGGCACCCTCGGGGACCTGCTCAAGGGATCCATCAAGAAGAAATAGTCTCAGGGTAGTTAAAGCCTGCGCATAATGAATAAGGATTGTCCTTCGGTCTGGCCGATGTACCTGACGAGTACGGCCACATTTCCGGCGGAGTTTCCAGCCATATCAAGCATAAATAGATCTTCGAATGTTTCTTCAGACATAGTGCCTTCGCTGATCATCAACAGGTATCCATTTTTACCGATGATGACCAGGTCATCTGACGAACTCCCCCATAGCTCAATAAGCGCGTATTCATCCATATTGGTATACTGGGTCCAGTCTTCACCGTTGAAGACGCCTACAAGACCCTGTTGAGGCGGCACCGAGAACAACCCCGTTATGGCGAGATCGCCACTTTCGATCACTGATGCTCTGGAAAAAGCAGAAAAGGTGTTTGCGGAATCAACTGGGAAATCCATTGAAGTCCAACTACCGGCGTTGAGATGGGAAATCCAACCTCCAGGCCACCAGTTCGTGGACCCTACAGCGAAAACGTCGCCAGGTGTTGAGACCGCTATGTCCCTGACCTCCGTATTACCTACGGTTTCTTCCAGAGGAACGTCCTCCCAAATAGTTCCATCGAAACGTACGATGCTGCCGCTGCTGCCGCATTGGGCATAGAGATAGTTGTCGTTCCCGTCCAGTTCTGTTATCTCGCGGCAGGAGTTTTCAATCGCCGGTTCCCAGACGCCATCCGTGGCCCAGGCTATTGAGCCACTTCGCCCTACAGCGACTACCCTTCCGGAGGCAGAGGCGGAGATGGAAGGGAAGTCGTCGTCGACTCCGGCATCGATATGAGTCCAGGACAATCCATCATAATGAATTATCACATTGTCGTAGCCGCTCAGGTAAATATCGTTTGCGTCTGTTACAGCCACTCCGGATAGCATTGCATCGGTCACAATAGATGAAATTTCGTTGAAAACGGAGCCGTCAAAATGTTGCAGACTGACTCCCTCCAAGGACCTTACAAGTAAATACTTGTCATTGGGGCCGGTCCCTGACGCATCCCCTCAAGAAAGTGCATGACAGAATCCCTTCTCCAGAGCGACTTCCAGTCTGAGCATCACGAGATGCATGCATTCGCGTTCGAGCACATCGGGCAAGGCGCCCCTCACGATCTCCCGGCCCTGGCGAAAC
>JAUVDV010000031.1 GCA_030595125.1 Deltaproteobacteria bacterium
GCGAGATGTGTATAAATTCTGGGCGGTTGGGGACACGAACAGCCGATTTTCGTTCATTTTCGCGCTTCGGAGACCAGTGATTCAATGTACAAATAAATACAAAACGATCAACATGGCTTGTTTTGAACGATTGAAACAGCCTGGAACGGCTTGCATGGTTTTCGCTGTTATGAAAAAAATGCACAGTAGATTCCACGGGAGCGAGATTGCCATGAAAACGATTTGCCTTTGTTTTACGCTTGTCACAATTGGGTTCTTTTCCGGGTGTTCTTCTTCCGATCCGGACAGGTCAGTCACCGCATCCAACGATATGGAAGCCAGAAACGTGCCGCCTCCCATGACTTTCGAGGGTCCGGGGAAGAAACTGCCCACAAAAATCGATAACTGGGAGATCTCCTCCGCCCCAAGGTATTTCGGGGCGGACAATCTGTACGACCTGATAAACGGTGGCGCGGAGATTTACGTCCAGTTCGGCCTGAAGAAGATGGTAACCTCCGAATACCGCTCTCCTTCCATCAAAAACACGGCTGTCACAGTGGAGATCTACGACATGGGATCCCCCAAAGGCGCCTTCGGCAGGACCGCGCGTTTTCTCGACGGTCTTCTGGATCCCTCCGGCGTGGGCGAGGGCCTCCCCTCCCCGCTCTCGAGTAAAAGCATTCTCGGCGACGGGGACATGGTCACCTGGAAAGATCGTTTCATGATCCACCTTACCCTGATGGACGAGAGCCCCACCGCATCGGGCGAATCAATTGCGTTGGCTGGAAAAAAGATTCTTCCGCTATTTGCCGCCACCGTGTGCGCCAAGATCGAGAACGATCCTCCCCCGCCGGCGATCTTCGGTCTCTTTCCCGTGGAGAAAAAACTCTCGCGCTCGGAGGCGTGGCACCCGGAGCATTTGATCGGAGTAGACGGTTTGGGGGCCGGCTATACCGTCCGGTACGTCGACGGGGATCTGGCCTGGATAGCGTTCGCAACCGAAGAATTAACGGACGAGGCTACCTCGAAGTCGGCGTGGGAGTCGGCAAAGGGAGCCGACGTGGAGGGTCGGGCCCTCGTGTTGAAGGTAGCGGGCAAGCACGTGGTAGGAATTATCCAGGACGGCAACGAGCCCCTCGGCGACAAGCTCATCGATGACCTCGCCGCAACCCTCCTCGCAAGCTTCACGTTGGGGTCGCAACCCTCCACTTGACATATAGCCCCTACCACGCATCAATCCAGGCACCCAACTGCTCTTTACTTGCACTCATCCGCCGAAGCACATGACCTACCTGACTAGTCGACATCCCCAACAACTTCTCGATCTCTCCATGCGACATCTGTGTTCGATCATTCAGAGCCCATACCGCAAAACGACGTTCCGGATTCGCCCTTGGGCCGCGCTCCACTTTGCACAACCTCACCATATCCGCGCCGGTGATCTCACAAATCCTTTCCGTCGCTGCCTTCACCGTCAAGAACCTGGTCTCGACGTTGAGGCCCTGCTTCTTCATAGCTCGTTCCCCAGTCTCTTTTAACCACCCACTGTCCATGGCCATCTGCTCAGGCCATGTAAGCTTTCCCCGATGCATATCCAGAACATATCCATGAAGCGCATCCGAATCTTCGAAAACACTCTCGAAATAGCCCGTATTCAGCCATCCGGGCGCCGTATCCCTGCCGAGATAAACCCGGTGACTGGACCAGGCGTGGGATTGAAGCCTTGTGATCAGACCGGCCTTCAGAGGATTCAGGTGGATGTATGCCAACAGGTAAGGAAGGGTTGTCTCATCCTCTATCAACTGGCTTCGAAATCGGCCCTTGAACACAGGGCCATCCCACTTCTCCAACCAGTTGACGCGTTGGGTGTAGGTTGCATTGAGTCGCTTCATCGCCAAAGAAAGATTTCCGTGTCGGGAGCGGACAAGCAGGTGGTAGTGGTTGGGCATGAGAGAGTACGCATGGACTTCCAGTTCGAACGCTTGGACGACCTTCTCAACAATTTCCAGGAAAAAGTGGCAGTGGGCATCTTTCTTGAAAACAGGGGCCTTGCGCGCACCTCTATGCATGACGTGGTGCCATGCTCCAGGGAAATCTATTCTTGGTTTTCTGGACATTTGGGGTTTCTATTCAAACCGAAGCTATATGTCAAGTGGAGGGTTTTGACCCCATTTTCGATGTCGCGAACATCACGATTGCTACCAGGAGACCGAGCGCGGCGATCGGCCAGAACTCACCACCGGGGCCATGAGTCTCTACCGTGTCGACCGCGAAACCCAAAATCGGGGCGATCACCGCAGTTGCGAGGCTCTTTCCCTGGCTCTCGATCGATAGCACGGTTGCTCCGTGACTCTCGGAACTGTGGGCGTCGAAGCGGGATATGAGAACCGGGCGCCAGAAGTTCTGCATGACGTGCAGAGCAATGAATCCGAGGATGACAGCCCACTCGATCGACAAGTACATCACCGGAAGAAGCGCGGCGAAAACGAGCGCATTTATCGCCCACAGGTAACGGGCCGTGCGATCCTCTTTTCCGTACAGTGAAACGAGACGATGGGCGTTGCGACTTGCCGCCGCAGAGAGCGCGTAGAGAACAAAAAATACCGGGCTTATGAGCACGGCGGCCTGCTGCGGCTCGGTCCAATCATTGTCGGCGAAACAAGACCCGATGAAGAGGACGGCCGATGCCTTGAGGACCGGCTGGACGTAATCCTTCGCGGCCTTGAAGACCCCTTCGAATCCCATCGACTCGGCTATTAGCCTGCGGATGGCGGACTCCCGGATCGCTGCTGTGAAAGCCTCCCTGAGGTGACTCGCGGTTGCTCGAAGCGACGCGTCCCCTACCTTCGGGCCGTCGAGTTCCACGGGGTAGAAGAGGAAGTTAACAATCCCGAGTACGTACGGGACGATGCAGACATAGAAGATGTAAACGTAGCCTTCGCTTGCGAAAACGAAGACCCCCGCGAGGACCACGGACACGGCCGATCCGATCTTGCTCCATGAGCGGGTGATCCCGTAAACCTTCGTGCGCTCCTTCTCCCGTCCCTGCAGGCGTAACCAGGTAAAGATCATGGCCTTGTGGGTCCCCGTGCGAAAGGCGTCACCTATCGCGAAGAAGAACATCGCCGCGAAGAGGAGCCACACGCTCTTTGAAAGGCCGAAGATGGCGAAACTAAAAATGTAGGCGGTGAAGGAGAGAATCATCGACTTGCGCCGTCCGTAAACGTCGGCCATCGCGCCGGAGGGGATCTCGAACAGGTTGGCCATGATCTCGCGGAAACCGTACAGAAGACCGATCACGGAATAAGAGAGCCCCTTATCTACGAGCGCGAGTAAAAGAAACGGCTCGTAGTACTGCTGATTCTTGAGAAAACCGTAAAGACAGAATCGCCTGAGCATGGGCAGGTAACGGGGATGGTTATCAGGCCATTGGCATGCAAACGCCTTCGCCGCTGGTAGTGCTATTAATGGGGGCACACCACTCACCGGTGGGACACGTTATCTGGTAGTCGGAGCACGAGGCGAAGCAACCGTACTTCGTATTTCCCAGAGTATCTGTGTACGTGCAGCAAGTTCCCGTGACACACGCATCGATCTCGCAGTCCACCGGCCCGTGGTCGGGCATGCCGTTGCAAACTCCCCCCGCGGTTCCGGCGGGAACGCAGGCGCCGTCGAACCCCTCGATGGTGGTACAGACTTCGGGGACGCAGTTGTCCAGGCAGTGTGGATCGGTGGCGTCGGGCCAGGTCACGCACGTGAGATCGACAGTGTCGCAGGAGTCTCCCACATCGCAACATTCCTGGAGGTGCTCCCCACAGTTGGGGTCATCACCGGTATCGGTATCTGTGCCCGCATCGTCATCGGTGTCGGTGTCGGTATCCGAATCGGTATCAGTATCGGTATCAGTGTCCGTATCTGTATCCGTGTCGGTATCGGTGTCGGTGTCAGTGTCTCCTCCCGTATGCGAGGTGCTGTTTGCACAGGCCGTCATCCACAGGAAAAAGGCCGACGCTGATACCACTACAAGCCAAGAAATATTTCTAGCACTCATGTTTGTTCTCCTTACTTTCCGTTCTTCTATATGTCCATTTTCCAACATTACGGGCCGATGCGCAATCAATAGTGGAAAGGGGCGCGGATGGGGTCAGTCGATAACACCGAGCCAGTCACGAAGAAGGAACAGCAGCCGCCCTATGAGCAGAGCGATCCTGGACAGCAAGATATAGCTGAAGGATGCGCCGAATCCGATCATGATCACCCACGTACCCACCTTCGCCGTCACGCCCACGACACCCCTGTGCGCCTTGGAGAAGAAAAAATACGTCAGAGCGGCAAGAGTTCCGCCAACCAGCACAACGTTACCGAGGATCTCCTCGAGCGAACCATTGAAAGAGACGCCCATGGTTCCCACCACCTGGGCGATCACACCGGCCTCCATTTCCGTGGGAATCGCCAGACCCAAATCTATTGAGAGCCAGAAAGCGAGGGCCAGTCTGGAGAGATCCTTGACACTCTCGACATACTTGCACGCCCACAAGAAGCAAATGCCGACCACCGCCCAGAGGTGTGCCTCACTACCCGCGCCGTGCTCCCACAGGGGCGTCACCAACTCCGGCACGAACACATTGTGCCAGTACGTGCAGAACATGTAGCCGGTCGACAGCCCGACCAGAAGGTGCTCCACGGCGCAGAAGAAGGGATTGTCACGAAGAAGGAAGGAGAAGACCCCCAGGGTGAGGATCGCGGCGATCCAGACGTATGGATCCGTGCTCATCGTGCGCCCTTTCCCTTGCCGAGTCGTTTTCTCGCAAAGTATCCCGCGTTGCCCACGGCGATGAGCGCGAGAATAGAGAGGAGCGCCAGAGATTGCGGGGCCAATCCTCTTGTCGCGTCGCCGGTCTTCTCGATGACTCCCTTATCGACGAGCAGCGTCTCGTACTCGGCGCCCGCCCTGCCCCCTGCCAGCAGGCCTTTCAGCTGCCCGGTCTGCAGGTAGGGGTAGAGGTCGGTGGCGTTGACCGCAGTGCACCCCACGAGCAAGTCGAAGCCGAAGGCGGCCACTCCGTACTGGATCCAGAACTTTGGAAATGCGTTGGAGGCGATATTCACCACGGCGGACACGTCCTTGATGCTCTCGACATTCGCCATGATCGGGATCCCGCGGATCGGAGTTCCACGGTCGTCCGAGTGGAAGTAGGTCTCGATGGACGTGCCCATGCCGTACATCGTGTAGGCAAACGAAGACGCGTATCCCAGAAAGACGTAGTCCTCGCCGTAAGTGAGATTGTATTGCTTTTCCATCCGAGCCAGGTAGCGACGGGTCGGAGCGGCGGCGTCAGGCGAGAGCGTGAAAAAGATCGCCTTTGTTTTGGAGGTGAAGATCCGGTGCATCACAGCCAGTAGCACCGGCTCCAGCTCCGCCATGGTCTGTGGTCCAAAGTCCACGTCCACCATGATTGGCTTGTCCAAATCGATGGCTTTCAACAGTGCGGCATCGAAGCGGAGAGTCTCCTCGCTGGGTGACGCCCGAAACTCGATCGGCGTCAGGAGCGGGAGCGCCACGGCCAGCAGGATGACCAGAAAGATCCATCTACGGTCCAGGTTGGAGAGCATCGTGAGCACTTTGACGATTGCGCTCATTCTATCGGTCCCTCCCGAGGATAGTCTTGTCTATGCCCAGAATGGTCTTCATTGCCACCGAGATGGCGCCCAGTGCGACCCCGATCATGATCGCGCGCTTGGCCGCCGTGTTGGGGTACTTGAGCAGGAAATCCGCCACCCTTGCGATGGGCGGACACAGTTCCTCGACAGCCGGGATCAGCCCCAGGATAACCACCACCGCAGACACCAGAAGCACCGTGGCGCCAACCGTACGCGCCCGAAAGGCCCGAAAAGCGGCCGAAGCGACGAAGAATGCCAGCAGCGAAAACATGGTCGCCTCGATGGGGGTGATCACATTCCTGAAAAGATCGGAGAAGATAGTGCCGTTGCGGGTTCCCCATACCATCCCCGCGAAGATCATCAGAGCCATGGAGGTCAAAGTGATTACCGAATAACCCCACCTGCGCTGTTTGCGGATCACCTTGCGCACGTGCATGGCCGCAAGTCCGAAAAGGGCGAGAAAGATGATGAACGCGTTTAGCGGCTGCTTCCACTGGATCATCATCTGCGCCGGTTTCTGCACCATGGGGTGCGGGATGTAATACTGGGCCGCCATGAAGACTCCGAGGACCAGGAGCAGCACGAACGGGATGCGGTATCCGAGCCTTTCCTTCATCACCGCCCTCCCCTCAGGGCTTCGGCTATCCCGGACGCGACGGCGGCCGGATCACCTGCGCCCAATCCGCGCAGCAGTTCTTCCAGTATCCCCGCGTCAAACAACATCCCGATGGCGACCCCAGCAGGGATCAGGACCATTAGCGCCACCTTGAACCAGTCGTGGGCTTTCACGGTGGATCGACTGATGGGGTCGTTGTCCACTATGGCGGCGGCGGCAAAGAGCTCCTCGCCGATCATTGTCTTGTCGCAGGTGGTGATAAAGAACGGCAGCTGGGCGGTGGAGTCGGTTCCTCCGATCTGCAGTGCTCCCGTGGCGGCTCCCGTCTCCGCGAGGATGAGGAACTCGGAATAGAAATGCCCGAACAGGAAGTTGGAGGCGGGCTTTTCCCTCGTCATCATCCCGGCCACCGCAGCTGCGTAGGTAAACGAACGCGACGTCAGGTAAGAGATGTCGTCCGGATCATATTCCTCCTGTCGACCAGCCCTGATGAAGCCCCGACGCACCACATCTTGAGCTACGGGCCAGGTCAACGGGTCGTAGTTGGGCACCATGATTCTGGTGTGTAGGCGCGCAGATTTCTCGGCCACGCGACTCAACAGACCGATAGAGGCCACCGTCGCCGGCTGGGTCACAGAGTGCAATCCGGGCGCGTAGAACACCGGCCTGCCCATCTCGGCGGCCCTTCCGACTGCGTCGTCCATGGAGTCCAGAGCGTCGATTGGTCGAATGTAAAGGGGCTTCCCACTTCGCCCCCGCATCACCAATACGAAAAACATTGCCGCAAAAACAATCACGGCGATCAGGTTGGCCAGAAGGGTGGTGTCAAGCCAGGACGCAGAGGCCCTCACCGGCGCGCTCGGCTCGGATTTGGCAATTTCCCCGTCCATGCCCACCGCGCGTATCAAATACCGGTAGTCCACGCCATCCTCGATCGCGTGCTTGTCTCCCTCGTCCAAAAATGAATCCTGCGCGCCGTTCCTCGTTCCAACGACGATTCCTTCCGTTGCGCCCGCGCCCTTCATTCTGACGACATCGTAGCGAGCGATTCCATTGGACTCGCTCGGGTCCCAGCTCACCTGGATGACGCCACCTCCGTCATCGGGTTCATCCCGAGCCGTTACGTTGCGCGCCGGGGCGAGGCCATGGGCCGACAATCCCGGCGAGATCGCCAGGAGCACGAGAAAGACCATCGTCGGGTAATGAACGTGCACATAGATCTTGTACAAAGTAGAAGCGGCCAAACGCAAAAAAGCGGCTGTTCAATCGATTTTGCAAAACCGGGTCGCTGTGCGCTATTGTTCATGTCCATGAGATCATTTGTGTCCAGATTCGTCCCGGGGCTTGCCATTGCCTCCGTGATCGTCCTCGCCTCCTTCGCCGTCCACGCGGGAAAGCTTCAGAAGGCAAAGGACCAGGTTCGCGGCAGCAGCAGCGGATCGGGAAAATCATCGAATTCGGGCAGTGGCGGGTCTTCTTCTTCCGAGGACGGCCAGCCTCCATACGACACCAACCAGGGTTGCCCGCCTGATAATCCCTTCTGTGAGGAACCCGCAGGCAACGAAGACTTCGAGTGGATGTACATGGCCCTGTTCTGGCACGGTCCCCATGTATTGATCGAAGAAAACGATGACTACGATTGCAACGGCTACTTCCTGCGCGCCCCATACTGGGACGGCGGTAATGGATACATGTCCATGTCATCACAAGAGGCGGGGCCGCAAATCGAAGTGGAGACCACGCAAGACGGGGATTACCTGATCGGCCCCTCCACGGTCACACGAACCGTTCCTGCTCGCTCCAGGTCCGCAGCCCTCAGATTGACCGCCGAGTACGGGCACGATTTCGAGAATGTCCACAAGCCATCCGGCTACGCACTCCTGTCAACCAGATGGCGTTTCGGCCTGGAGAGCGGCTGGACCTACTTCCGGGAGCAATCCGAGAACCAGGCGATCGCGGACCAACTCTACATCGGCGATATCAACCTGATTTACCGGTTCGTTCAGATCGAGAACATCCAGATGCGTTCGGGCGCAGGGTTGCGGCTTATGCCCGGGGAAGACCGGGTAGACCTGGGATTCAACTTCACCTATGGCATTGACATCTATCCCACGAAACCGCTGGTCTTTTCCGCAAGCGTGGATATCGGCAACCTCGGGATGGCGTTCCTTCTGCACTGGCGCGCTCACGTGGGGTTGATCTTCTGGGGACTGGAGATCTTCGCCGGAGGGGACGGATGGTTGATAGGGGATGTTTCCATAACCGGATTGTCCGGAGGATTACGGATATGGTTGTAGGATTTATTTATTCGGAGAAACAGATGCGTCCGGCCCGATCGTTTCCACGTCAGAGATCTGGGCATTCAGCTCCAATTCGCTTCGGTAAGCCTCCATCAGCGCGAGCTTTCCGTCCCTGAACTCGAGAACGTCAGCACCGTGAATGGCAATGGGGACAATCTTCTTGTCCTCGCCCGAGCCCACCGCGTATTTCGCCTCCATGGTGTAGCGGACGAGCGCGTACGATCCCGCAGCTATCACCTGCTCTACCTTGAAGATACGCTCAGACATCACGCTCTTCTTCTCCACGTCGTCAGCCTTTAGTCGAGCGAAATCCCAGCTGGTCCCGTACCTCATATCCCTGTACCGGAAACCGCTCGTCGTCATTTTCTCGAACTCGTCGTAATCGGATTTCCCCCACAGCTCAAAGACCTTCCCTGCGAGATCCTCAATCCCCGCCTCGGCGGGACCGGTTACCTTTTCCGGCTCTCCTTTCGGCTTGGCGGGAACGGGCGGGGCCTCGCCGTAGACGAGCCCGAGTTGCTTCTGGGTGGTGGACGGATCCACGTACAGGAGGGTCGCCTTGAGTTTGCCTTTCACGTCCGCCTCGACGACGTAAAGCATCTCGCACCCCATCTCGACGGGCTTCTGTTTCTGTATCCCCTGCGCGTCCCAGCGCTGAACGGCGTTCATCACCACCTGGGCCACCACCATGTCCCCCTTCCCGAGGATCCTGCGGACCGTAATACTCGACTCCGGGAGCTTGACCTTGAACGCCACGATCTGTCTGACCACGATCTTGTTGCCGCGAACAGGCGGTCGCGGTGCGGACGGGGCTTGCCAGAAGGTGTCTATCGAGTAGGCGTCGAGCAGGTCCTCCAGATTACTGTCGTTGTAGGCGCGAATCATGTTGAGGAAATTCTGTATGGGATCCACCTTCGAATTCAACCCGCCGGTTCTCGATTGATGTTGCGCTTCCATTTCCGGGTTCGGCTTTCCATCCCCGCACGAGATGCAGAAGAACAGTGCCAGGCAGGGCAGCGTCAGGGCGATCAGTCGGTCGCTCCTCATGGGTTTTCTCCCTTGTTGTGCTCAAGCTTGCGAGCACAGATCGTCTATCACTTAATCGGACGAATTTCCATGTCATACGGGGAAGGCCGGGATGGGGTTACCAGATGCACCGCACCGGGTAGCGCGATATCTGCTCATCCGGGGTAAGGATGACAAGCCCGGCGGCGATCGCCTGGCAGATCAACATGCGGTCGAAGGGATCCCTGTGGAGAGTCGGAAGCTTGGGCAACTGGAGAGCGGCGATCTCATCGAGCGGCAAGGCGGTGATACCGTGTCGCTCTCTTTGACGAGGCACAAACATGTCGGGCGAGACGGGCAGCGGTAGCTTTCCGAGGGCGTGCTTCACCGAGATCTCCCAGGCCGAAACAGCACTCAGATAAACTTCGTTTTCCGTGTCGAGAAACAGTTCGCGCGCGTTCTTCGAGAGATCGCTTGCGTCGACCGCTATCCATAAAAACGTGCATGTGTCTAGGAGCAGATTCATTCAACCGCCTTCGAATCCGGCGACGATATCATCAGGAAGCGGCTCGAAGAACTCCCCGGGTACGGAGAAATCTCCCCTGGCGAGTCCGATGACCCTTTTATTGGGGGGGGGAGTGGCAATGGGCCGGATCTCGGCGATCGGAACATTTCGCCTGCAAATCACTATTGTTTCGCCCTCGTCCAGGAGACGAAGGTATTTGGAAAGGTGAGTTTTTGCTTCATGTATGTTGATTCGGTTCATGACTATAATCTAAGTCTTGTAGTGAACCATGTCAATGGTAAAACGCTGAAATCTATTCACTTAAAGTGGGGTCAGACACATTTGTTTTCACAAGAGTTCACAAGGGTGCCAGACACATTTGACAACATTTGACGGCTATCCCTGCCCGATGAGCCTCACCATGAGTTCGCTTATCTCGGCGGGGGTGACGGCGTCGGGGACCCAGCGGAGAGCCGGATGGATTTTGGACAGATGATCGAATCTCTTGGCTTGTCTGGAGAAATCGTAGGCGAGAATCACCGGGATATTATGCTGCCCAACGGCGCGTAATGCTTGAAGTATGTACAATCCTTGATTGAGTTGAAGATGGCGCCATGCGCGCTCCGGATCTCCGTTATTCTCCCGAGTAACCTGTACGTGGTCACCCAGGAGATCTCCGTTGGGAATCCGATCGAATCGCATATCCAGGTAGATCAGATCGACCTTCTGAGTGCTCAGTATCTCCAGCGCCTTCTCACCGTTGTGGGCCTGCAGGTACTTCGGACCGGGCACGAACCGGCTCAGACTGTCCAGGTATTCGTCGCCATCCTCGATTATCAGGACGATAGGCTCAGTCATTATTTCGTTCTCCTCGTATCCTCCCTGCCCGACTCGGACACCTCCGTGAGGGGAAGTTTGACCACCACGGACTTGGACCATCCGCCCTCGCCGGCAGCAACGTCAAGGGTGCCGTCGTAACGGGAGACCAGATCCGCAGTGAGACCCAGTCCTTCCTCGATGTAGCGCCCCCGCAACATCTCGGCAGTCAGAACCTCACCGGACCGATCCCGCACCAGAAAGACCACCCGCTCCAGGCCGGTGATCGTGTCGACCTCCGAGTTCACTCCAAGCCCTATGAGAACCTCCGCACCCTTCCCTCCGTGCTGAATCGACGACTGGATGGCGTTTCGCATCAGGTTGGCCAGAATGTCCTCGAGGGCAGTCCTCGGAACAGGAGTCCCGAACGGAAAGTCCACGTTCATCTCCAGATCTAACGGAGCGAAAGCGACGTCCGAGAATGAGGGCTCTCCGACGCACCTGTCGAACACCGCGCGCAGAAGATCCTCGTTGACTTCCAGAATACGCAATCTGTCCAGCAACTCTCGCACGGCCTCGTATCCCTCCGTATTGAGCAGTCGGGACGCGGTCTGGAGGGTACGCAGCACCCGGAGCCTCCTTCCCGAACCGATAGAATCGAACCGGGAAAGATCCGCAGAAGTCTTCTCGAGCAGCTTTGTTCCCCTAAGGAGTGGCGCGATGGCCGCGTCCTTGCGCAGAAGATTCAATCGACGGCGGTTCGCGTCGCCGATCTTCTTGAGGTCGTCCACGTACCCCTGCAGACGCCCGGCCACACCGTCCCCCTCTTCCCTGCCCACGATGCTCGTCGCGAAATGCCTCGCCTTGTCCGTCGCATCCTGATCGCGCTCCATAGCGTCGACGAGCCCGCCCAGCATCATTGCGTTGTGTTTGAGCACCTCGTGCCTGACCGCAGACAGAATACGCTGAACCTCCGGGCCCGTCTCCGGGTGTTCCTCGATCAGAGTTCGAAGATCCACCCCACCCCACAATCGAATTGCGGCCAACGTCCCGCCGAGCACGAGCAGGAACAGGAGGCTCCCCGCCGCAACGATGAGCGCAGTCAGGCGGTCGTCTATGTTTTTACGAAGAACTCCGGCGTCCTTCCGGTAGATGGACACGGCGCCCTTTCCCAGGAATCGGTCCAGCCGGTCCCTGGACTCCAGCAACCGGGGAATCCTGGCGATGTCGCGGGTCCAGGAGGTGATCCCTGCCTCCTCGTCTCCCACGTCGAGTCTGGCGATGTGGTAGGTTGCCTCAAGCTCCTTGAGCTCTTCTGCTCGCAGGAGGTGTATTCGCCCCAGATCCTCGTCCCCAAGCCCGATGAGTATAGTTCCGAGCTGAGAGTGAATGAATCCCTGGGATTCGTCTATTTCCAGGGAGCGCTCGAGGGTTCCGACCGACTCGTCCATCTTGCCTGCCCCGATGAGTATCCGTGCCTCCAGGTTCAGAATATCAAGACCTCTATCCTCGTCGCCGAGACTGCGGAGCACAGCCATTGCGGAGTCGGTTTCTCCCCGCGCCAGATGCGCCCGGGCGGTTCCCATGGCCAGAATGAGTTCTTCGCTCATGTCGTCCCGCAGGGCCAACGCCTCGTTCAACACCCCCGCCTCGGCCATCGCCTCCGGCGGTACGAGCGCCTCCATGGATCGTTTGAGGGAAAGGGCCGTCTGTCGATTCTCGATATTTTTCCCGCTGTTCAGATAGCGAGTCACGTGCTGAAGGGCGCCCACCAGATCGCCGGCTCCCCGCAACGCCATCGCCAGGCGAAAGTGGAGTTCGGTCCAGTCGGGCCTCAGATCGAGCGCCCTAGCCAGGAACATGGCGGCCTGAGCGGACCTCGGTTCCTCAACCGTCGCGGAGAGATACAGATCTCCAAGGCGGGCGTATATTTCGGCGTTTCGTTGATCCACTGCCAGGGCTCGCAGATACGCCAGCTCCGCCTCCTGGTACCGCCCCTCCCGGTAATATAGATCCCCCATATCGGCGCGAGCCATCGAAAACCCCGGAGCGATCTCGAGGGCCTCTCCCAGAAGCCGCTCGGCCTCTTCGTGCAAACCTTTCTGGAGAAACATTCTGCCCCGGGAGGCAAGCGCCCGCGCGCCTGCGGGTATCACCCCGGTGGGGTTTGTCCATCCAAACTCACGGGTCTGTTTTTCGACCTCGATCTCCCACATCCTGCCTGCCGCTTTTTGAGCGAGATCCTCGTCATCTATCTCTCTGTACCAGCGCAGGGACTCATCGGTCCTCCCCAGATCCCGGTAGAAGTCTCCCAACTCCAGGCGCAACTTGTCCGTCGGTTTGCGCTGGCGAAGATACTCCTGGTAGAAACGCTCGGCCTCGGGGAAATTGCCGACCATGGCGGCTATCCGTGCCTGCCTTATGATCACCTTGGGTTTGTTTCCCTTCAGCTCCCGCGCACTCACCAGTAGCCCCCCCGCCTCCTTCAGGCGTTCTGGCTCCGGATAGTACTCCGACAGCAAATCGGCCAGATTGATGTACGCAACAAATCTTTCCGGATCGAGGGCCATCGCCCACCTGTACAATCGCTCGGCCTCCTCCGGGTTCCCCAGCAAGTAGTAGATGTACCCGAGGCTGTTGGCGATCTCCGGGTTCTGCGGATCGAGTTCGTGGGCCTCGCGATACCTGGAGAGGGCTCCAGGGTAGTCCCGCTTCTTGAACATCCGGTGCGCTTCCTTGCTCCGGGTCAGGGCGATCTTTTTCATTGCTTCGTCGAGGAGGGCCTCTATTCCGGTCCCTCCATCCGTCCCGGCGTCCAGCCCCACTGAATCCCCGGCGTGCATCAATAGCGCCGCGACGATCGCAATGCCGCATAACACTCTCATCTCCGACCGATCTCCCTCACCTTCAGGCCCAGTTGATTGAACCTGAGCCTGACGGCCCGTCCCTTCCTCTTGTCCCCGAGCAACGCCTCCGACATTCTATTGAAATCGCCCGCGTTCCTTGAGAACAACTCCAGAAAATACTGGCGCTCCACCGAGTTTGCCACTGCGTTTAGCGAACTTCCCGATTCGATCTTCACGGTGACTTCGTCCGGATCCAGCTCAAGAGCGGTGATGGGGGTTTCATCGCCCGTCGGCAGCGCCGCCGAGCCCGAAAGGAGCAACCCCACAAGACCGGGATCCACCTGCATTCGAGGTGATGAAATGGAGAGCCCAGCCTGTATGGCATCGACCGTCGCCACGAGCGTGAACGTGACGATATTGTGCATGAGCATCTCGAGTTCCCGTATATTCCCGGGCCAACTATGGGATTTCAACATCTCCCAGGCGGGCCCCGGGACCACCAGCTCAATCGAAGGTTGCCCCGCGCGTTTCTTGCCGCCGCGACCAATGACCACTTCCAGGGGAGTCCCCGCAGGCAACCCGACCGCGTCAGCTATTCGATCTCTCAGATCTCCAACGTCCTTGTCCGTTACCGATTTGGCGGCGAACTTTCCCGCCAGGAACATCAGATCTCCGGGGCGTTCACTCAGCGAAGGAATCCGGACACGCGTGGCCGGTGACAATCTCATGTAAAGGTCGGATCTGAATCGACCCCTGGAGACCGCCTCGTCGAGGGGCCGATTGCTCGCCACTACCACCTTGACGTCCACCGCTATCTCCCTGGAGGATCCCAGGGGTCTCACCCTGCCGTCCTGAAGCACCATGAGCAGTTGTTTCTGAACCTCCAACGGAGTGTTCTGAATCTCGTCGATGAACAGGGTTCCCTCGTGCGCAATCTCGAAGACACCCTTTCTGTCGGTCACCGCGCCCGTATACGCCCCCCTCAAAGCGCCGAAGAGATGAGCGGGGATGAGGTCCGGCGGCAGAGCGGAAAGATCGAGAACGACGAAAGGACCAGTCCGACCGCTGTTCAGGTGGACGAAACGCTCCGCGAGGAAGGACTTGCCCGTTCCCGTGGCGCCCTCGAGTATCACCGGCATCTTTCCTCTCGAAAGAACGGCGAGGCGGCGACGAAGGGCTTTCATGGCGGGATCGGCGCCCCAGAGAATTCTCGACTCCTCCATTTCCTGGACAGATTCCTTGAGTGCCGCGTTGATCCTCACCCGAAGGGCGTCCAGATCCTCCCCATCGAGAATGTAGGTCATCGACTGGGATATGAGTTCTTCCGCCGCATCCACCAGGGACAGGTCCTGCAGGGCCGTGAGGAGGACCACGGGCAATTCCGGGAGCTGCGTCCTGATTTCCCGCAGAATAGCCACGCCCTGGAAACGCTTTTTCCTTCTCAAACTCGCGCCCTCGATATCAAAGAGGCGATCTTCGGGAATATCGAAGTGCATATCCAGCAGGACCACGTCCACCTGATCGTGATGCTTCGAAAGAAACTCTATCGCCTTGCGGCCGTCTTCCAGGCATGGCGGCCCCGAAATTCCCTCCGGCCGCACAAGCTCGAACTCCTTCATGCGCTCCGACACTGCGTTTGCATATGTGGTCCCGTCGTCGATGACCAGAATCCTCGGCTTGTCACTCATCACGAGCCACCTCCTCTACCAGTTCCTGTATACATTTTCCCACGTCGGCCATATCCGCCTCCAGGGTTTCCCGATCAGGCATCGGCACGCTTCCGCAAAGAGCCGCCTCATGGCTCAAAGCCTTTGCGACCGCTCGCGCGAGCGTTCCGTATTCCTTCTTGATCTGGAGGGAATCGCCCACTTCTCCTGCAAAGGCATCCCAGATATCTTTCGCCGTACGGACACCCGAAGGCCCCGACCGCGTCCTGCGAAGGGCCGTCTCGAGCGCCGACTCCACTTCTTCCGAGGATGCGGTCCGCGGAAGCATGGAAAAGGGAATGCGAATATACTTCCCCAGATCGTGCTTCAAATCCATCAACGCATCGATCAGATCATCAAAGGCCAGATTCGTTGTATCTATCATTTGCATCATCGTATCTCACTTTTAAAAAAATCCTTAGTCCTATCTCCCCAACGACCCGCCCCGTGTTATGATTCCTCCCGGACCGACAAAATGTGTCTGGCACCCTTGGTAATATTAGTCTGAGTATCAACATGAGCGATTACGAGCACAAGATTAGCAATCATTGGATAAATCGCGACAACTATAAGAATCTAATGACAACACTGGAGCGCGGGGGGGCCTCCGTGGACGATCTGGACATCGACAAGCTTTCCTCCAGGGATCAGATGCACGCGGGACTCCTGGATGCTACAAAAACGTTCGTCGAGTGGATTGATCTGAAACCCGGATCTTCAGTCCTGGATCTGGGATCCGGACTCGGGGGTTCGGCTCGTTTCCTGGCGTCCGCATGCAAAGCGACAGTGACAGCAGTCGACTTGTGTCCTGAACTGAATGAAGCGGCAGCCAGGATCACGCGACACCTGGGTCTGGATGACATGATCGACCATCATTGCATGGATGTGACGGCGCATTGCGACCTGAAAACCGGCGGGTTCGATCTGGTCTGGATACAGCACGTGGACATGCAGGTTGCAAACAAGTCGGAGCTGTACACCTGTGCCGCCGAGCACCTGGCAAAAGGGGGAAGAATCGTCTGGCACGATTGGCTTGCGGGGCCCGGAGGTCCCGTGATCTGGCCGCTGTTCTGGAGCGCTGACGGGGAGATCTCGTTTCTCGCCGACAGGGAGGAGTTCACGAACCTGCTGAAATCGGCCGGGCTCGAGATCTCTCGGCTAGAACCGATACCCGACCTGACCACCTCCTGGTTTGAAAAATCACGCATTGGGCTTTCGAGGGTGATCTCGAAAATGCGATCCTCCGGATCCACTTCTTCAAAGCCGGCCGGGATGGGGTCGAAGCTGCAGTCTTTCGAGTCCCTCGCCACCGAAGTGGATAACGCCCTGATCAACATCAGGGAAGAAAGACTAATCCCGTTCTTCGGAGAGGCCTGCCCCTACGAAAATATCTCCGCAAGAAGAACAGTCGCATAGCAGCCGGCCGGGAGGGTGAAGCTCATTTCGATGTACCCCCCGTGCTCGTCTTCGCCGGCCTGCGCTTGGGGATCGGTGAAGATAAAACGAAGAGGTCGCCTGCCCCCCGTGCATTTGAGAGGGCCGGAACCGGGAAAGTCCTCCATGGACAGACCCTCCCGGTCAAGCAGGGCCTTCTCGCGAGCACCCGGCTCCCCTGACGGCCAGGACATCTTCTTGCCGTACATCGGACCGGAGGGAGAGATTTCGAGTCTGGAGGCGCGCAGATTCTCGGCATTCTCGTCATCGACCGTGAAAACCACTCCCTTGTCGTGCTTCCACGCGAGATCGCCGACCTCCATCACGTTCAGCCGGTCTATCCGTTCCGCCACAATGTGATTGAACAGATAGGACTGGTAGGCTGAAGCGTAAAGACGCAGCATTCGCTTGTCCGACGCCATGATCGCGCGCCTGGGCTCATCCGGGCGACGCGACAGAGTCATACATAATCGGGCATTGTCCGAGAGTCCTCTGGGCCACGCCGCCGCCGATTCTTCCAGTTTTCCATCCTCGAATAGCTTCCTGGCACTCAGTTCCTCTCCACTATCCGAGCTGCGAGGCGAACCGCACACCAGTTTCACGGCTTTCTCGAAATCTCCCTGCATCAACGCGCGGCCCACTTCCCACGTGTCTCCCCTCAAACCGAATCGCTGTGGTCCGAAGTAATTGGGAACACCGCGCTCGTGAAGCTCCGCCAGCATGTCCCTCACCTGATCGATCCGCTCCGGTTCAGTATTGCGCACCCTTATAACGAAGCGGTTTCCCCTGAGGTGACCTATCTTGAGCTTGTTTCGATGGCGTTTGACCCACAGAACCCGAATTCCGGGAATATCGATGGCGAGCACCCGGTCGGGGTCGACATGCTCCAGGCTCATCATCTGACGGGTGACTCCTCGGGCATCCTTCATCCCCGCGATGCCGATGCCGGACGACTTGACACCGAGGGCCCCGCCGATCTTCCGAACCGCGCGCATGGTGGAAATACCGCGTTTCTCGACGCCGAAGTAAACGTGGTCTCCTTCTCCCCCCGGCTCGTACGCCGGGATCTCTTCCACCACGAAATCCTCGTGCCGCTCCTTGATTACACCGGGAATCAGTGAATATTTTTTCGAAAGACCAGACCGTTTGCTAACATCCATTCTCCAGGAACCTCCCTTTCACTTTTCGATTTTATCAAATAAGTAGTACCATTCGTTCGGCCGATTATTACCAGGATTGCGGATGAAGAATATCAGAAAACCGACAGTCATAGTCAGCTGGTGGCTTTCGATAATCGAGGTCATCCTCGTTCGTTATGTCAAGATCAACGAGGAGTGGATTCGGCGGGTACGTGATGCGGCCTCCAGAGGCCCCGTGGTCTTCGTCATGCGCAACAGGAGCATGATAGATCTCCTTTGCCTCCGGGGCCTTTGCAAACGACACAATCTTCCTACCCTGGGGTTCGTCTCCGGAATATCGCCGTTCCTCTTCCTTCCCTGGTGGAGATGGCTCCTCGCCCTGTTCAGACGAAGACTGCCTGATCGACAGCGGCGGCGCCTTGTCGACACCTTTCAGACCGGCGGGAGCGCGCTCGTGTTCCTCAGAAGACCGGCCTATCGCGGCGCCCTCGGCAGCCGCCCGGTGAAGATAGACGGGATCAGGCTGGCCGTGGAGGCACAGGATGAAGTTGGCGGACCCGTGCTGGCGCTGCCGACGGTCTTTCTGTGGGGCGAAGGCGCCATGCATCGACTCCCCCGAACCTTCGACTTCATGCTCGGCACCAACGAGTACCCGCGCCTCCTCCGGTCCCTGTGGCTCCTGGTGCGCCGCCGTTCGGTTCACGGCGCATGGGTGGAGGACCCGCTCGATCTCGCCGCCATCCGCGAGGAGCGAAAAGTGGATAACGAGGCCCTGCCCGGCGTGATCAGAGCCGGGGTCGGGCGCGGAGTGGAAAAGATACGCCGGCTTCGCCTCGGTGGGCTGACCAAACCGTCCTCCCGGGTGAAGGAGGAGGTAGTGAGGAGCGGTCGGCTCATGGAGGAGCTTCGAACGATCGCGCAGGACGAGGGGATCCCCGAGCAGGAAATCGTTCCTCGCACCAGGGACATCATCAACAAGCTGGCCACTGACTTCAAACCCAGAGTTATCACGTTCTTCGCGGCGCTCATGGCCTTTGTCTGGCGCAAGATATTCAACGGCCTCGACGTGCGTCCGCAGGACTTCGAAAACCTGCGCGCGGCGGTCGCGAAAGGGCCCTTGCTCATCCTTCCGGACCATAAAAGCCATATCGACTACCTGGCCATCTCCCAGGTCATGCAGGACGCCAATATCATGCTCCCGCACATCGCCGCCGGGGACAACCTGTCCTTCTGGCCCCTCGGCCCCCTCTTCCGTTCCTCCGGAGCGTTCTTCATCCGGCGCAAGTTTATCAACAACCGCTTCTACACGGCGGTGGTCAACGCCTATGTCCGGCGCCTGATTTACGAAGGCTACGCCATCGAGGTGTTTATCGAGGGCGGGAGGTCCAGGACCGGCAAGCTCCTGAGACCCAAGCTCGGCATACTGGAAATGACACTGCGCGCAATGGTCTCCACTCCAAGCCGCAATCCCGGCATCATGCCAACCTTCATCGGATACGACCACGTTATCGAGGAACGATCATACGTGAGGGAATCCGAGGGAAGAAAGAAGAAGAGCGAGAGCGTCGGCGGGCTCATGACGACACCGCGAGTCCTGTTCAATCGTTACGGTCGCCTGTACGTCAGAACCGGGGAGTTCTTCACCATCCAGCAGATCATCGACGAGATGGGCTACTCCCGTGAGGATCTTCACCAGGGCCAGGTGAGGCGCGCCGTCTCTCTGAAAGCGGCGATGCGCACTCTTGAGGAAATCAACCGTATTGCAGTGGCCACTCCCGCAGCCATTCTTGCCACGGCCCTTCTCGCCCAACCGGACTCGAGCATCACCCGTTCCAGATTGCGCAAACTCTCCGTGCAGCTCGTCGAGTTCCTCAGAAAGCAAGGGGTCGGTCTGAGCGATAAGGTCGAGGAATGGAACGGAGAGATGGAGGGACGCCGCGACTCCCTGAACAAGGCCATCAGTATTTTCGTGAAGGATGGTCGCCTGAAGATTGTCGAAAAGGGAGACGACCCTGTATACGAGATCAAGCAGGATCAACGCCTGCCAATGGACTACTACAAAAACAACATCATCCACTTCTTCGTGCCGTCTGCTCTCATAGCGGCAAGCTGCCTCGGGGCCGGCGACCAGGGCATTTCTGTGGACGAAGCGCGCGAAAACTTCGCCCTCGCCTGTCGGATCTACCGATGGGAGTTTTTTATGCCCGAGTTCAGCGCAAGCCGCGAGGATGCATTCAACGCCGAGGTAGACGTACTCGTCGACAATGGAATCCGTGCTCTTGAAACGAGCGACCTTATCTCACGCAAAGAAGACAGGTTGCACGTCCGGGACAGGGAAGAAACACAACTGCTGGCGAACATCCTGCTCAACTTCCACGAGATCTATCTCTCTGCCCTGCGAACCCTGAGGTCGAGAGTTATCGGAGACGTGACAGGCGACCTGTCGCGCCTCGCGCGTACCGACTTCGAGAGAACCATCGGCGACGGCGAGTTCACCAAACCCGAGGGGAAGACACGGATAAACCTCCAGAACGCCTTCCAGTCTTTCAAGGATTTAAAGATCAATCGACCCACGGCCGACCAGCACCCCTTCGACAAGGGAGAACTCGGAGACCGTCTGATCAAGCTTCTCGAAAACGCAATAGGAGAAAAGACCCCTTGAAGGTCGATGAACCTCTTTGCAATGAGCCGGACGGACCCCCTGGGAGGCGATGAACCTCTTGGCAATGAGACGGGTTGACCTCCTGGGGGTCGATGTGCCTCTTGGTGAAGAGCCCGTCGGACCCCCTGGGGCGGATGAGCCTCTTTGCAATGAGCCTGGTTGACCCCTTCAGGGTCGATGTGCCTCTTGGTGAAGACCAATATCGACCCCTTGGGGGTCGATTTGCCCAATGTATTCAATGTTTTTTGTCGATTGCCCGACTGAATTACATTAAAGCTGTAACTTATTGGCCCTTTACCGTGTTTCGACCCCTCAGCCCCTGATCGAAAGAGCTGATCGAAAGAGTAGGAGTCATTTTGAGGGGGTTCATCCTAAGGGTCCGGAGGTTGGTCGATAGTCAGAAATAGCTCTTCAGCCTTGAAATTCTTCTCCGAATCGCAATGGGATCCGTTGCACCAATAGACCTCAAACTCTGGTTCCATGGTTTTGGATGCGAGAAGGACACCTCCGGAGCGAACCTCCACATCAATGGTCGCCGGCAGATTTTTCACGTCGATATGGCGCGCCAGATTCACCTGCGCCATGAATCCGTCAACTATCGTGCACGATGTGTCGCACTTGGCCTGACCATCGCTCGTATGCTCGATATCAAATTCAAATTCGCCAGAAACACCGTTCGAAGTGGTAAACGTCACATTGTATAAAGCTTCCGAAATGGGCTCTTCCCACTCTTGATATATTTGTAAGTATAGAGTGTTGTGGCAAGCCCTCAGCGTGCACTCATAGGAGCATTGTATGGATAGCACGGCGACAAAAAGTGCTGCGATCATCTGTTTCATGACCCTATTTTACAGGATCTTCTCCCGCAGCGCGGCCATTTTCAGCAGAATCTCTCAGCCGCCGCCCATCAGCTTGATCAGCTCGAAGCGATCGCCTTCCGTGACGGTTTCGCTCGCATGCCGATCCCGCGTGAGGATCGCTCCGTTCTTTTCGACGATGATGATCGACGCGACTATCCCCAGTTCGGACAGAAGGCCCGACACGTTAGAGGCTTCGGTTTGCCTTTCCTCGCCGTTGACCTTGATTCCCGTCATCCGGTCCCTCCGTGCCCGAAGCCTTCATCCCAGTCTTTCCACACCGGATCGTACCCACGATCCTTCAGTACCCGCGCCACCTGAGCGGGTGATCGCAGATCGACCACCTCGAACTGATCGCCCAGGGAATCGCCACCGGAGTAGCCTCCCGGCCGCGTGCTCGATCCCGCCGACATCTGGGTAACTCCCAGCGAGATCAAGGCGTCCCGCAGTTCCGGAGGCTCCCGGGTGGACAGCGCCAGCCCCATTTCCTCGATAAATAGCCGCATGGCGACGAGGATGTGAGTCAGTGTCCTGTCATCGATGGGGTTATTAATGACAAAGTCGTCCGGCACGTGCTTGAGTCTCGGCATTCCCAATTGAATTCGGCTGCGCCACCATTTCTTCTGGAGTTCGAAAGCGTGGAGGCCGAGCATGAGAGCCTCCTGCCTCCAGGGAGCCAGTCCCCAGAGGGCTCCCAGCGTGAGCGTGTGGATCCCGGCGGCGCCGGCTCGATCCAGGGTGCTCAGCCTGTGTTCGAAATCCTCCTTGGGTCCGCCGTCGTGCAGTTGTTTATAGATTTCGTGGTCGTAGGTCTCCTGGTACAGCGTCACACCGTCCAGACCGGCCGAGGCGAGTCTGAGGTAGTCGTCTGTGGAGAGCGCCGCGACTTCGATGGAGACGTGGGACATGAATGTCTTGAGGCGGGTTATTGCCTGCGCGAGGTAGTCCACATCCACATCCCTCGGAGCGTCTCCGGAAACAAGAAGGACGTGCTTCATTCCACTGGACGCAATCACACGACATTCCTCAACGATCTCTTCCAGAGACAGAGAGGCCCGAGGGATCTTCGCATCTCGCCTGAACCCGCAATACGGACAGCGCCCCGAGCAGTGGTTCGAAAGATAGAGCGGCATGTAGAGCCCGATGGTCCTGCCGAAGTTCCGCAGTGACGCAGCGCGCGCGGCAACGGCCATCTCTTCCAGGCAGGAATCGGCTCCGGGAGATAGAAGGAGCGCCAGGTCCGCGCTGCTCTTTCGCCCTCTGCCTATCGCGCCCCTGACCGGTTCGGGATGTTCGTTCGCGAGCAGATCTTTCAATTTGTCGGAAATGACCGGCATTTACTCCAAGAACCCTGTCAACGGCGACGATGCGCGCGCTTGTGTGCTGGTGGCCCCGGGACCCGCCAACCTGGCAACCCTGCCCGCCTCCGTGCCCAGCCGAAACGCCCGCGCCATTGCTACCGGATCTTCTGCGATCGCCAGAGCTGTATTTACCAGAACCGCGTCCGCGCCGAGTTCCATTGCCTCCGAGGCATGACTGGGCAGACCGAGCCCGGCGTCCACCACAACAGGGACCGAGGCCTGGTCCACTATTATCTCCACGGCGTCCCTTGTTCGCACTCCGAGCCCGGTGCCGATGAGGCTCCCGAGGGGCATCAACGCAGCGGTGCCCGCATCCTCGAGCCTCCTGGCGAGTATGGGATCGGCGGGCATGTACGGGAGAACAGTGAAGCCTTCCTTTACCAGGATCTCCGCCGCCTTCAGAGTCTCCACCGGATCCGGCAGGAGGGTTCTATGATCCGGAGTGACCTCGAGCTTGATCCACGGCTCCAGCCCCCCCGCTACCGCGATGCGAGCAAGTCTGACCGCTTCCGTTGCATCCCGCGCGCCGGAAGTATTCGGCAGCAACAGGTATTTCCCGGGATCGATCATGCTGAGCATGTCGTCATCGGGTTTTGAAAGGTCCACTCTGCGAAGAGCGACCGTCACTATCTCGGCTCCGGATTCCTCGATGGCATCTCGCATCAGATCGGAACTCGCAAACTTGCCCGTTCCGACCATCAGACGTGAACGGAAGCTTCGGCCCGCAATTGTCAATCGATCATTCATCAGAGCTCCTCCACGGGCGTGATCGGCCCGTCCTCGAACATCCTCATGACCGATACGGCCGCCCTTTTCGCCGTGGATTCGTCAACCACAATCCTGGGCGAGAGCCGATCGAGCGCGTCGCGAATCTTCTCTAGGGTGCAAAGCTTCATGTCGGAGCATACCGCCTCCTCGAGCATCGGGATGAATTTTCTGGACGGGTTCTCCTTGCGAAGCCTGTGTAACAAGCCCGGCTCCGTGCCGACGATGAACTCTGTCGCGTTACTACCGGCCGCAAAAGAACACATTCCTCCGGTGCTCAGCACCTGATCGGCGGCATCGCACACTTCCTCGACACACTCCGGATGAACCATGACCACAGCCTCGGGATGGAGATCCTTTCCGCTGGAGATCAACTCCGCCGAGAACCTGTTGTGAACCGGACAGTACCCTGGCCACAGGTGCATCTCGCGCCGCGAAACCTTCATCACCTGTGCACCGAGATAACGATCGGGCACAAAGATTATCTCCCGGTCCCTCGGAACCCTGCCAACGATATCCACGGCGTTGGAAGATGTGCAACAGGCGTCGCTGACCGCCTTGACCGCAGCCGTGCTGTTCACGTAGCAGATCACCACAGCCCCCGGATGCTCGTTCTTCATCTCGAGCACTGCGGACGCATCGGCCATATCCGCCATGGGACATCCGGCGTTCTCGTCGGGAAGAAGAACTACCTTCTCCGGCGCCAGCAGCGAGGCGGTCTCGGCCATGAAGTGCACTCCGCAGAACACCACAACCCCGGCATCGTTCTGCCGCGCCTCGCGGGCCAGCTCCAGGGAATCCCCGGCGAAGTCCGCAATATCCTGCACCTCCGTACGCTGGTAGTTGTGGGCCATGATGACGGCGCCGCGCTCCCTTTTCAACGAAGCGATGGATTCTCTCAAGGATTTCTCGTGCATTCTTCGCTCCGACTTAAAGCCCTATCCGAGCCGTCATTGAGCGATAGGCATACTCCCAAGAATGAAGCAGATCAAGCGCCGCCGTCCACGACGCTAAGACGCCGCGCGAGCTCATACATGGCAATATGGCCGCTCTCCTCTGCAATAAAGACCGCACAAGCGGGATCGACCTGGAGCAAATCGGGCACGGGCGGATCCCCGCCCAGCGAATGGATCACATGTCCGTTGTCGGGCCTGACCACATATACGGTGTCTGCGGGAACGAAGAGCACTCCGCTCCTCAGGGTGATCCGCAGGTTGATGGGAACGTCGTCGGAACAGGCCGGACCGAGCACCGTGTGCCAGATCTCCTCGCCTGTACGAGCGTTGAACGAACGCATGACCCCACCGGCCGCGTTGACGATGAAACGATCGTCGAGGGCCATGAGCGCGCACGACTCCGCCCAGCCGTCGCAGGATATCCGCCAGAGTTCCTCACCGGTTTCGATATCTACCGCAGCCAGATCGTTCTTGCCGCCGGAGCGAACGGGTACCAGCGCGGCCGAATCGGCGGTGATAGGAGACGTGAGAGCTCCGCCGTTCAGAGAATGCTCCCACCTGACCTCTCCGCTGTACGCGTTGAGACCGAAGAGCTTGCCCTCCTGCTTGCCGTACCGGCCTCCGGGCACAATGATGATATCGCCCTCGGCTGCGGGGGGCAGATTGAATTTTGTTCTCTCGGGGAATCTCCATACCAGGGTTCCGTCCTCCAGATCCACGGCGCTGAGATGCGAGTCGTTGCTGGCCACGTAGAGGAGACGTCCGTATCGCCTGAACGCGAACCGGCCTCCCCTCGGCGAGGTGAACTTCCAGCGGGGCTCTCCCGTTCTGAGGTCCAGCGCCACCAGTTTGTTCTCCTCCTCGGCAACAATTACGATACCCGGCACCGGGCCGTGATCGACTACGAGGATGACCGGGGAACCTCCGGATCTGGCCGCGAGATGAGTGGTCCATCGGGCCACTCCGGTTGCAAGATCCAGCATCTCCACCTGCCCGGAAGGGAAGACTCTGACCAGACCGTCCCGTCCGGCCACCCGCATCATCGATTCGCTCCGCTCCGTCTCCCTCCGCCAGACCACGGCGCCGTTCTCTACCTCCACGCCCAGCATGAAGCGGCGCGCAGAGATCAAACCCATTGTCCCGCAGAGCATCGTGCCGGCCAGATCCAGCCCTTCGGCCTCTATCCGCCAGCGCTCCGTGAACGCCAGGCGGCTGGCCTCTCCGATCCTGTCGGCTTCCGTGTCACTTGCGCGACGGTTAGCCTCCACCGTTCGATACTGATCCACATCTCGATTGATGACGGCCCCGCGCCGTTGCTCCTTCGCCCACACGGCGAGTGTGCGGATCTCCCGCGAAAACGACTCCAATCTGATGTTCCTGCGCTGTTTGGGTGATTGGTCGACGATGAGTCGCCTCACCTCACGCGCCACCCCTAGCACCGCGTCCGCATACTCCCAGGGCGAAAGATCGTTGATGACCAGAATGGAATCGTCGTCTTCGGGGTTGAGCAGAGTGATCGCGAGGGAATCGTCCACACCCAGGCGAACACCTACCACGAGGCCCTCCGAGATCAGGCGCACCGTCGTCGGTCGCCCCTCTTCCCATGCTGCCAGGAGCTTTCGAACAGAAGCGAGGAGCTTCTCGGTCTGCAAGAACAGAAATCCTTTTCCCAGGATCCTTCGTCGCCCCCGCGCATGAACCGCATATTGTCCGTTAAATAAAAGCGCGTTGAGATCGTTTCCGATGGGCCGCCCCGGCGCCAGCAGATCCGTGGAAGTGGAGAGAAACTTGAAACCAAAGGAAAACCCGTTATCGTTGCGAGCCTTTTTCCATCGGGTGCTCTCCATGCCGACGCGGATCATCTCCGTCGCGTCATTTCCCCTTGCCACGCCCGTTTTTTCTTGTTGCGTCGCAAGCCTTTGCACGGTTTCTTTAATCCATGACACGAGCGGATCGTCGCCGGCGGAAGGGTCTGAATCCATGGCCTGGGCCGTGAGATCCGAGGCCGACGCGAGCACACCTTCCAGGAACCGGGAGAAAGGAATCACCTGGTCTTTGACAAAGACTTCCGGCTGGGCCCCGCCCCTGTAAAAGGTGATGTAGACATGATCGGAGATCCGCTGGAGAACGAGTTCGTGCGGGCTCTCGTAGAAACTGACACGCGCGGTCCCGTCACCCGTTGAGAGCCTCTCCACAGCCGTGAGAAAGTCCCTCATGAGGAAGAACACCGAGTCCTCGTCCGGGCGGCTCACCAGGCTCGTTCCGTCCACCACCATGTCCAGCACGCCGCGAGCCTGGGCGGCGTCGAATTTCTCATGCTTGCCGAATGAATCACCTGCGGAACCGGCGTACGCGGTCGCACGCCATCCGTCACCGATCACGATCTTGAACGAGTTGCTGCCCTTCATACGCAGATATCTCCGACACCGGAAGGGTCGTACGATAACATCGCCCAACCTCCGACTGGTCTATTCGGGCTCATCCGTGGCAATTCTAGCCCCTGCCGGGTGACCACCGCAATTTATCTGCTTTAGAAATATCCGCCCCAGAATCCGCAGATATCAGTCTTCCAGGTCTTCCTCGCCAAAAACAATAGCCCGGAAGCTCTTTATCTCCGTGGCCGAATCTTTCCAGCAGTCGAGCGGTAATCCGGCCTTCCTGCAGGTATGCGACAGGAATTCCTCCCGATTCCATTCCCACTCGATGGGAACCTGGGGGAGCAACAATCCGGACCTTCCGCCCCGAGACATGATGAGGCCGTGAACCCCGACAACAACGTCCTCCGGCTTTATGGGTTCCGGCGCGGTCAGCACGGAGATCTCGTATGTCAGGTCCGCGAGTTCCTCGGGAGATACCGGGGAAAACCGCGAGTCGTGTATCGCCGCGGAACGGGCCACATCGTTGACACAATCAACAAGCGGAACCCGCGCGATCACGTGGCCGATGCAACCCCGCAGCTTGCCGTTCTTCTTGAGGGTCACGAAAGCAGCGCCCTTGTCATCGAGCAGATTCGATTTCGTTTCGGGACTCGAAGCCCGCTTTCCACTTGCGGCCGCCGCCACCGATCGCTTCGCCAACCCCATAAGTTCTCGCCGCGCCGCCGCGTTGTACGGCCCGAAATCCACATCTCCGGATCGTTCGTCTCTCATGCCCTTCTCCAAACTGAACGCCAGCGCGCCGTAACCCACAACGCTTGACTTGTCACCGGCTGTGTCGCCGCTGTTCCTGTATCCGAGGCGCTTCACCTCACGTTTCCCCTCGTCGTAACGACCGAACATACTCACAAAGGCCAGCATCGGCGAGAAGCCGCACATCCCCTCCCGTGATCGCGAAGCGCTGTCGATCCACTCCTTGATGTTCCACGTCTCCAGCAGGCTCAGGTTTTTCTCGTCGAACCCGCGCGCTTCCTCGTATGGGAAGTGATGCGACAGATCGGAGCTGACGACGAATAGAACGTCTTTTCTCTTTCCCAAAACATCGTACAGCGCCACGCCTGCGCGTTCGAGAAAATCATTGTCGGGGACCGCCACTATCAGGGGCACGATCTTCGCCCCGGGCAACGCCGCCTGAATAAAGGGGAGTTGCACTTCCAGGGAATGCTCGCCGCGAAACATTCCCTCGTTGGCCTCGAACAGATCCCCGTGATCGACGAGTATCTTGCGAACCGTCGCGCTGGATATCTTGATAGATCCGAGCGGAGTGTCGTACGCGGGTTTGTCGAGGACGGCCACCTTCCCCGAACGCTTGCGATGATTGAGCGCCATCACCACCACTGTCCCGTAGTCCCTGCCCTTCACCGCCGCGAATGCTTCCCCCGCGATCGGTCCGGAGTACTGATATCCGGCATGAGGGCTGAGAATCCCCACGATATCCCTGTCCGCAACGGCTTTCTGTGTGCCCGCCATGTCGAGGAAACCCTTGACCTGGCGTCGAAGCTCGGCCGGATCTGCCGTGTAGAAACCACCCGCGACCTGCGCATTGAATGCATTGTCGATACGCATCGATTCAGGCCTGGCCTCTTTCTTCGTCGAGTCTAAGGATGCCTCCACGCCCTTGTCGGGCGCACCCTCCGAGGGACCCGACGGCGTCGGTCTCTTCTCACTACACGCGGCGAACGCCAACATGCAGAGAACCACCATCGATAAAACAGTGATGCCTATCCTCAAAGGTCACCTCCCTGGGGTTCTGGTTTCTTACCGACTATAATACCCCATAACCGACTACTGGATAGAGATCTCCTCCACCTTCCCTCCCGCAGCTCGAACCACCCCTTCGATCTCCTCGAGGGCGTCGTCGAATTTGGTAAACCATGCCGGGTTCAGATAGAGCTTCTTCCCCTCTCCTGCGGGCTGGATATTGACGCCCGTGACCCCCACCGGTCGAATCTCCTTGCGCACGAGCGCTTCGTGAGTCGATACCGAGCGACGCCACAACCCCACCGCAAGAAGTATCCTTTCCTCTTCCACATGAAGCTTCATCCCCGCAACGAACAGGTTGAACATCACGAAGAACAGGCAAATTCCGGTCCCGCCGCACACGAGGCCCCACAAGGGCTCCGCCTCGATGTACCGAAAGAACACTACCGAACCCGCAAGGAGAAGAATGACAAAAAGAAGAAGGACATTGAGGAAATGAAGTGGCCAGCGGACCAGCGCGGACGGCCTGTACTCGCTCACTTCATCACTCCCTACCCGAACGAATCAAATTCTACATGATGATCGGATGTGACCGACAGGATGTGGTTGTCCTCGAGATCCTGAAACAGGCTCGATGAGACCATTGCGGGACCGGACCTGATAAGGACGGCCCGCAGCTCTCTGTGATCGACGCTCGAAGGCTCGGTTTTGGGAACCCTGGAGGTCCTGCAAAACTCGCAGCCGGTTACTCCTTCGATAAGGGAATAACTTACCGGGATGCCACGACCGAGCGTCACGACGCTGTACCCGTCGGAGATGACCACCGACGAATCGGAAAGCGGATGCCCGGCCTCCATGGCGAAGTTGTCCACCATGGACATGGCCGGGACGAGCGCTTCGCGAATGGCCGCGGTTCCCGGATTGGTACGATTGACCGTTCCCGCGTCGAACATGAACGACAAGAAGAGATGAAACAGAAGCTCGGAATCGGTGTCTCCCTGCACGCGCCGGTGTATGAACGGGGGCATGGCCTCGAGTATCTTTTCGCGGTAGTCATCGAAACCTTCCATTGTTCCATTGTGAGCAAACGCCCAGTTCTGGAAACGGAAGGGGTGGGTGTTTTCCCGACGCACCGAGCCGATGGTCGCCACTCTGGTATGAAGGATGAACGCCTCCGCCTCGATATCGCCTATCCTCTCCATCACCTGAAAAGACTCGCCGCGATCCCTCGGCTCCACCCTCGAGAGCAGCTCGCCCCGATTGTAGTAACCCAGCCCCCATCCGCCTGAGCCAACAGCGGGAAACTCCAGGACGGATTCGAATGGCAGCAGGATACAACCGAGATTGGATCTCGAGTTTGTGGAGACAACGACAAATTGCGACATTTCGAACCTTCTATTTTGAGATGGGAACTACTGGTCGAGATCCTTGTTCATTTTTTCGAGGTCATCCAGGTTGCCGCCCTCAACGTCTGCGTCCTTGCCCACCACTTTGCGTATCATGTCATCTGTTCTCTTGTTGACGACAACCTCCGCGATTCGCTTGACGGCGTACAGAATAATGACCGCCCCCGCTCCGATGATGACCACCCACTTCCAGACATCGAGTTCGATCGGACTGCTCGTCGCCGGAACCGCCGGGGGATCCGCTTGTGCGAGCACCGACATGATCATGGATGCAATATTCACCGCTGGCCTCCTGTCCCAAGTGTATACTCCCAAGCTACCGGCAGTAGCAAGGGGCGTAGCCTACACCCGTCGAAACCTGATACGCTCAGGGCATCCAACAGGGAGGTCTTCATGAGGACGATCACGATCTGCGTGTGTGCATGTTTGTGCGCCGCCTGCGGTTCCGCTCAACCAGTCGGCCCGACCGCTGAAGAAGCCGACAGCAAGCGCCTCCAGGCAGAAGCGCTGATCAAGGAGGGCGAAACAGCGCGAGAGAATGCCCGCTACGACGAAGCGAGAGAGAAGTTTGAACAGGCGCTGGAGATCTCCGATGAGATCGGCGACGCACCGGGACAGGCCGAAGCCTTCTACCAGATTGGCGGGGTGCTTAATGCAAAGGCGAAGTACAACGACGCACTTGCAAACTACGAGAAAGCAAAGAAGCTTTTCCTGAGCACGGTCGGCGAGAAAGGTTCAAGGTATGCCGATGTCCTCAACAACATCGGAGTTGTGTGGGTTTCGCTCGACAAGTCCGAGAAGGCCATCGGCTTCTTTGAGCAGGCGCTGACGATTGATCGCAAGGTTTACGGCGAGGAGCATCCTATGGTCGTCATCGACCTCAACAACATCGGTGCGGAGTGGTATCATCTCGGAAAGTACGAGAAGGCGCTCGTTTTCTACGAGCAGGCCTTGGAGATCGATCGCAAGGTCTACGGCGAGGAGCACCCCGACGTCGCCATCGACCTCGGCAACATCGGCAAAGCGTGGTATTTGCTCGGCAGGTACGAGAAGGGGCTCGGTTTCCACAAGCGGGCGCTGGCGATCAAACGCAAGGTGTACGGCGAGGAGCATCCGTCAGTCGCCACAAGCCTTAACAACATCGGCGAGGCGTGGAATTTTCTCGGCAAGTACGAGAAGGCGCTCGGTTTTTACCAGCAGGCCCTGGCGATTTACCGAAAGGTGTACGGCGAGGAACACCCCGATGTCGCCGTCGGCTTCGGCAACATCGGCAAAGCGTGGTACCAGCTCGGCAAGTACGAAAAGGCACTCGATTTTTACCAGCAGGCGCTGGCGATCGAACGCAAGGTGTACGGCGAGGAACACCCCGACGTCGCTACCAGCCTCCATGGCATCGGCTTGGCGTGGAATAAGCTCGGCAAATACGAGAAGGCGATCGGTTTTCACGAGAAGGCGCTGGAGATCAATCGCAAGGAGTACGGCAACGAGCACACGTTTGTCGCCACCAACCTCACCGGCCTCGGCGCGGCGTGGTACGCTTTCGGGAAGTACGATAAAGCTCTGAAGTACCACAAGGAGGCACTCGGCATAATGCAGCGGATGCTTCCCAAGGACCATCCCAACGTAAAGACCTCGAAGGACTGGATCAGAGGCTGTAAAGAGAAGCTCGGCCGCTAGCTCAGCCGCTAGCTCACCCCTTCCAAGGGTGCCTCCCAAGGGTGCCAGACACATTTTTTCATAGAACAAACTGGTAATCATTGTCGTGGTATCCAGCCACAGCGGACGAATTCAGCCGCATGAAACGGCAAAAGGTACGTAATAACAATAAGTTGACAGCATTGATTGCCGTTGCTAATGAACCGGAATTCGGACGAATTATCGTCCGCATTTTCACCCAAAAGGGGGAGCAAAAATGACTCCGGTAATAATGTGGCACCCACGCAGAGGAAAGCCGCCCCACCTTGACAATGTTATCATGCGTGATAACTTTACAAAGTAAGATGACTACGTGGAAAGCAGGGGGCTACGTGATTAGATTGTACAAAACAGATCATCCCCCACTGCACGTTCACGTGTTTCATGATGCTCGCGAGGTTGCTCGTTACGACATCGAGCATGGCGAGTTCATGGCGGGTTCCGATCGCCGTCACTTTGGGCGGATTCTGCACGCATTGAAAGACGCCGGTTTGATCGATTAAGGAGACTCCTATGCCCGGAGGAAAAGGAAAGAAGGCTCCCAACGATTCTTGCAACGGTGACGCACTCGCACTGGCTGCGGTTGCTGCAACCGGGAGCATCCTGGGAAACATCGCACTTGCGCTCAAGAACCAGAAGAACCGAAATATTGCAAAAGAACTGAAGAAGCAACGGGATCACCTCGTCAACGTCCTCAGTCAATGGCAGGGTGCGTACAACCAGATCCGCATGGAGAATGAGCGACTCGTCGCAGAATCCGCCATGCTTCGGTCCTCTCTTGCAGAATCCAAACACAAAAATGATGATCTCGGGAAAGTTGTGTTTTCACTCAGAGAAAAGAATCTTACGCTGGAAGCCGAATTGGCCGATAGAGCCTCAGTTGGTGTTACAGATGAATAGTCAAAGAGCACAGGGAACATATTTGGGACCCACTGGACCAAGCTGGCCGCTAAGGGTTATTGTTGCTCGTTTCGACCCCCTTACAAAATCTGTTCGTTGCGGCTTTCAAGGCGGCGCAACTGTGCAGGTACCGCTGGGTCGAATCGGTCTACCTCTGAGACCTCGTATTGTTCTTGCCAGGCCCGACGAGTTCGGATCCGGGATTGTTTTCGTTCGAGAGGATGGAACAACCGACGATTGCGGTGCCGACCTCGTTCTCCGTCTTTGTGGAATCGAGGAGCCCGGCCTGTCGACAGAAGCTTCATTTGAGGACCTCGGACTCCGCGTGGGAGCACACCTGCGACGGTTCCGGGAGGACAACAAGCTTACACAGCGCACGATGGCCGATCGTCTCAGTCTTGCGCCGTCAAACTACCATCGGCTCGAAAAGGGTCAACACACGCCACGTCCGGAAACTTTACTAAAGATTGCCAACACCCTGGGAATCACCCTGGGGGCGCTGGTAAGCAGTTAGTCACATTTCCCCATGCGCCCTCCTATCCCTCCCAGCAGTAGTCGGGGAGTTCGCTGGTGCACGGCTCGTCCCAATCCCCTGGACAGGCGGCGTGGATCTCATTTGAAATGGCCACCCCACTGCCGCCAGGTTCAAGGGTTTCAGCGCGTGTGAAGGAGGCGAAACACAGCGAACAGGCGTCGTCGACGTTGACCATATCGCGGGGATAGAGGTCCATGTTCGTGTTCTGGCACAGCCCGTTGACGCATTCGTAGTAGCTGTCCGGCTTCATGCGCGGACATTGCGCGGTCGTCTCGCAAACGAGCGGCCTGGCTTCCCAGGGCCCGAGCGACCCCCAGTAGATGGGTCCTCCGTCGTAGGGTACGTCGCATACAACGTAAATTTCGAAGAACCTTCCGGCAACCCATGTCACGTACAGAACCTTGCCATCGGTACAATCGGGGATCCCGGCCGGATCGATCTCGTCCGTCATTCTGGGGGAACAGGCAACCTGTTCGCACTCCCAGTCCCAGCACACGCCGTCGGGCGCCTCGCACACCTTGGTGGGATTACCCCAGTTTTCGTTCTCCTCCTCGCACGCCGAGACGACAAGACAGGCCAGCATAACTATCAGAAGATATTTGATATCGATCATTGTCGCCCGCCTCCATCTACAATGATGAACATATCATCTTTGGTTGACAGGATCACCGCTCGAAAAGTAATACTTCCCCCCTGGCGATCTTGGGTCTAAAGGATACTGGTAGAACAACCGTAACATGGGATCAGGTGAGGACTTGCTGGCCAATTCGTTCATTCCGACCAAGGTATTCTTCACCCGAGGGGTCGGCATCCATCGTCAGAAGCTCCAGTCCTACGAAATGGCTCTACGAAAGGCCGGCATGGCGCACCTCAACCTGGTTCAGGTTTCGAGCATTCTGCCTCCCCGGGCCGTTATCGTTACGAGATCACGCGGACTGAAGGCTTTGAGCCCGGGACAAATTACTTTCGTCGTGCAGGCCCGCGCGGATACCAACGAGCCCAACAGACTTTGCGCGGCTTCGGTGGGGCTGGCTCGCCCGTCGGATCCGGGCCAGTACGGATACCTCAGCGAGCACCACTCCTTCGGCGAAACGAAGGAACGGGTCAGCGACTACGCCGAGGATCTGGCCGCCTCCATGCTGGCGACAACTCTGGGTATTCAATTTGATCCCGATCAGGACTACGATGAAAGAAAAGAGATCTTCCGCATGAGCGGACGGATAGTAAATACGAGAAGCATTACACAAACCGCGAGGGGCAATAAAAACGGGCTGTGGACCACTGTAGTGGCCATGGCCGTGCTCCTCCCGTAGGGGATTCATGACTCTTATCATCGATTTCGGATATGCGAACACCAGCGCTTCATGGAACGACGCTTACCTGGCGCTCCTGTTCGCCTCCCGCGGAGATCCTGCGGAGATCGGTCGCGCTTCGGGCCCAATGGCCATCGCCGATGCGTCCCGATTTGTGGAACTCTTCGAGATGCAGGTGGGCCTCTCTCCGCTCGATATCGGCACGTACGCCGAGGCCGTGGGGGGAGACGACCCTGTCACAATTGCGGTGGAAAAAGCCAGGGAAGCAAGCGCGCGGGGGATGTTCCCGATCATCATCGGCGAGGATCGCCGGGTCACCGAGAAGCACTGTACGGATCGCCCTCTTGTCGCGCTGTGGGGAAAGGTCGGTCGCGTAGAAATCGACGAAACGGCGCTGCTCAGCCGAAACACTTCCGTGCTGGCGGGCGTCAGGGCCGCCACGGCAAACGCGTTCAAGGGAATACCCGGCAACGTCACCATCCTCACGGCGACCGCGCTCGCCAGCCAAAAAGATCTGATCGCCCGCGCAATTGAGAGCATCACCGATCCGGTACATCTGAGCATCGATCTGGACGTGCTCTCCCCTGCGACGGCGCAGACCACTCGTTCGCTCGAGCCCGGAGGATTGGGCTGGTACGACCTCATGGATATCATCGAAATGATCTTCGAAGGTCCCGGCGTGGCTGCAGCGGATCTCGTGGGAACCGGGACAGTGCAACCGAGATCTCCGTCGGCTCTGCTCGGATCACAGGTTCTCTTGCGGGTTGCGGGCCTGCTGGCCCTGGGGCTCAGCGAGTAATGTCAGTCCAGCCCACCAACATGGGCCTCGTGGCCCTTCCCTTCGAGGTGAGCACCACCCTGGGCAAGGGCACCATCCACGGACCCGACGCGGTCCTCAACGAACTGGATCGCCTGGACTCGTTCAATTTCGACCTCGCCCGCGATCCCTTGCGAGGGGTCCCGCGATCGACAATCCGCCCCCACGGACCGGAACTCGTGGACGCCAGAATACAACAGGCAGTCGCCGGACGTGTGGCGGGCGAAATCCTGGACGGAGGCGGATTTCCCATCTGCATAGGCGGCGAGCACACCGTGTCCCTCGGGCCTGTTCGCGCGGCGCATTCCAGAAGCGATGTGGGCGTGGTGCAAATGGATGCACATGCGGATCTGCGGGACACCTACGACGGCAACCCCCTCAGCCACGCCTGCGTGATGAGACGCATCATCGACATGGGGTGTCGCACCATGGGCGTGGGAATTCGTTCCATGAGCGAAGATGAGGCCGTGTACATCAGGGACAACGCCCTGCCCATCGTCACGGCGCGAGATGTCATGATCGGCAAGAGTTGGTACAGCAAGCTGGACGACTTCCCCGAGAATATTTACCTCACCATCGACCTCGACTACTTCGATCCGGCTGACGTCCCTTCCGTCGGCACTCCGGAACCCGGAGGACCGGGCTGGTACCAGACAGTGGCGTTCCTGCAACATCTATTCGCCACAAAAAATGTGGTGGGCGCCGACATCGTCGAGTTGATGCCCGGCCGGTACGACGACTCCTCGGTGCGCCTCGCGGCCAGACTGATCGGTCTCCTCGTCGGACTGCGCTTCCCCGGCACAGTATAGTTCAACATGAAAGCAATGATTCTCGCTGCGGGTTTCGGCACGAGGCTGCGGCCGCTGACCGAGACCATCCCCAAGCCCATGATCCCCGTCGTCGGGGTTCCCAATATTGTCCGCGTGATCGATCACCTCAGGGCCCATGGAATACGGGACATGGTGATCAACCTGCACCACTTGCCCGAACCCATCAGGAGCTACCTGGGCGACGGCTCGGACCTGCAGGTAAACATTCAGTACACCCTCGAAGAAAAGATTCTTGGCACCGGCGGGGGGATCAAGAACGCCTCCCATCTACTCGGAGACGAAACCGTGATCGTTGTTAACGGCGATGTGCTCTTCACGCCGGACCTCGACGCCGCGCTGGCCTCCCATCGGAGCAACGACGCCCTCTCCACGCTCGTGGTGCGACGCGATCCCGACGCGGAAAAACACGGCCCCGTAGGCCTCGACGACCGCGATATGATCAGACGGCTGGTCTGGGAAGGATCGGCCGAACAAGGACCGCGAACCCACATGTTCACCGGCGTACACCTCATCGAGCCGAAGCTGTTCCCTCTCCTTCCGGACGAGGGTTGCATCGTTCGTGAAACCTACATCCCTCTGGTAAAAAAGGGCGGGTCGCTATACGGCGCGGTCGACGATCACTTCTTTTGCGATCTCGGGACACCGGAGCGATTCATCGAGGCCAACACCGCCCTGGTATGCGGTCGATCTTCAATCAGAGGCTACTCCCCTCCCCCGGATGACTTCCACGTGGATCCGAAAGCCTCCGTCGAACAGGGGTGCCGGCTGGTAAACGGCACGGTGATCGGTCAGGGCGCGCATATCAAAGCCGGCGTCACCGTGGACGGCTCGGTGGTCATGCCCCGCGCATGTGTTTCACACGATGTTCACAACTGCATCGTTTGCGAAGACGGAACTCTGATCCATCCATGATTGCCCGACACCTGAAAACAGTTGTATAAGGACGCGCCGAAAATTCAGATCAAAAGGAGAAACCAGATGTCCTATTCCGTAGAATCAATCGAGCCGAAACTGGTCTGGAAATACTTCGACGAGATCCGCAAGATCCCCCATGGATCGCGAAACGAGGAGCAACTCGGAAAAGCGATCGTCTCATGGGCAAAGGCTCAGGGATGCGAGACAGCCACTGACGATGTCGGCAATATACTCATAAAGATCAAAGCATCTTCGGGCCTGGAAGACGCCCCGGCCGTGGTGCTTCAGGGTCACATCGACATGGTGTGCGAGAAGAACTCCGATACGGAATTCGATTTCGAGAAAGACTCCCTTGTGCTCGTGCGCGATGGCGACTGGATCACCGCGGACGGCACCACCCTCGGCGCTGACAACGGCATCGGGGTGGCAATGGGCCTGGCTCTCATGGAAATGCCCGATGCTGTACACGGCCCCGTCGAGCTCCTGTTCACCACCGACGAGGAGACCGGCCTGAACGGCGCCAACAACCTCAAACCGGGTTTCGTCACGGGCAAGATGCTCATCAACCTCGACGCTGAAGTAGACGGCATCATTTACGTGGGGTGTTCCGGCGGGCGCGATTGCAATCTTTCCCTGCCGATCACGCGCACAGACTCCACCCCCGGCCACACCTGTCTCGATCTCGTGCTGAAGGGATTGCGCGGTGGACACTCCGGACTGGACGTCATTCAAAACAGAGGCAACGCCATTCGCCTGCTGGCACGGGCCATCAACGCCGGGATGGGCATCGCGAAGATCGATCTGATCTCCATCGACGGCGGCGACAAGCACAACGCTATCCCACGTGAGGCGACCGCCAGCATACAATTGCCCGCAGGCGATGTGGACAAGGTGAAGGCTGTCTTCAAAGAACAACTGAAGGGCTTCCTATCCGAGTTCGCGTCGGCCGAGCCCGACCTCGACCTGGTGGTGACATCCGCGGAACTACCGGCGAGTGTATTGACTTCGGACTCAACGGCAAAAGCGATCAGGATGGTCATCGCCGTGCCCCACGGCCTGCTGGCCATGTCGCGTGACCTGGAGGGGCTCCCGGATACTTCAACGAATATGGCTCGCGTTCGAACGGAAGACGACGCCCTGACCATGCTCACCGCATCGAGATCGGCCAACAGATCGGCAATAAACGCCGTGATCGAGCGCCTGACGGCCATTGGAGAACTCGCGGGAGCAACGGTGAAGGCCAGCGAGGGATACCCCGGATGGCAGCCCAACATGAAGTCCGATCTACTGGCTTTTACCAGGAAAACCTGGGCCGAGAAATACGGAGAGGAACCAGAACTCACCGCCATTCACGCCGGCCTGGAATGCGGAATAATTGGCGAGAAGTACCCCGGAATGGAAATGATCTCGTTTGGGCCTACCATCGAGAACCCACACTCGCCGGACGAGCGTGTCTCGATCCCAACCGTGGCAAGGATCTTCGAGTTCACCCTGACGCTCCTTTCGGCCATCGCCAGGAGCAAATAGGCACATTTTGCACGGATTTCAAGGTTATTTCGCAAGCGGATATTTACATTCCCACGATAAGTGTTACGTTTTTTAAAGAAAGCTTTTTATTGACGGTTTTTTTGAACGATTATAGATTCTCGCGTCCACATAAGGATGACGTACCTTTCTATATCTGATGATTCAGGGTTCCAGTTGTCTTGTGCGTACGGTTCTTTTGGGTCGTAAGGTTGTATTCAAGTGATTTTTGGAAAGTACCAGTTACTCGAACTACTCGGCCGCGGCGGAATGGCCGAGGTATTCAAGGCAAAATCCTACGGGGTCGAAGGGTTCGAGAAGCTCCTCGTCATCAAGCGCATCCTTCCAACGTTGACCGACAACGAGCGCTTCGTCGACATGTTCATAGACGAGGCCAAGATAGCCGTGTCCCTCAATCACGCCAACATCGTGCAGGTGTTCGATCTGGGCAAGGTCGGTTTTTCCTACTACATCGCCATGGAGTATGTGCAGGGCCTTGACATGGCCTCGTTTGTCAAACGCTGCAAATCCTCCGGTTACTCGGTACCTGCAGATCTGGCGACGTACATGGCCAGCGAGGTGGCAAAAGGATTGGACTACGCCCACCGACGTCGTGGCCAGAACCTGGAACCGCTCAACATTGTTCACCGTGACATCAGCCCGCACAACATCCTCATTTCACTGGAGGGCGAGGTAAAGATCACCGACTTCGGCATCGCGAGAGCCAAGACCACCCTGAGCCAGGAAGAGCCCGGGTCCGTCAAGGGCAAGTACGCGTACATGGCGCCGGAGCAAGCGCTCGCAAAACCCCACGACCGGCGGGTAGACATATTCTCACTCGGGGTGGTGCTGTACGAGACCATCACCGGGAACAATCCTTTCCGCGGCCTCAAGGCAGCGGATGCCATTCATAAAATACAGACAAGAAACTACCCCAGGGCGCGGGACACCGAGCACGGCGCCGAAGCGAACGATGAGATCTGTCGGATATTGAACACCTCCATGGACCCGAACCCCGACAAGCGATTCGCCGACGCCGGAGAGATGTACGAGGCGCTCATTTCGTACCTTTACTCGGTCAAGGCTCGTGTCGGCGCTCACTCGTTATCCGAGTTCATGACTAATCTGAAGGACGCGCCGGAGAGTGAAAGAAAAGATGATTCCGGCGAGGCGCAAAAACTCGTAGCTGCAGTCGGAGGGGGCACCGCCGCCACCGGAAGCGTCGCCTCCGCCGACGGATTCGATGCCTCCGAGATAACCTCGGTTCAGGTCCCGACGCAGGCGGTATCAGGGGACAGCACCACGACGACAACAGGTGCGGGAAGCCTGGCCTCGGAGATGCGCGACGTAACAGTGGTCGGCGTGGAGGTGATCGGACCTCCTCCGCCCAAGGGTCTGCTGAAACTCCTCGGAAGTGTGCTGACGCACGGCGGTGGCACGCTAGTGGAAGACCGCAACGATCTTCTTGTCGCCCTGTTCGGAATAGAGGCCGCAGATGGCCGCGACACACAGGACGCCATAGACACCGCCCTCAAGTTACAGCGCGCGCTCCTTATGGAGATGGGCACGAGTTCCAATTGCCAGATCGGCGTGGGGGTCCACCCGGACAAGATAGTGGTTTCATATTCGGGCACCCCCCGTGAAGACGACGTATATTTCAAGGCGCTTCAAGCGGCGAGGGATCTTGCGAAGCGCGGCATCGGATGGGTTTGCACCTCTGTTGCCGGCATGGAACTCGCGAAGGACAGTTTCACGTTCGAGGAAGTTACCACCACGAACGTGGCGGGAATGGAGCAGGTCGTCTCCAAAATTACCGGACGCCGCCCCGTGGCCGAAACATACGGCAAGCTCTTCGGGCGCAGGGATGACCTCAAGAAGATAGGTGAACTCCTGGCAGCGGTGAGCAATGGGTCCGGCCGCGTACTGACGATCACCGGAGACGCCGGGATCGGCAAGACCCGAATTCTCCACGAAGTCAAGCGACGCCTGGTGGCCGGAGGACACAAGGTCGGCTGGCACGAGACCAACTGTGTTCCCTGGCGGCACGGCACTCCGTTTGCGGCTGTCTCTTCCATGTTCAGGTCCATCCTGGCAGTGGGCGATATCGAGCCCGAGCAAGAACTCCGATCGAAGATCGAGAGGCTCAAGGAGCTCGGCCTCATCCCCGAGGAGATCGACACCGTATCCAGGCTCCTCGGCGTGGCAGCAGAGCACGAAGCCAACCCCGAGGAACGCGGTCGCCAGCTCAGATCCGCGTTGATTCGCGCTTTCTCCAGCCTGTCATCGGACAAGATGACCATCTTCTTCTGGGACGATCTTCATCACATCGACGCCGAGTCCCTTGATATCATCCATCATCTTTCCCGTTCCACCACACATCTTCCCTTGTTGTTGGCGTTTTGCGCCCGCCCGGGTTTCACTCACGGATGGGAGAAAGAGCCCGATTTCCAGGAGATCCACCTGGGTCCCCTGTCCGAAAACGATTCCAAGCGGCTCGCCATGTCACGGCTCGAGGTGCGCAAGGCCCCGGACGACATGCTCATGGATGTGGCACTCAAGAGCGACGGAAATCCACTTTATATCGAGGAGTACATCAAGGCGCTCATCGCCAACGACATTGTGTCGTTCACCGGCGGGGTCGTCATCTACAAGCCCGAAGGCGATCTCGTCGACCTCCCAAAATCCCTTCGAGGATTGGTCGGTGCGAGGGTCAAGAGGCTGCCCACAGAACAGAAGGGGCTCATACAGCGAGCCGCCGTCATGGGGCAGCGCTTCAATGTCAGCCTACTGGGCAGAGTCACCGGCGTTCAAACACCCGACCTCAAGCCTGTCCTGCTGGGCCTCAAGGACGCCGGCCTCCTCAACCGAATATCATCGTCCGAGTTCTCGTTTGCTTCCGACCTCGTCAGAGACGTCGTCTACAATGGAATCATTTTTTCTGATCGCAAGGAGATCCATTTGTCAATCGCGGCGGCCATCGAAGACATGTTCGATGACCGCATCGACGAGTTCGTTGAGCGCCTCGCCACGCACTACCGGGAGGGTGGCGACAGGGCAAATGCAGTGAACTACCTCATCCGAGCGGGCAAGAAGGTCTCCGAAGACTATTCCCATAGCGCGGCCCTTGAGTACTACCTCAAGGCGCTCGATCTTCTTGAGAATGTCTCCAAACCCGACCTCGAACGCATCCTCTCCGTCTACCTCCCCATCGGACATCTCGCGATCAAGTCCCTGTTGATCCCTATGGGTATCGAAAAGATGCGACTGGCACAGGAGCTTGCCGAAGAACTGAGCGACAAACGGGCGCTCGTGCGAATAATGCAGATCACGGCCGAGTTGCAAGCCCGAGCCGATCACTACACAGAATCCGAACAGTATTTCCATCGCGCAATAGAACTGGCCGACGAAATCGGCGACGTAGTCTTGCGCTGCGAGGTCCGGGCAACGGCAGGCGAGGTGTACAACATTGTGGGCGACATGAAGAAGGCCATTCCATATTACGTGGAGGCCATCGATCTCTGGCCCGATGACGGTGATATCAACATCAAGCTCACCTGCATGTCCCAGCTTGCCAAGTCACGTGCCAACAGCGGAGAGCAAGAGGCTGCGCTCGCCACCATCAAGGAGGCCGAGAACCTCATCAGGCCCACCATGTCCCCGGAGACCCGCTGTATCTTCGAACGAGCTCACGCTCAGGTCTACTACATGTTGCGAGAGTTCGAGCGGGCGGCCACCCTCAGTCTCCGCGCCCTCGACATCTCCAGGGAATACGACATCAAGGAGCAGATCGTCGCCAACGCCCACAACCTGGGGGACGACTACGTGGCGCTCGGAGATTACCGGAAGGCCTTCTCATACCTCAAGATGTCACAAGAGCTGGCGGAGACTATCGGGTATGACATCGTGATCAACCTGAACAAGATATTCCTGTCCTTCATCGACGCCCTCAAATTCGACAGCAGCGAAGGGCTCTCGGATCTCGAGCAGGCCCTCATCAGGGCGAACGAACGCAATACCGTCTGGGAACAGATCCAGGTTCACTATTTCCTCGGCCGCATTCATTTTGAGCGCAAAGACTATGACCAGGCAAAGAACCACCTGGAACAATCGGTCCGCATCGGAGCCGCAGCGGACAACAAGATCTACGATGCCCAGGCTGTCGATGTCCTCGAACAGATCGCGGAGATCCAGGACGCCGGCTAATGGACCTCCTTAACTCGCCGCTGCTCGGCCTTGTCGCCTACCTGGTTCTCATCGCCGGCGTCGCCATCTGGACCTTCGGAAAAAACACTACCAAGGACGATTTCATTTTGGGCGGACGCAAGCTTGGCGCCTGGGTCATCGCACTCTCCGAGCGGACCGCCGCCGAATCCGCATGGCTCATTCTCGGCCTCTCCGGCGCGCTATATGCGGTTGGGATGCTCGAGATATGGACCGTTATCGGCTGTGTGCTGGGAATCATCTTCTACTGGATCGTGATTGCCCGAAAGTTGCGAGTGATCTCCGAAACCTACGGCGCCATCACGCTGCCGGAATACTTCTACCGATTTTGCGGCAAATGGGGCCAGCACGTCAGGGTGATCAGCATGCTGATCATCTGCTTCTTTTTCTCTTTCTACGTCGCGGCACAGTTCATCGCGGCCGGAAAGGTACTCGATGCCACCTTCGGCATTGACGCACACTGGGGAATGCTCCTCGCCGCCCTGGTAGTCATCGTCTACACGATGATGGGCGGGTTCACCGCAGTCTGCATGACAGATGTGGTCCAGGCCGTCCTGATGATCATCACGCTGGTGCTGATGCCCATCGTGGGTCTGATCCTCATCAATAGCGAGGGACTCGATGTTGTAGCGGCCATGAAGGCAACGGGACAAACCGCGTCTCTCACCGCCGGAAAGACCGGCTGGGCAGGCGCGGCCGCTATCATCGGAGGTCTCTCCTGGGGGCTCGGCTACATGGGCCAACCTCACCTTGTGACCAAGTTCATGGCCATCAACAACCCGGACGCAATCAAGATCGGACGCAAGGTGGCGATCACCTGGACCCTCCTTGCATACGTCGGTGCTACGCTTATCGGAGTTGTCGGAATCACCCTGGTTCACAACGGGGTCCTTTCCACAAACGACGTCACCTCGGTCAGCAACGACCCCGAACGCATCCTGCCCGTACTTGCAAATTTCCTCTTCCCTTCCTGGATCGCGGGGATACTGATCGCCGGCGCCGTGGCGGCCATGATGTCCACCGCCGACAGCCAGTTACTCATCGCCACCTCTACCATTGTGGAGGATTTCTACTCCAAGGTGCTCGGGCGAAGTGTCACCCAGAAGCAACTCGTCCTCTTCAGCCGGGTGGCCACCGTCGCTGTGGGCCTGGCCGGCTTCAACCTCGCCTGCATGAGCGACGACCTGATCTACGATGTGGTCTCCCTCGCATGGGCCGGTCTGGGCGCATCCTTCGGACCGGCGCTCTTGCTCTCTTTGCACTGGAAGAAAATGACCGGAGCCGGGGTGCTCGCTTCAATGATCACCGGCGCCGTCTCCACTGCGGCGTGGAAATGGATTCCGGGCCTCGACGACATCATCTCGGTCCGTTTTACATCGTTCGCGCTCGCAATTTTGGCGGCGGTAGTGTTTTCATTGATGACCAAACCCGAACAGGATAAATCGATATGAGTCTCTCCTTGTGCTCACTATTGTTTGACCACTCGCAATCAGGTCTGTTATTTTCAAATATTGCTCTCGGAGGTAGAAGGGTCTCGACATGCGACTAGTGACCAGATCCGATTTTGACGGCTTGGCTTGCGCGGTCCTGCTGGTAGAAGCAGGTATCATCGACAGGTTCGAGTTCATTCATCCCAAAGACGTGCAGGACGGCAAGATCGAGATCGACGCAAATGACGTGCTGGCAAACGTGCCGTACATGCCTGGCTGCGGTCTGTGGTTCGACCATCACTCCAGCGAGGAAGAGCGGCTCCAGATAAAAGAGAATTTTGTCTACAAGGGCGAAAGCCGAGACGCACCGAGTTGCGCGCGGGTGATCTACGACTACTACGGGGGCGCGGACAAATTTGCGCATCTCGACGCGACAGGTCTGATGGCGGGCGTCGACAAGAGCGACGCAGCCCAGTTCAACGAGGAGGACATCCTCAACCCCACCGGATGGACGCTGCTCTCTTTTGTCATGGACGCGCGCACGGGTCTCGGCAGGTTCCGCGACTATCGCATCTCCAACTACAACCTCATGGAAGACATGATCAAGTACTGCCGCACCATGAGGCCAGAAGAGATCCTGGAAATCGAGGACGTTCAGGAACGGGTCAGGCGCTACTTCAAGCAGGAACGCGACTACGAGGACATGATCAAGGATCGAGGCCGGATGGACGGCAATCTGCTGGTCATAGATCTCCTGAGCCAGTTCGAACTGCACAGCGGCAACCGGTTCAAGGAATACGTCATGTTCCCGGATGCCAGTATCTCCCTGAGAATTCTCTGGGGGAAAAACAGGGAAAACGTCGTCTTCACCGTGGGCCACAGCATCTTCAACCGCACATCCAAAACAAATGTGGGGTCGCTCATGCTCAAGTACGGCGGCGGCGGGCACCGCAGGGTCGGCACGTGCCAGGTTCCTATCGATACCTGGCAGATCAAGCTCGAAGAGATCGTCTCGGCCATCAAGTCTGACGGGTAGGCTTCAATCCTGCGGCGATCAGCGATTTTCCCGACTCTCGTCCAGTACCATGCGCACCTTTCGAGCCAGATCTTCGTTTGAAAAGGGTTTCGAAATGAAGTTGACCTCGGGGTCGAGCACACCGTGATGCGCAATTGCGTTGCCCGTATACCCGGACATGAAGAGAAGGTTCATCTCGGGTCGCCCCACCAGAACGCTCCCTGCTGTCTCACGCCCGCTCATACCGGGCATCACAACGTCGGTCAACAACAGGTGAATCGGCCCCGGGTGCTCGTCGGCGACTACCTTGGCCTGAGCACCACTCGTGGCCTGCAAGGTTTTGTAGCCATACTGTTTGAGCATCCGGACCACCGCCCGCAGAATCGTGTCGTCGTCATCCACGACCAGAATGGTCTCACCACCCTGCAACCTGGCTGCTTCGACGGGGACCCGCGATCTGTACTCCTGTCCGGTTTTCTTGGTGCACTTCGGCAGGTAGATCTTGAAGGCGGTTCCCTTTTGGAGCTCGCTGTAGACCCATATGTTACCCTTGTGCTGCTTCACGATGCCGTATGCCACGGACAGGCCCAACCCCGTGCCCTTCCCCGCACCCTTTGTAGTGAAGAAGGGCTCGAACACGTTTTCCATCGTTTCCGCGTCCATGCCGCTGCCCGTGTCGGTGATCGCGATCATCACATACTCGCCGGGCGTCACCTTGTTGCGGTAGTGGACGTATTCCTCGTCCAACTCGACGTTCGCGGTCTCGATGATCAGCTTGCCGCCGTTCGGCATGGCGTCGCGGGCGTTGATCGCAAGGTTCACTATTATCTGCTCGATCTGCCCGGGGTCCGCCTCGACCCTCCAAAGATCCCTGGTCGGAGTGAAACGCATTTCGATGTCTTCACCAATCAATCGAAAGATCATCCTTTCCAGGTCGGCAATCAGTTCGTTGAGATCCATGATCTGCGGTTGAATCATCTGCCTGCGGCTGAAGGCCAGGAGCTGGCGGGTCAGGGACGCACCGCGTTTCCCGGCCTTCCGGATATCCCGAATATCTTCCATGATGGGATCATCCTCACGCATGCTCGCCTCCATGGCTTCGGCGCAGGACAGGATCACCGTCAACAGGTTGTTAAAATCATGGGCCACGCCACCGGCCAGCCGGCCCACCGACTCCATCTTCTGCGCCTCGATGAGCTGTTTCTCGAGCAGCTTGCGCCTGGAAATGTCGCGTGAGACCCCGGTTATTCCAATGGGGATGCCGGTTTCATCCCACAGGAAATCGGCGATTATCTCCACCGGCACCATATTGCCGTTCTTGTGCATGGAATCGATTGTGATGAGCACGGCTCCCTTGTAGTCGGCCATGGCGTCGGCAATTTTTTCTTTTACGAGCGCCACGGATTTGGGAGGGACCGTTTCTTCCAGAGACATCCCTAGCATTTCCTCGGGCGAGTATCCGTAAACTTTATCGCACGAGGGAGTGATAAAAGTGATGGTGCCCTCGAGATCCGTCGTCCAGATAACGTCGCTTATATTCTCTGAGAGCAGGCGGCATTTACTTTCGCACGCGTTCAGTTCCTCGATGAGCTGAACTCTGGTCTTTTCATCGTTTTCCATTTTCTCTTTCATTCAAGCAAAACTAACGCATATGAACAAAGCAACCTCTGTACCAACACGCGTACACCTATGCGTAATCAATTAGTTATGCATCATGATTGGCCAACCGAAGCGTATTTCGTGCGGGAGCCGCCCACAAATCCGGGCGCAAATCGCCCTTATTTCTTGAGATAGGATTCGAAGGCGTCGAAGGTGGGTTCACGGCCCAGGAAGTTCGAGACCATTTTTTCTGCGTCGACCGCGCCTCCAGCTCCGACGACATACTTGCGATAGTCGGCCGCGACCTTCTTGTCCATGAGCCCTTCCTTCTCGAAGCGTGTGAACAGGTCCTTTGAGATATTCAGAGACCACATGTAGGTATAGTACATGGAGCTGTATCCCTCCAGATGCCCGAAGTTGGCGAACACGTGGGTGCCCTCCTCGTACGGGTACGGGTTGTACTTGTCCTGAATCTCCTTGAGCTTGACATTCAGGTCCAGCTCCGCGGGATCGACGACGTGATAGTTGAACGACAGCCCGGCGTAGAACATCTGTCTCATGACATGCACACCCTTGCCGAACTCGTCCGCCGCCCGCATCTTGTCAACCAGTTCCTTCGGGATGACCTTTCCGGTCTCGTGATGCACGGCAAAACGCGCGAGCACATCGTGATCCCATGACCACTCCTCAAGAAGCTGCGACGGCGCCTCCACGAAATCCCACTCGCAGGCTATGCCGGACAGGTTGGCCCACATGTAGCCACCGCCCAACAGGTGGTGCAACAGGTGACCGAACTCATGAAAGAACGTCGTCACATCGCCGTGCTCCATGAGCGCGGGTCCTTCGCTCGACGGCTTGGGAAAGTTGCATACGAGCGAGGCCACGGGCAGCTGTCGATCGGTAATACCCGAGAAGACATTGAACATGGCCGCATGTCCGTACTTTCCTTCACGCGGGTGCATATCCAGGTAAAAACGACCGGCGGGTTCACCGTTGGTCAACACGTCGTATAACACGACGTCCTCGTGCCACACTTTTCCGTCTTCTACCGGTTTGAACTCCACCCCGAAAAGATCTTGATAGACGTTCAGGATGCCGTCGCGCACCTTCTCGTAATCGAAGTACTTTCGCACCTCCTGGGAATCCACGCCGAACTTCTCGGCCTGGATCTTTTTCACATAGTAAAACCGATCCCACGTCTGCACTGATTGCGCATCCGGGGTTTCCTTCTTCTTGCGCTCCAGGATCTCATCAAGATCATTTTTCATTCGTGGCCGCGTGATGGCGGCGACCTTGTCGATGAACTCGCCGATGGTCTTTTGGTTCTTGGCCATCTTGTCCTCGGCGTTGTACTGAGCCCAGTTCGGATAACCCAGCGTGACGGCATACTCGTGGCGCAACTCGAGAATTCTCTTGAGAGTGGCCTCGTTCTGTGGGTACGCCCTGGAGAGGAACTCCTTGTAGAGCGCTTTCCGCACCTCTGACTTTTTCAGGTAGTTCTGCACTGGAAAGAAGTCAGGGTAATCGGTGGTGAGCTTGACCTTGCCGTTCTTTCCCGGCGCGTGGGACTTGATGAAATCCTCCGGCAGGCCGTCGAGATCCTCGGGGGCTACCTCGATGGAACGCTTGTCCTCTCTGATTCTCCTGGAAAACTCCTGTCCCTTTTTGACCAACTCCTCGTTGATCTCGGCCAACCTTTTTCTCGTCTTCTCGTCCTTGTCCACACCGGAACGACGGTAATCGCGCAGGTGATGATCGAGCGATCTCTTGGCCATGGGCCCCATCTTGTCGGTCTCGATACCGTTCAGCGCGTCATACACCTCCCGATCGAGGCCGAGATCCGTGACAAACTTCATGGCGTCCTGCTGGCACTTCTCGGCCGCAGTCCTGATCTTCTTGTCGGGATGCACGTTGGCCATGAGCTCGGAGAAAGGCAGCACCGCGTCTATCGCGATGGCAATGTCGTTCATGGCGACCAGGGTATTGTCTATTGTCCGCTGCCCCTCGACTGCCACCAGTTTATCCCTCAATCCCTTGGCTTCTTTGAGTAGCGTGGCGCAGTTGTCTTTCACATCCTTGGCAGTATTGGGGATGCTCGGTTCCACGAGTTTCCCGGAGATCTCGGCCTTCGGCACGTCTATCGGCATGACCTGCTCCTTCTTTTCTTCAACTTCCGGCGCAACCTCTGCGGGCGCGGATATCTCACTCTTTTCGCTCTCGTCTGCGGGCGCGGATTCGCCGGAGCACGCCGTTGCAAGCCCCAATAGCAGCCACGCCGTTATCAATGTTCCATAGCGTAACATTTCACTCCTCCTTGGTGTTTGTCATTTTTGAATTGGGTCGAGCCTAGCATCTTTTTTTCAAGTCGCAAATCACCAAGGAATATGGCTACGGCACCTCTCGAAAGGGGCGCCTCAACGACCACCGCGGAAGTAAATCCCGCGGCCAGAAATGAAGAATAAAAAAGGCCTTTGGCCTCAAGAAAGGGCTCTTCAGGAACAGCCCTTAGGGCTTGCGTGTAACGCATCGTTGCCGTGGCGTTTACGCCGCGGGACAGGGCCCATAGGCCTTAACGGCCTTGCGCGATACCGCGACACGCGCGGCGGGTTATAAGGTATAATTATTCCAGTAGATGGAGGTGGGCCAAAATGATCGACATTAAATATCTTTCACTGGGTCTGGTACTGATCGTGGCCGTTGCGGGTTGCTGGACCGAGCAGGAGGTTGTTACAGACGTCACGACCGATACCGACGCAGACTCGGACTCGGATTCTGACACGGATTCGGATTCCGACACCGGCTCGGACTCGGACAGCGCTTCAGACAGCGACTCCGAGACCGACACTGACTCCTTCGGGTGCATTGCGCCCGAAGGCATCACCGATTGGGGCGGTCCATGCCATACTACCGCCGACTGTCCAGCCAGCACTACATGCATAATTTTCGATACCATGGATGACACACAGGGTTTCTGTGCTCCCGAGTGTTGCAACTTCAGCACGCCGGACACCGCCTACTGCACCGATGTGTCCACCGGCCAGGAAGGTTGCATTTACGGCAACACTCCCGACGAGGGGATCACCTGGGAACCCCCGTTCTATTGCATCATTCTCTGCAACACACAGGCCGACTGTCCGACCGGGACCGCTTGCACAGACACCGGCGGCGGCGGACTTATCTGCTACGGCTACGCCTCGTAGAAATTTCTTACGGCTGGACATGAATACCCAGGCTCGTAAACTATTGTAGTCAATGGAACCGATCGCCTCCAGCAAGAAGACCATTCGCGGGCACCTGTACGAACCCATGTACATCGTGGGTGAGAGGCGAATCTGCTGGGCGCGCATCATCCTCTCATTGATATTGATTATCTTCATCCACGCGTTGATGATGAAAAGCCCCAGCTACGCGGTCAGCACGTTCGCGCCATCGATCGCCGGCAGTTTGGCCTTCATCGCAATCAGCGTTTTCTTTTTACTCCTCATTCGCATCGACAAGTTCGCTCCCTGGATGGTCTTTCTCTCCGCCGGGACAGATCTGGTGCTCGTAACATTGCTCTTTGTAAACAGCACCCTCTCCGATCCCCTACGCTCCTTCACCACCGCCGCTCCATACATCTACTTCGTGATCATCGCGATCGCGGCCCTGCGCCACTCCCCTACCCTGGTCGCTGTCATCGGCGCCAGCTCAGCCGTCGCGTACCTCACCAGCATGGGTTTCATATATCTCCACTACCTCTCCGGGTGGCGCGCCTACATCAAATCCGGCGATGAGGTAATGATGGGGCTTCATTTCATCGACGAAATCGCCAAGGCTCTCGCCATGGTCGTTCTCGGCTGGCTCATCAGCCACGTGTCCAGAAATCTGATGAACTCGCAGCGGCACTACAAGGATCTTTTCGAACAGATACCGGACGGCATCCTCATCACCTCGCCGGATGATCGAATAGAGACCGTGAATCCCCGTCTCGCCGACATGATCGGAGTACCCCAAAAGGATCTCATCGGACGGGAGTTCGCCGGGCTGCTCTCCGTCAAGACACCCGAGCCGCGCCTCCCCGACTCCAATCCCCTCTCCGTCGTGGGAGACTCCCTGATGCTGCGACGCGTGGATGGGACGGAGATCTCCGTCATGACGGCGACAACCTCAATGAAGAGGGAAGGCAAATCCTATTCGGTAATGAGCATAAGGGACGTTACCGAGGAGGTGCGCCTCGAGAACCAGCTAGCCCGATCTCAGGGAATGGAGGCATTCGGACAGTTCGCCGGAGGTATCGCGCACGATCTTAACAACATCCTCGGGGGGATCCTCGGCGCGTCCACGCTCTCCAAGCGGTTTGTGGGCCGTCTGAATGAGGGAGACCGAACGCGCATAGATCATCGACTCGACGTCATCCTCAAATGCAGTGAAGACGCACGCAACATGATCGCCACTCTCATGACATACTCGCGGGTATCTTCACTGGAAACAGGTGTCGTCAATCTGATCGGCGTCATTTCCGATGTCTCCTCGATCTGCACCCGCACCTTCGGAGAAGAGTACCAAATATCCACGGGCACGCTCCCTCCCACAGCCGCAATCATGGGAGACTCCGGCGCCCTGTCACAGGCGCTGTTGAATATCTGTCTCAACGCCAAAGACGCAATGCCCGGCGGAGGTCGTATAAGTTTCTCTCTGCACGAGAGACTTTCTGACGAAGACCTGATCGAGAGACACGCAGAAGCCGTCCCCGAATGCGTTTACTGGTGCATCGAGGTATCCGACACGGGGCTCGGAATGAACCAGGACAAGCTGGACAAAATCCTCGAACCCTTCCTGACTAACGTACCCTTCGGCGAAGGAACCGGCCTGGGCCTTCCCATGGCCTATAGCATCCTCGTGAAACACAACGGCTTCTTCGATGTGTCATCGGCGCCCGGTGAAGGAACGACCTTCCGGGTCTACCTGCCCATGCATACAGACGTGGCTCCCATTGCGAGGACCTCATGACAGACCACGATCGCGACGATCCCCAGAGCGACGGGGAGAATCTGGCATCCTGGCTCAGAATTATCCTGAGCGTAATCTGCGTCGCTTTACTCATAGGGTATTTCGAGACCGCGCCCCTTACCGAAAAGCAGCCGATCATCATCTCCTTTGCGCTGGCGTTCGCATGGGCGCTGCTGGGAATCGGCTACATCCTCCTCATCAGGAAGGGTTACTACCGTCCTTTCATGTCCTATTTTTCGACTCTGTTCGACCTGGCCTTCGTCACCGTCATGCAACTGGCGATCATGACGGTGGTGCCCCTCAATTTTATAAACGGCCCCATCACCTCCATCTACTTCCTGGCCATCGGCCTCGCCGCGCTCAGAAAGAGCCGTCTCCTGGTCTCCCTGACGGGAATCTCCTCCGCATTGATTCACCTGATCGTAACCGCAAGATGCATGCTCATGTGCCTTCCGTCCGGACGCTTGGCGGCCGAGATCAACGGACATGCAATTGAGATCTTTCTTCTGGACGGGGTGGGAGTCGCCCTCTGCCTGTCAACGGTCGGTTGGGTCATCGGCCGCGTCACAAAAGAGTTCCGCGAATCCGAGCGCCACTACCATGTTCTATTCGAGCACGTGCCCGACGGGATCGTTATCACATCATCTGAACGTCGCATCCTTGCCGTCAATCGAAGATTCTCCGACATGGTGGGAGTAGCAAAGGACGCTCTTATGTCCCGCGACATAAACGATTTCCTCGGCCACGGAATACACTCCGAGCCCGTCACTCCTTTCCCGTTCGGTTTTGTGGGCAGCCCGACAATACTCATCAGGACCGACGGGACGAAGGTTCCCGTCCGAACACAGACTATGCCCATGGAATACGAGGGCGAGCCGTGCGTCGAGATGAGCGTCCGCAATGCTGCCGAGCAGGTTCACCTGGAGCGCCGGCTGGCCCAGTCGCAGAAGATGGAGACCATCGGGCGCCTCGCCGCCGGCCTGGCGCACAATTTCAACAACATCCTCGGCGGGATCCTGGGGGCGGCGGCCCTTGTGCGGCAGTCCCTTCGAAAGGTCGAGCCGAGCCCATCCAGGGAGAAGCTGGATCGGCAGGTGGATATCATCAAGGAGTGCGGCGATCGAGCGCGGGACGTGGTCCAGCGACTGTTGACTTTTTCCAGAACCAGCATCGTCGAAACCGAACCCGTCGACCTCGAATCCCTGGCGCGGGAAGTTGCCTCCATATGTCAAAACACCGTCGGCCCCGAGATCGATTTCAGGATCACGAACAAGGACGACTCCCCCATTGTCATGGGCGACACCACCTCTCTGACGCAGGCCATTCTCAATCTCTGCGTCAACGCCTCGGATGCCATGGACTCGAAGGGGGTAATCGCAATCGAAATCGCGCAAGTCGACTACGATGATCCCATTCTTTCCAGCCATCCCGACGCAGACGGCGAAGATGATTATTGCTGCATCACGGTCACGGACACGGGGATGGGCATAGATGAGTCGATCATGGAAAAGATCTTCGACCCCTTCTTCACCACCAAGCCCCCGGGTGAGGGCACCGGTCTGGGCCTCTCCATGGTCTACAACATCGCGCGGCAGCATGGCGGATTCCTTGACGTCACCTCCCCCCCTGGAGAGGGAGCAAGCTTCCACATGTACCTTACCAGAGCCCGAAAGAGCCTCCTCCCTCCGGAGCCCGAGGAACGGCTTCCCAGGGGCACCGGCACTATCCTGGTCGTGGACGACGAAGAGATCGCGAGGACCACGATCCAGGGAATGCTCACCGAACTTGGCTACCGTGTCTCGAGCGCCGCGAGCGGCCCGGAGGCTATCGAGATGTTCACGACGACGGATGAAGCTTTCGATCTGTTGGTGCTGGACATGGTGATGCCGCAAATGGACGGCGCCGAAACCCTGCGTCGGATCCGAGAGACAAACAACGATGTAAAAGTGGT
>JAUVDV010000087.1 GCA_030595125.1 Deltaproteobacteria bacterium
CAGCTGGATACCTGGGCCGCGGGGCTGGGGCTGACGCTGACCGACCGGACGATGATCAAGTTCCAGCAGTACGACAACTACCCGGCGGCGAGCGAGGGTCGGGGCTTCGACAACATCCAGCTGTTCGTGAACCAGCCGCCGGTGGCGGACGCGGGAGTGGACCAGTCGGTGGGGGAGGGCGTGCTGGTGACGCTCGACGGTTCGGCGTCGTACGATCCGGAGCTCGAGCCGCTGTCCTACGCCTGGACTCAGATCGACGGTCCGGTGACAACGCTGAGCAACACGGCGATTGCCAACCCGACCTTCACCACGGACACCCCGATATGGGCCGGCTATTCGCTGACCTTCAGCCTCGAGGTGTGCGACGACGTGTATTGCGACACCGACACCGTCGTGATCACGGTCAACGATTCGGTGCCGAACACCATACCGGTGGCGATGGCCGGCGACGACTACGCCGCGATGGACTGGGAGGTGGTGACCCTCGACGCGGTCGGCTCCTACGACACCGACAACGGGCCGAATCCGTTCCTGACCTACACCTGGACCCAGACCTCGGGCCCGGCGGTCACGATCGAGAACTCCTGGCTACAGCAGGCCACTTTCCGGGCGCCGTTCACCCTGACGCCGCAGACTCTGATCTTCGAGGCCGAGGTTTGCGACGGGATGGACTGCGGTACCGATACGATCACCGTCACTGTCGATGATCGTCCGTCTGCGAGTCTCGACTACTTCGATGGGTTCGAGTCCGGCGACTTCGTGGTCCACTGGGTCGCGATGGGAACCAACTCGTATCGCACCCGCGTATGGGACGCGTTTGTCCCGTACAATGGGACCTACCACATGCTGATGGACAGCCACGTGGATGGTGACTACTCGCTCAACGAGGCGATCTTGTTCGTCAATCTGGCCGGCGCCACGGCGGTCAATCTCGATTTCTACCACAAGCATCTGGTGCCGCTCTCCCAGGTCATGTCCGGCTCGTTTATCGGCTCGGAGAACAGCCAGGGAGTCGCGATTAGCGTGGATGGCCAGAACTGGTACAAGGTGGTTGGCCTCAGCGGCTCCGAGGGCACCAGCACAACCTACACCAACTTCGTCGCCGATCTGTACGCGGCGGCTACGACCAACGGAATCGCCCTCAACAACAAGACGCTGATCAAGTTCCAGCAGTACGGCGACCAGGGGATGTCCTCCTCCGGCGGGTTCGCCTTCGACAACGTCAACATCACAGGGGTGTTCGACACCACGCTCGGCACGCCGTGCAGCTTCGACACGGACTGCGACTCCAACTACTGCGTCGACGGGGTGTGCTGCAACGAGGCTTGCGGCGGCTCGGATCCCAGTGATTGCCAGGCTTGTTCAGAGGCGGCCGGCGCCGACACCGACGGCTACTGCGTGTTCCTGCCGTCGACCTGGGAGTGCAATCCCTCGGCCGGAACCTGCGACCCGGCCGAGATGTGCTCGGGGACGGATGCGGTCTGCCCCGCGGACGAGATCTATCCGGACGGCACCGAGTGCCGTACTGCAATCGACGTCTGCGATGTGGCCGAGGTTTGTGACGGCCTGCAGGTCAATTGCCCGGTGGACTCGCTCGAACCGAGCACCACCGAGTGTCGCGCTTCGGCCGGAGCCTGCGACCCGGCCGAGCTCTGTACCGGCGCGAACCCGGCGTGCCCCGCCGACTCCAAGTCGACCGGCGAGTGCCGGTCGGCATCCGGAGTCTGCGACGACGCCGAGTACTGCGACGGCGTGAACAACGACTGCCCGGCGGATCTCAAGCTCATCGGCGAATGCCGCGCAGCGGCGGGCATGTGCGACGTGGCCGAGAGCTGCGACGGGATCAACGACGACTGCCCGGCGGACGTGGTGGCGCTGCCGAGCGCCGAGTGCCGGACATCTGCCGGGGATTGCGACCCGGCCGAGTACTGCGACGGTGTGAGCGGGATATGCCCGGCAGACTCCAAGTCGACCAACGAGTGCAGGGCCTCGGCCGGCCTCTGTGATCCGGCGGAGTTTTGCGATGGAGTAGGCAACGACTGCCCGGTCAATTTGAAGAGCACAGGCGAGTGCCGGCCGGCGGCCGGGGATTGCGACGTGGCCGAGAGCTGCGACGGCGTCAACGACGATTGCCCCACCGACGTGCTGGTGGCGATCGACACCGAGTGCCGCGCGTCGGCGGGGCTGTGCGACGCGGCCGAGGTGTGTGACGGCCTCACGGCCACCTGTCCGATCGACGTGCTGCTTGCGGTCGGGACAGAGTGCCGGATCTCTGCGGGCGACTGCGATCCAGCCGAGACTTGCACCGGCTCCTCGCCCATGTGCCCAGGCGACGCAAAGTCTACTGCGGAATGTCACCCGTCGGCCGGCGACTGCGATCTCGCGGAGAGCTGCGACGGCGTGAACAACGACTGCCCGGCGGACATCAAGTCGACTGCCGAGTGCCGCGGGGCGACCGGATTGTGCGACGTGGCCGAGAGCTGCGACGGCACGAGCGACAATTGCCCGCCGGACGCAGTGCAGACCGGTGGGGTGGAGTGCCGGGCGCCGGCCGGGGACTGCGACGAGCCGGAGACCTGCGACGGAGTCTCCTCCACATGCCCGACCGACCTGGTATACGATTTGAGCCACGTCTGTCGTACTGCGGCGGGTGTATGCGATATTGACGACTACTGCACCGGCTTCTCGGTCAACTGCCCCTCCGACGTCAAGTCGACCGCGGAGTGCCGCTCCTCGCAGGGCGTGTGCGATCCGGCCGAGTACTGCGATGGGGTCGGGGACACCTGCGGGCCGGATCTGAAGTCGACCAATATCTGCCGGGCGGCGGCCGGGGACTGCGACGAGCCCGAATATTGCAACGGTGTAAACGACGATTGCGGCTTCGACAGCAAGTCTACGGACCTCTGCCGGCCGTCGGTCGGTGACTGCGATCCGGCGGAGAACTGTACCGGAATGTCGGACTACTGCCCGATCGACTTCCTCTACGAGAGCGGGGAAGTGTGCGACGACACCATCCCGTGGACCGAAAACGATGAGTGTACCACGGGCGGCGTTTGCCTGGGTAGCCCCATCGCCGGAACCTGCGGCGATCCGGTCCTGATCGACACCGTACCATACAGCGACACGGCGACGACTGTCGGCGGCGCGGCGTTCCTCACCTCGTACGGCAGCGGCTGCGGACCGACCGATCAGGCCGCGCCGGAGCTGGTGTACGAGATCGACCTCGCGGTCGACGAACAGCTTGACGTGTTCGTCACCCCCGAGGCCGGCTTCGACGTCGTGGTGCGGCTGATCTCTGTTTGTGATCTCGACCAGGACTGCCTGACGAGCGGCGATTTAGGCGGTGACGGCGCGTCAGAGGACATCACATACCTCTCCAATTCCAATCAGACCGTCTACATTGTGGTCGAGGGGGCCGCAAGCGGCGAGGAGGGCGCGTTCGATATAGAAGTCGATGTCACGTCGTACACAGCCGATGCGGGAATGGACGGCGGGACGGACACGGACACGGACACGGATACCGATACCGATACCAATACCGATACGGATACCGACACCGATACGGATACCGACACCGACACGGATACCGACACCGATACGGATGCCGACGCGGGACCGGATGGAAGCACCGATACCGATACCGACACGGACACCGACACGGATACCGATACTGACACGGATACCGATACCGACACCGATACCGATACAGACACCGATACGGACACCGATACCGACACGGATACCGACACCGATACGGACACCGATGCAGACACCGATACCGACACTGATGCTGACACCGATGCGGACACGGACACCGATACGGGTACCGACACCGATACGGATACAGGTGGTGATGGGGGTGGAGGTTGTAGTTGCGATGCGGTCGGAAACTCCTCCACCGGTTCCCGGGGTATCCTGGTGAGTCTCCTTCACAGTCTTCTGTAAGGCATTTCCACGAGAGTGACATGAGAAAACTACTTCTTGCCCTGGCCATGTTGGCGGCGGCTTCATGCAGTTCCGAGGAGCCCGAACAAAAGGAGCTTCCACCTGTAGAGAAGGGCTTCTGATTCTGGAGGGGGATGCGACCATCCTGTTCGGCATTTACGTAGACCCCAGCGTCAATGCCGACAGGGCAGGGTTGCAAATAGTTGGAAACGACTCGTTGCAGACGCTCAAGGGTTTTGAGAATTTGCAGGTCATCGGACGCAACAGGCCCCTGGAGATAACCGGGAACCCAAACCTGCCCACCTGTGCGGTCATACTTATGCGCGATCGATTGGCGAAAAACGGGTGGAAGGGAGCAGGGGACGTTTGCGGCAACCGAGTGGACGACTGTCACGCCAGGGAATGTGTCAAATCCGAATGACGATACCCGCGCAGGATCTGCGCGGGCTGGAGAGATAGCCCTCAGGGCTTGCGCAAAGCGCATCCTGACCGCGGGCTCATCAGCCCGCGGGACGAGTTGGAACTTCCGGGTTTGCGTGTTGTCACAATGGGTATGGAAGCAAAAATACCCAGAAGAAAACCATCGAAGCTGTTCATCGCGGCCATTTCCCTGTCTGTCGCTGCACACCTGGCGCTGTTCGTGGCCATCCAGCTGACGCCCGAGCGTGAGAATGACATCAAGAAGTCATACGACTACCTCTCCTCCGCCGTCTGGGAGGTGTTCGGCCCAACCAGCGTGATCAAGGTCATCGAGTTCAACTGGCCGACCGGGCTGGAGGGGGAGGAACGACCATCGTGTGTCGATATCGAATCGGCCCTCGATGGGTTGGCCCTCGACAGGCCACCGGAACGTTGGTGTGTTCATCATGATCTCGTCGAACGAGGCGGAGTCGTCAGCGCGGCCATGCTGACCCCGGAGATTCTAAAACTTCAATAAATTTAATGTGTTAATATGGGGTCTGTTAATATGGTGTCAGACACTTTTTTTTTGGGGGAATCTATTTATTCTGCTTTTCATAATGATCGTAAGGATTACCGTCATAATCGGTTTTCAACCCGTCTACATCGCCTGCCTTCTTATCGCTAAGATCACAACGTTTTTCTCCTTTGTAGTAATCAAATGACGTACACCAAGATTCGTTATCGCATGCTTCCATACAGTTGTGCACACTCACATTTGATAAATGCTTGGTGTTATGACCGCTGATCGCTGCATCCGGAATATGTTTGTAATGCGCACTAACAGCAGCCTTCCCTACCTTGGGGGTATCCTCGGTAATAGGAGCATTAGTACCGCTCTTGATTGTCGTTGGCTCCTTGGGACCACAAGCGAAAAAAAACAGCCCCCCGGCAAGACAGCAAGCAATACCTATAAATGATCCTTTTTTCATCGCTACCTCCCAGGACAGTGTTTTTGCCAAATAAGTGCATAGAATAAAACACTTAACCGGCCAATTGTCTAGCCTGCTTAAGGCCCGTCTTTCTATTCGCGTGTGGGAGTATTCTATCAGGGATCGGGGAAAGGCGTTCGAAAATTAGTACTACACCACACAGGGGGGTCCTACCCGCGCAATTTAATGCGCGGGACACATCAGGCACGCAAGCTCAGCTTTCTCCAGCCCGCGCAGATCCTGCGCGGGTAGTGTTCGGCACCCTCCTTCAAATGTTTTCGGCACCGCTTGAGGGGTGTCTTGACATACTATATATGGTATAGTACATTTATAGCATGTGGGAGGTTTATGAACACCGTCGAATTGGCCGCCGTGTTCAGCGCCTCCCGGTTGAGGTGCTCAAGCGGTATGAGAAATGGAAGGACATCGTCTGCATCTCCGGGCCTGCCGGCTTGCGGTTGATCAAGGGATTACACGACGAGGCGCTTCGTGGTGAATGGAAAGGCCACCGCTCCTCACGGCTTGGACTTCAGTACCGTGTGATTTACAGAATAGTCGGCCAGGAGATTTTGGTGGAGGTTATAGACATCACGGCGCACGATTACCGGAGGAAGTGACGGATGGCAAAAAGAGATTACAAAAAGGCCCGGCGACATATCGAAGTATCGGTTGGTGAATCGGTGCGAATCATGCGGGAGTTTCAGGAGCTGAGCCAGAATAAACTGTCGGAGCGGACAGGCATTCCGCAGTCGACACTCTCGGCGATCGAGAACGATCGCGTTAACCTTGGTGTGGAGCGCGCAAAGGTGCTTGCGCGAGCGTTGAAATGCCACCCGGCGGTGCTGGTCTTCCCCGGGTGGGACGTCGGTGATGAATCGGCCGCGTAACGATGGGGCGACTACCAGTTCATCCCTACCAGCATCAGGCCGGGGATTCTTCGGCCATTCCTCGTTACGATGGTTGTCGGCATGGGAGGAGTGAGCTTGAACCCGGTTTGCGTTGTTGTTTCTTTGGTATTGTTACGTGGCTTCACGCCCATCCCATATCCGACCGTTTCAAGAATTGTTGGGAAGAACAAAATGGCAATGATTCCGAATGATATTCCCATTACCCCGATGCCTTCGCCACTCGCCATCATGCCGGCCATGAGGCCGTAGGAGATACCTGCCCCGAATACGGATCCGAAAAACATCGGCCCGAAACTTGGTTCCCACCACACGCTTCTCTTGGACAAGTAATACAGCGCGGTTGTGACCCCAAGAGAGGAGACTAACGCATTGATACCACCGAACAACAAGAGCCTTCGGGGTAATTCTTCGCGAAATTCATTGTATGCTGCGTCTTGTTCAGCTTGCGAACAACTCGTGCCGGAAGAGCATTTGTCGCTTCCCGCAGTTTCAATTGAGAGTGCAATAACTCCTGCTAAATTTACCGTGCGCATGGCCAGGCCGATGCCAAAAACATGTTTCGTTCTTCTTGTCTTGTCTCTTGAACGTTCCTTTCGCAGTTTCTTTTTCGCGTGGTCTTCGTTCGTGATCTGCCGGGGAATACTATGCCAACCATGATTACGATTGGTGTGTGAAATACCTGGGTTATCGGAGTCGGCGTTCTTCTCTGTTCCGGACACGGCATATGATGACAATGCGACAATGAAAAAAGAAATTAGAAGCGAGAGTGGTTTCATAAGCTATTGGTTCATTATACCAGAGTCCGCGGCCAGGTGCGGGTACTTGATTACCGTTCATGAGCGGTGTTACTTTGCGCTTCTCGACAGCGATGGATTCAGCGCAGGAGGCGGGTATGGATTTCAAGTTCAGCGAGGAGCACGAGTTCTTCAGGTCGGCGATACGGGACGCGGTGGACAGGCTGATCAGGCCGAAAACCCAGGAAATAGACGAGAGTAACGAGTTTCCCAAAGAGCTCTGGAAAGAGTTCGCGCAGCTCGGGTACCTCGGGCTCCGTCATCCGGAAAAATACGGCGGCATGGACGCGGATGTAATGATGTCCATGATCTTTTACGAGGAGATGGCCCGCGGGTCCTGCGGCTTCGCCATGTCGGTGACCATGCAGATACTCATGGGCACCTACTTCGTCGAGCGCTTCGGCTCCGAGGAAATCAAGCAGCGCGTCCTGGTTCCCGCAATTCAGGGAGAAAAGATCGGCACGATCTGCTTCACCGAAGACCAGTCCGGCTCCGACCTGGGCGGCACCAAGACCACCGCCACGGCAAAGGACGGAGGATGGGTGCTCAACGGTCGCAAGCAGTGGATCACCAACGGTCCCATCTGCGATTTTTGCACAGTGCTCGCCCAGACCGATCCTTCCAAGGGAATGGACGGCCTGAGCTTCTTCCTCGTGGAAAAGGGGATGGACGGTTTTGCCACGGGACAGGACCTGAACAAACTCGGATCCAGAGGTTCCGTCACGGGTGAGCTCATCTTCGATAATGTCTATCTGCCCGATGAGAACCTGCTCGGGGAGGGCCCGGGAAACGGCGTCAAGCTGGCCACGGACATCCTCAACGAGGTGCGGGTGATGACGGCGCTCAACGCCTGCTCCATCGCCGATGAGGCCATGAAGGACGCTCGTGGCTACGCTCTGGAGCGCGACGCGTTCGGCAAGAAAATAGCCAAGTATCAGCTCATCAGGTCCAAGTTCGCGGATCACTGGACCTGGTGCGAGGCCTCCCGTCTCATGTCCTACAAGGCGGCGTGGATGATCCAGGAGGGGATGAACTGCCAGTTCGAGTGCATGATGGCCAAGATGTTCGCCACGGAGATGTGCGTGAAGTCGGTGGACGAGGCGAGCCGGATCTACGGGGGCAACTCCTTCGCAATGGAGTATCCCCAGCAGCGTTTCCTGCGCGATTCGCGCTTTCTCCTTTTCGGCGGTGGGTGCCACGAGGTGCTCAGAAACGCCATCGGCGCGGCCTTCATCAGAGCGGGAAAATCCGGGAGATAGCTTCTTTTCAAGGAGGAAATTCGATGAGCTTGAAGATTGCGGTGCTGGTCAAGCAGGTTCCGGATCACGAGGCTATCGTGCAGATCGGTGCCGATGGAAACCTGGACATCGAGGATAGATATGTCTGTTCGTTTTTCGACGAGATTGCCGTGGAGGCGGCTCTCGATATCAGGAAGGCCAACGCAGACGCAGAGATCCTTGCGCTGTCCGTGGGAGGAAAGCGATCGGTGGAATCGCTGCGAAGGGCCATGGCCATGGGGATAGACCAGGTGGAACAGCTCGGAGACGACAGCATGGCCTTCGCTTCCGGCCTTGCCGTGGCGAATCTGATAGCTGCGCGGCTGAAGACCTTCAACCCGGATCTCATCCTGGCCGGAAAGCAGGCCGGAGACGACGATATGGGCGCGGTGGGGCCGATGGTCTCCGGGTTGATGGGGATACCTCTTGTGAACGCGGCGACCTCAATGGATGTGGACGTCGACGGCGGCAAGGTCCGTATAGCTCATTCAATGAATGGCGAAACATGGACGGTGGAGTCCGGCTTCCCGGTCGTCGTAACGGCGCAAAAGGGTCTGGCCGAGCCTCACGTACCGGTTGTAATGCGTGTGATGAAGGCCATGCGGGCAAAGATTGCAAACACATCCACGGAAGATCTCGGTGCGTCCGAGATCGATTCCACGGGCCGGTTGAAGAGACTCGGCTACTATTCTCCGCCGACAAGACCGCCAGTGCAGATGGTGGATGACGTGAATGAACTGGTTGGAGTTCTTGCGCAACGGGGGGTTGTCTGATGGCTTGCAACGAAATATGGGCGGTCGCGCGCATCTCAGATGGACAGATCACCCAGGCCGGCCTCCAGTTGGTGGGAGCCGCACGCGAGCTGGCCAGAGAAAAAGGCCTCGATGCCCGCGCCGTACTTCTCGGATGTGATCGGGCGACAGCCGACGATCTCGCCGGGGTTATAGATGGTGTGCTCTGGCTGAACGACGAGCGGCTGAACGAGTACGACGCTGCAGTTCACGCGGGCGCCCTTTTCGGCCTGATGGAGGTCAGAGGCAAACCGGTCGCCATATTCGCGGGAACGAACGACATGGACAGCGAGGTAGTTCCCAGGCTGGCGGCAATGTGCGGCGCGGCGTTCGCGAGTTCCTGCGTCAAGATTCGCTGGGAGGGGGACGACCTGGCGGCGCGGAGACCGGTTTACGGCGGAAAAGTTTACGAGGAGCTGGCCCTCTTGTCGCGTCCTGCCGTGGTAACCGTTCGCCCGGGGGCCTTCGACGATGCGCAGAAACTCGCCGCGCCCGGATCGGTTGAGGAGATCTCGGTGGAGGTTCCCCCCTCGTCCGGGGTGACCGTTGCTGAACGCGTATCATCAGCGCAAGGTGGACAGGATCTCTCGGATGCCCGGCGGGTGGTCGCGGGCGGCAGGGGCGTCTGTGGGGAATCGTATCAGACGGTGGAGGCCCTTGCCGACGCCCTCGACGGAGCGATCGCGGCCTCCAGAGCCCTGGTGGACGCCGGGGAGAGGCCGCACGAGCAGCAGGTGGGCAAGAGCGGCAAGACCATCTCTCCGGAGCTGTACATCGCCTGCGGGATTTCCGGCGCCATCCATCACGTATTGGGAATGAACACCTCCAAGGTGGTCGTGGCCGTCAACTCCGACCCGGACGCTCCCATTTTCGCGGCGGCGGATCTGGGAATGGTGGGTGACGCGAAGGAGATACTGCCGGCGCTGGCCGAGGCGATCAAAACACTAAAAAATTAGTGATCGGGCAAGTTAGAAGTGCACTCCCCCGGGCCAGCTCAGGCCAACCCAGAAAAGTGTTTGGTCGTGGCTGAGATCGTGGAACCATACATCCATTCCCACAGTTGGAGTGGGGATGAGGTTCGCCCAAGCCTTCGCCTCGCGGGAGTTCAACAGCGGTATCCTCGCCATCAGCGAGATTCCCGGTAGCCATCCTTCGCCGTGATCTCTGGATTCGTGACGGAACGATAGAAGCTGGATCTGGGATGAAATAGTCAATCTGCCAGCTCTCACTGCCGGACCGAATCCCAGGATGGACCAGCTATCGCCATGTTTACCGGATCGATAACCGAATACACCGCCGCCGAACCCTATGTCCACGATCGGATGGATCAGAGCGAAGTGAAATCCGTCTATCACGGAAATAGTCTTGTACTCCGTATCCAGAGGAGAGAGACCGCCGGTGACCAGCCAACCGCCGCCCTCCGTATCATTCATACCGAAGTACGAATACTTCTTGGATTGTAACTTGAAGTTGAGTTTCTTGTCGTTGTCGATCGAAATCTCTTTCTCTTCTTTTTGATAAAGTTCGGTTTCTATGACGAATTTGTGGATTCCCTTTTCTATCCGGCAAGAGCACGGGGTCTCCCTGCAGATGATCAGATCGTCCATTCTTATAGTTGCGTCCCCTGGTTCGACGCGGAAATGAACGAGGAAATCCTCTACTTTTGGCGCGGTGTCCGCGTTGTTGTCAGCAGGCGGTTGCACGGGAAGGTTCTCCCCGGCTTTCTCGTCCCCAGTCCCGGCATAGTGAGCCAGCAGTGTGTCGGTCACGATGCGAAGTTCTCGAGACAGGCTCTGGACATTCGAGGCTTGTGCGTGTTCCAGGCCCAGGAGCATGCCGGTGTTGACCTCGGAGAGCTTCACTGTCGTTGAGAGTCCAGTGTTTCCGGCGCCCGTCAGAGTGCAGCTCAACAACAGATCGGCGCCCAGCATTGTGCCGATATCGTCTTTTGTGAATTCCTTGCTCCTGGCCTTATCGGAGTCTGCAAGAGTTCCGGACAGTTTCTCCCTGGAGATTACAGCGAAATGATTCGGCGGAAACGAAGTTGCGGCGGAGTAGATAGACTCGGTAAGGAAGAGCAAATCGCTTTCGGACGCCTGTATGTCAACCGGGTCGATATCCAGGATAACAAGAACCTTGGTGCGCTGGGCGTGGGCGTAGTTGCTCAGCATGAGACACATAAAGAGTGTCATGACAAGAAGGATAGGTTTTAAAGCAGGCTTCATTTTATCTCTCCGTATGATCCGCCGTGGATGAGATTGCGCGGAGTTGTCTTTCTTTGGACTCGCGAGGCACCCAAATGGTTGTCTGGAACATCAAAAAGATAATGAAAATCTTCTGGGTCCGAGGCAACCTTTTTTTTGCGGTAGCCTTCTACCGTGTCCCGTACGAAGAAATTCCTTTCGCGAGGGTGTCGATCTGAGATACTTCACTTGTTGCGATGACTTGGTTCGTCCGAACAGATATTGGGCAGATACCACCGGCATTGTAAAAGGATGAAGATTGCATGAGTGACGGCGAAGAACTGGACGTTGTCGTTGTCGGCGCGGGATGTGCCGGGCTCGCCTGCGCGTACGAGCTGGCATCAAATGGGCTGACAGTCGCCGTGTGCGAGCGCGGTGACGTGGCCGGCGCAAAGAACCTCACCGGCGGACGCCTCTATCTGGAGCCGTTGAAGGATCTCTGCGGAGATCTTCTGGAGGGCGCTCCTTTCGAACGGACGATTGTATCAGAGTCCATAGTACTGACCCACGGAGATGCGAGCACAAACATCAGGCTGGATCACGCGAGCGGGGAGGACCGCCCGCATTCGGCAACGGTGCTGCGCGCGAAGTTCGATCAGTTCCTGGCGGACAGGGCAGGGGAGAAAGAGGCCTTTGTCATGGGTGAGCAGCGCGTGGACGAGCTCATCCGCGAGGACGGAAAGGTCGCGGGTGTCATGGTGGGCGGGGAAGAGGTGAGGGCGAAAGTGGTCGTCGCCGCCGACGGCGTTCTATCGTTCCTGGCGCGGGAGGCCGGGTTGAGGAAGTCGCGAGAACCTCGCCACCTCGGAGTGGGTGTCAAGGAGCTGATCAAGCTGGACGCTTCCGTCATTGAGGAGCGCTTCAATGTGGCGCCGGGGCAGGGTGCGGCGCGCATGTACCTGGGAGATGTAACCGACGGGCTTCCCGGCGGCGGATTTCTCTACACCAATAAGGACAGCATCTCCATCGGGGTCGTCGTTCAGATGGATGAGCTGGAGCAGCGGGGCGAAGAAGATACGTTCAGCGACTTGATCACGAGGTTCAAGGAGCGACCCGACGTGGCGCCGCTGATACGGGGCTACGAGCTAGTGGAGTATGGCGCGCACCTCATACCGGAGGGCGGGTTCGACGCCCTGCCGGAACTGGGGATACCGGGACTCCTCCTCGTGGGTGACGCGGCGGGACTGGTGCTCAATACGGGCAACCTGCTTCGGGGGATGGATCTGGCAATGGCGTCCGGTGTGATCGCCGCGCGCAGCATTCTCGAGTTCAGGGAGGGCGACCTCGGGAGCCCCGAGTGTCTCGAACATTACAAGAAAACCCTGACGAACAGTTTCGTGATCGAAGAGATGCGGGCCCACCGCAAGGCGCCGAACATTCTGTCCAACGAGCGCATCTACAAAGTATATCCGCCGGCGGTGGTCGATATGTTGCGATCCCTGTTCGAGGTTGATGAAAAAGGCGAGGGCGTGCCGGTCAAGCGGGCGTTCAAGGAGATGAGGCGCACTGTCGGAACATGGGCGGCCATGAGGGACATCATGCGCATCCTCAAGCTGTGAGCGAGATAATGAAGGTAGAAGAAAAACTGGCCCTGAACGCCATCAAGAACCACGACGAAAGCCACATCGTGCTGGACGAGGAAGCGTGTGTTCGGTGTGAGACCAGGATTTGCATCCGCGCTTGTCCGGCCGGCCTCTATTCAGTGGAGCCTGCCACAAACAAGGTCATCGTGGATCATTCCGGTTGTCTCGAGTGCGGCACCTGCATGGTGATCTGTCCACTGGACGCGGTAACGTGGAGATATCCGGATCCCGGATACGGCATCCGGTACCGGCACGGTTGATCTTATGGGTGTCTTTTTTGTGGAAATGACGCCAAAACCGTGAGAGATTTAGACAATCATTGCAAAATAGTTTTCGCCCCAACCGGAGCACAGGAAGGTTTTTATGCACAACGCGTTTCGTGTCATTGGAACCATGGTCCTCATGCTGGCCATGGCACAGCAGTGTTTTGCGGATGAAGCCGACAATAAGGAAGCTGCAAAGCAATTCTTCAAGGAAGGGGTGAAATTCTATCAGGAAGGGATGCACGAACTTGCCGCCGAAAATTTTCGCAAAGCGAACGAGATGTTTCCCAGCTGGAAGTTGCAGTACAACATTGCCCAGTGTGACACCATCCTGAAAAACTACGGTCGAGCTCTCGATGGATTCGAGGCCTACCTTGCGGGGGGGGGCGATAATGTTCCAGAACTTCGACAGCAAGAAGTGCGAACAGAAATGGATCGGCTCAGGGATCTTTCGGGTGAGCTGGAAATCAAGGCTCCGGATGGCACGGTTGTGATTATCGATGGTCACGAGCGTGTCACACTTCCCGTTGTCGGTAGTCTCAGGCTCGCCATCGGGGAGCATACGGTGGTCCTCGCCCATGACGGAGAAGCCATTTACGAAGAAAAGATCCGCATGCGGGGGAAGAAGGTCGTATCCATCAATGTGCCGGAAGAACCCCAGCCGGAGAAGCCGGCCGTTGCGGTCGCTCCTGTTCCGTTTGAGGAGCCCGAAGAGGTCCAGCCACAACCCATGGACAGCCAACCGGAAGACGACAGCGGCCCATCCAGTCGGGCCATTTTGGGATGGACACTCACGGGAGTAGGCGGCGCAACGCTCATCGCGGCCGCAATCACGGGTGGTGTATCCATTTCCAGGCTCCACGAGCTGGAGGATCGCTGTCCAGACAAGCAATGCCCACAATCATCGGACAGGGATTTAAAAGACTCGGTCGACAGCCTGTCGATGGCGGCGGACGTAATGTACGTGGTTGGTGGAGTATTGGCGGCATCGGGAATTGTCCTCCTGATCACAGGGATCGGCGATGAGTCCGAGAACGCAGAGGGTAAGGCGGAGATCGGGTTCGCGCCCGTGTTTGGCCCTGGCAACAGTGGCCTGGTTATCGAAGGGAGGTTCTAGAATATGAGTATCAGGGCAACAGTCCTGTCTATTGTCTGCATGGCAACAGCATGTTCCGCGATGAATTCCACTGGTGGATATACCTTTGGCGACGATGCGGGAACGGACACGAACACGGACACTGACGTCGATACCGATATTGATACCGACACTGATTCCGACACCGATACTGACGTCGACACAGTCGTAACGGTTGTCAGTGTGTCTTCGGGGTTTGGTCCTGTCGAGTCAGAAAACTTTATGGGCTGGATCTCTGCCGGGGGAGTTCTTCCGATCGGCACGGGTGAAAGTGAGAACTATCGTGTGAAGCTGGGGCTTGGCGCGTTCGCGGGACAATAAAGGAGTACTTGCAATGAAAAAAACAATCATTATTCCAGCGGTCATGATTGCCCTGGCGACATTTGCAACCACAGCGAAAGCGGAGGTGGCGGATGTCATTCCCGTGGGCGGTGTTCTCACCGATCTGAGCGGAACCCCGATCGACGGAAATTACAACATTGCGTTTGCCCTCTATGACGACGAGCTGTCGTCTTCGCCCATATGGTCCGAGACCATAACCAGTTTACCTGTGGACAACGGTGTCTTCGCTGTCTACCTGGGCGATACTGTATCCAACCCTATCGACTTCTACACTATTGTCTCCTCCAGCGAGATCTGGCTCGGCATCACCGTGGATACGGACAGCGAGATGGACCTCATTTTCAAGTGGACCGGCGGTACAACCGCCGGACTGCGTGTGGTTCATTGCAGTGACGCAGCTTGCACGGCCTCCACCGTGTCCGACGTCCACGCCAACTGCGAACTAAGCGAATCTGTCGATGTGGGGATCGGCGGGGACGGCCTGGGGTTCTTTGCGTACAAGACCTGGAAATCCGGGGATGAAGATCTCGAAGTGAGTCACTGCAACGACATCACCTGCTCTGCCGCTACCAACAATATTGTCACCGATCTGAACGATGTCCGGACCCCCGCCATGACAATAGGTGTGGACGGTCTTCCGATGATCACATTCAACTATTATTGGGGTGGTCACTTATACCTGGCTCATTGCAGAAACGCCACCTGTGCCGATGTTACCCTGACCTCCTTCACCATAGGAAACATGCAGCAAACGCAGGGAACGTACTCCATCACCATCGGGTCCGACAACCTTCCGCTGGTCACCTACAGCAACTGGTCCAGTGACAACGTGCTGCGGACCCTTCACAGCTCGAACACCATCGGAACAGACGGAGGACATACCATCGTCGCCGGCAGCGGCGCGGGCGCGGAGACCTCCGTTACCATCGGCGAAGACGGCAACCCGCTCATCGCTTATCGGAACGAAGTGGATGGCGATCTGATGGTGGCTCACTGCTCCAACCCCCTGTGCGTACCGTACTTCAGACGAAGGTAGAGCTCCTCAAACCTCCCAGTCGAATCCCCTGAACAACCAGTGATTTGATTTTTCGATTCGCCGTTTCATCTCCATGACGTATCCGGGTCGCACCTCGTCGCGCCAGCGGGGATGTCCACCTCGCCACACGTAGCGGATCAACTCTTGAAAGCCCTTCACGTCAAAGCCGATATCGCCGATTTTTAGCGAGTCGGTTTTCTTTTCGGAGATGAAATCGATATCTTCGCGAACAGCGTACTTCTCTATCATTTTTTGGAACTGAGGCTGTATCTTGTCGCCCTGCGGCTTCTGCTTGAAATCCTTCGCCGCCTCGGGAAAGGGATATTTCTTGTAAGTGTCGCCGATGAAACCCACGTGCCGATATCCGTTGATGGCGCCCATGAGATCGCCCACGTCTTCTCGTTTTTCTATTGTCCAGACCGGCCAGGTTGAACTCGGGGAATCCTTCGGGCTGAGGCAAATCGCGTTCATCCAGTCACAGAAATCCGTGGCGAAAAAGAACCTGTTTTCCATGAGCAGCATGTCCGAGTCGATGTTGAAAAACCCGAACGCGATTGTGCCGTGGGTTGTTGTTTTGAATGATAACGGCATGAAGAAATCTCCTGAGTCGGATTCGGAGCGCCCGCATCTCGGGGGCAACGAAAGTTGAACTACATAGACACGAATCCGCTGGAGAGCACTTCCAGCGGAAAGATATTGGCGATATGTTCGAAATCTCGGTCGCGGGCCATTACAGGAAGGTCGTTTTCGAGGGCCACCGCAGCAATCATGCAATCCACAAGACTCCTCACTGTGACGCCCTTTCTTCTGCAGTTGCGAAATATCTCGACCGCCCTGGCGTGAACGACCAGGCTTCCGTCCTCGACGACATCAAAGCCTTCAAGGTATTTCGAGGCCTTCTTGAATTGCGAATCCTGCCTGAAACCACAGAGGATCTCACTGCGAATCAAACGTGTAAGGATCACGTTGTCGGCCTCTATCATCCGCGTCAGCCCCTCGGCAAACGGAGAGTCGGCGTTGTTGAGAAATTCTATCCATACAGAGGAATCAACAATTGCGCGCGTCATTGTCTCCCCTCAATTTGCCCAGGTCACCTTCCCAGGCGCAACATCCGCGCATTTTCAGCATGGCCAGGCGCCGCTGCTTCCTGACAAATTCCCTGAGTGACCGATCCACCAACTCCCTTATTGATTTGGCACGGCTGAGCTTCATAGCTTCTTTCAGAAGCTCGTCATCAAGCACGATATTTGTTCTACCCATTTTATTCCTCTTGCAGTACACAGTTTCTGCATGAGTATAGCACGCGCAGCCTGGTATTTCTACACCTAAAATCGGTCGTTTATGTGTATGATTTCGGTTGTAGGTAGACTTCCCACCGATGATCCCAGGTTGACCCTCTACATGGGGGAAGGTTAGTATGCTCTCCGGCAGAACGGAGGATCAAGACGATGACGTACAAAATGCGCGGAATGACGTTCGATCAGTTCGAAGTGGGCCGGGAGTTTGACACCATGTCCCGTACGGTGACGGAGGCGGACGTGGCGTCCTTTGCAGGTCTCTCCGGAGACTTCAACCCGCTTCACACTGACGAGGAGTTCATGAAAAACTCGCCGTTCGGCGGGAGAATAGCCCACGGGATGCTGTGTGCGTCCATGGGTACCGGCCTGGCCAACCAGCTGGGCATCTTCGAGGGAACCACCATCGCGGTGCTTCAGATAACCCTCAAGTTCACGGGCGCGGTCAAGTTCGGGGATACCATACGGCTCAAGCTCACGTGCATGGCCCTCAAGGAGTCGTCAAAGGGCGACAAGGGGACCGCCACGTTCAGGGGCGAGCTGTTCAACCAACGGGACGAGCAGGTGCTGGACTCAGAATGGGTCGTGCTGCTCAAGAAAGGATAAGAACCATGAGGCTCAAGGACAAAGTTGCGCTGATCACCGGCGCGGGCGGAGGAATCGGAGAGGCGACAGCGATCATGTTCGCAAAGCAGGGCGCCAAAATCGGCGTTCAGGACATAAGCGAAGAGGGCGCGGCGAAGGCGGTCGCGGCCATCGTGGATGCGGGCGGAGAGGCCATCGCGGTCATCGGGGACGTCACCGACAAGGCGGCTTGCGAGCAAATGGTGCAAGCGGTGGTCGACAAGTTCGGAAAGTTGAACGTTCTCGTAAACAACGCGGGCATCAACAAGGATTCCATGGTCAAGAAGATGTCCGAGGAAAAATGGGACGCGGTCATCGACGTTAACCTCAAGGGCACCTTCCTCATGTGCCAGGCTGCCCTCGGTCCCATCTCAGAGGCGGGCGGCGGACAGATCGTCAACACGGCATCCATCGGGGTGCTCGGCAATATGGGCCAGGCCAACTACTCGGCCAGCAAGGCCGGGGTCATCGGACTCACAAAGACCCTCTCTCTGGAGTTCGCGAGGCCCAAGATATCGGTCAATTGCGTGGCCCCGGGCGCCACGGAGACCCAGATGACAGCGGGCATCCCGGAGGACATCAAGAAGGGCATATCCTCCAAGATTCCCATGCGCCGGTTTGCAGCTCCCGCCGAGATAGCTTCTGCGCACCTCTTTTTCGCCAGCGACGATTCGAGCTACGTGACGGGGCAGGTCCTGTTCGTGGACGGCGGCATAAGCGTGGGGTTGTAGGATGGGCGATAAAAAGATCCGGGTTCTCATGGCCAAGCCGGGGCTCGACGGGCACGACCGGGGCGTCAAGACGGTCATTCATGCGCTTCACGATGCGGGAATAGACGTCACCTACACGGGGCTCCACAAGACACCCGAGGAGATCGTCAAGGCCGCGGCCGATGACAACGTGAGCCTGGTGGGCCTGTCCATTCTTTCCGGAGCGCATATCCCCATCTGCGCGCAGATCGTCAAGCTCATGAAAGAGGCGGGGATGTCGGACAAGCCGCTCATGGTGGGCGGAGTCATCCCTGAGCGTGACATACCCGCTCTTCGTGAGATGGGTGTCGAGGGTATCTTCCCGGTCGATACGCCCTTTGAGGATATCGTCCGATTTGTCGAGGAAAAGGGCCGATGACAGAAAAGAAAAAGCTCCAGATCCCGCCTCGAAAGCTCGAATCCGGGATAGATATCAAGGTTTGTTACGGGCCGGAGGATGTCGCCGATCTCGATTACGAGCGCGACCTGGGGGATCCGGGTAGCTACCCGTTCACCCGTGGCATTCACTCCACCATGTACAGGTCCAGGCCCTTCACCATGCGTCAGTACGCCGGGTTCGGATCTCCCGCCGAGACCAATCAGCGCTTCAAGTACCTGATAGAGCACGGCCAGAACGCGCTCAACGTTGCGTTCGATCTGCCAACCCAGAACGGGCTCGATTCCGACGATCCCAGGGCCAAAGGAGAGGTGGGGCGCGTGGGCATGGCCATCGACACCCTGGCCGACATGGAGGCGGCGTTTGACGGACTCGATCTCTCAAAGATCTCCGTCTCACTCACCATCAACCCGGTGGCCTCCATAATGATCGCCATGTACAAGGTGGTGGCCGAGAAACAGGAAGTTCCCAACGACAAGATCATGGGAACCGCTCAGAACGATATCCTCAAGGAATACGTCGGGCGGGGCACGTGGATCTACGACGTCGAACCTTCCCTGAGGCTCATCACCGATACGGTGGAGTACTGCACCAGGGAGCTGCCGCGTTACTTCCCGCTGTCCGTTTGCGGCTATCACATCCGTGAGTCCGGCGCCGATCCCGTGCAGGAGATGGCCTACGCGTTTCTCATAGCCAAGGAATACGCGCGGCGCGCAATGGAACGCGGCCTGAAGCCGGACGAGTTCCTCGGGAGATTCAGCTTCAACCTGGACATCCACGGCAACTTCTTCGAGCAGATCGCCAAGTTCAGGGCGGGGCGCAGGTTGTGGGCAAAGATCTGTAAAGAGGACCTCGGCGCGACCAATCCCAAGTCCATGATGTTGCGCGGCATCTTCGGCGGCGGCGGTGGTGGACTGGCAATTCGGGAGCCGGAGAACAACATCGTGCGCATGGCGTATTACTCCCTGGCCTCGGCCCTTTCGGGAACCCAGACCATGGCCCTTTGCTGTTACGACGAGGCGTACACCATCCCCTCGGAGAAGGCCGCGCTCGTGGCGCTCCGCACAATGCAGATCCTCCAGGAGGAGGTGAGCGTGTGCGATACGGTGGATCCCCTGGCGGGCTCGTATTACGTGGAGTCCATCACAAACGAGATGGAGAACCGCATCGTCGCGGAGATGAAGCGCATCGACGAATTGGGCGGGATCGTCAAGTGCATAGCCGACGGCTACATCCAGAAGACCATATCGAGGCAGGCCTACGAGGAGGAGAAGAGCATCCGGTCGGGTGAGAAGGTCAAGGTAGGGGTAAACAAGTACGCCACCGAGGAGAAGGCCTCCCTTGAGATGGAGCTACACGACTTCGACTTCAAGGTTCAGGACGCCCAGATAGCCTCTTTCGGAAAGGTCAAGGCGCAACGCGACGCTGCTGCGGCCTCAGGGGTCCTGGACAAGCTTCGCGACAAGGCCGCAAATACCGACGAGAACCTCATGCCGCATATCCTGGACTGCGTGCGGGCTTATTGCTCCGTCGGTGAAATGTCCGGCGTGTTCAGAGACGTCTTCGGCGAGTTCAAAGAACCCATCGATTTTTAGCTTTTAGCCCCATCCAGGCCCCGCCATCGTTCAATGCGCCTGTCCCATTGTTCAACACGGTTGTTCCATCGTTCAATGCACCCGGTACAATCGCTCAATGCACGTGTCCAATCGTTCGGTGCGGCCTGTCCCATCGTTCAACACGGCTGCCTCATCGTTCAGAGCACTATGTCCCATTACTCAGCACCCCCGGTACAATAGCTCAGCATACCCGGTACAATAGCTCAGCATACCCGGTACAACAGCTCAGCATACCCGGTACAATCGCTCCAAGTGCCCGATACCATTGCTGAAAGTGCCAGGCGCTATTTTGAATGCATGGGAAGCCGATGGAGGTTAGATCGCCGCTCTCGTGCGGGCTGCTAAAACCGAATTGAACGCAAGCCTTGCCATCGTCTTCCTCCTCTTTCTGTTCTCACTGTAAGCGCGAATACAAACCCGCCGTACCCGGCGGAGTCAAGTTTTTTTCGTTGCCGGACTTCTTTTTTTTTGGGGCGACTCCCCTGCGTCACCGCCCGGTCAAGCGGTGAAATTTTCAAATTCGTCCCTCATTTATCCACCCCCCATGTTCCGTGATTGCCGAAGCACTCTGCATATCTGTTCAGCGTAGAGGACGAGGAAAATATGCTGTATCATTCGCAAAATTACTTCAACTTTGGGGGTAGACCAATGGACGTTTCCCAACTCCAAGAACTGGTACAACGGTATCACGACAACAGAGATCAAGAGAATGCAACTATTGGGATAGTCCAAGTTCCTTTTTTAGCTGGCGAATAGTCTTGGTTACGCCGACATTTTTCTTTAGTGCAATCGCATGCTTGAAATACAGCAACGCTTGTTCTTTATCGCCCTCTTTTTGCCGGATTAGACCCTTTACTTTCAGCATGTCGGCGACAGCACCCAAATGGATCTCCTTACTCCAAATGGCCAGGGACGCCATGTAATCGAGGATCGCGTTGGTTTGTTGTGATCGCTTATCTACGGCCCGTCTGGAAACCAGTTTTTTTACAAAATCTGGATACGCAGTTGCTCCCCCGAAACGACCATTCGCTTTATACAAGGAATCGGCCTGGGTCTTTTCCTTTAGATCTCCAAGAGCCTCAAACCCTTTCTTTTCAGATGCGATATCGATGAGTTCTCTACTTGTGACTCGTTTTTGTTCTTCCAACTCCGCTCTCGCCTCATTCAACGATTTGATTTTCAGGTCGGCCCTGGATCTGAAAGATCCCCTCAAGATCAGGCATGATCCCGCGCGATCTTAAATTGTTGAAAATATTAATGACAAAGGCCGCGCCGGCTTCGTCTATTTGGGTATGCGAACACTCAAAAAAACAAAAAAGGTGCGACCTCAGGTCGCAATGTTGGCCCGAAACATCTCCGGAGGCAAACGGAAAAATAGAAGAAGATCGATCTCTCGCCGAAAG
>JAUVDV010000017.1 GCA_030595125.1 Deltaproteobacteria bacterium
CAGGAAGATCGCCGACAGGTTGATATTGGGCCACCAGTAGTACCAGACGATCTGGTTTGCCGCGTTGGTGTTGCGCAACACCCCGGCGAAGGCCATATCGCCGGTGTCGGCGGCCAGACCTCCGACGATCAGAAGGACGAGCGCACCGAGCGTGAGCAGTTGAAACGCCAGCGGAAACCAGGTCAGGCGAAAAAGACGGTTCATTGTCGATTGCTTCTTCCTTGCTAACAGCTTACTCCTCCTGTTGCTAGCCTGCGATCTTCCTGCTACTTTCCGTTTTCTATTTGAAAATGACAACAATAAGGGGACCGTGCCCTCGAGTTTTGAATCGATGCCCACGACAACCGCGCAAATCAGAACCGCTTTCCTGGAATTCTTCGAGAAACACGATCACAAGATCCTCCCATCCGGACCCCTGGTTCCCCGGTCGGACCCAACGCTCATGTTCGCCAACGCCGGCATGGTGCAATTCAAGAACGTGTTCACGGGCCAGGGCAAGAGGCCCGCCACCCGGGCGGCAACGGTTCAAAAGTGCATCCGCATCAGCGGCAAGCACAACGACCTCGAAAACGTGGGCAGCACCAGTCGCCATCACACCTTCTTCGAAATGCTGGGCAACTTCTCCTTTGGCGATTACTTCAAGGAGGAAGCCTGCCGGTTCGGCTGGGATTTCCTGACCAAGACTCTGGCCATTGATCCGCAAAGGCTATGGGTCTCGGTCTTCGAGGGCGACGAGAGCGCCCCCGCCGATGATGATGCCGTGGAAATCTGGCGCGACAAGATCGGTGTTGCCGGTGAACGGATCCTGCTTGGTTCCACAAAGGATAACTTCTGGGCCATGGGAGACACGGGTCCCTGCGGACCCTGTTCGGAAATAATGTACGATCGGGGTGAGGCGTTCGGCGAGGCCGGCCTCGACAACGGAGAACGATTCTTCGAGCTGTGGAACCTGGTCTTCATGCAATACATGGTGACCGAGTCCGGCGCATCCATGGTGCCGCTGCCGGCGCCCAGTATAGACACCGGCGCGGGTCTGGAGCGAATAGCATCTGTCATGCAGGGAGTTGACTCCAACTACGACATCGACATTTTTGTGCCCTTGGTGGCGATCGCAGCGCGGATCTCCGGCAAAGAGTACGGAAAAAAAGAGAGTGACGATGTCTCCATGCGAGTCGTTGCCGACCACGCCAGAATGGCCGCGCACCTGATCTCCGAGGGTGTTTTTCCAGAAAAAACCGCGCGGGAATACGTGCTTCGGAGGGTGATGCGCAGGGCCATCCGACATGGGCATCGATTGGGGATCGAGGATCTTTTCTTCCACGAGGTGGTTCACGGGGTCGTGGAGCAGATGGGCGATGCCTATCCGGAGCTGGTACAGCACGGCGATCTCATCAACCGTATATGTCGTCAGGAGGAGGAGCGGTTTCGCACCACCCTGGGCCGCGGTCTCGATCTGTTACGCGATTACAGCGGCTGGAACGAGGGAGACGGCAGTCAAAGGGTGCTCCCCGGCGACGTGGCCTTCGACCTCACGGCAACCTACGGATTTCCACTGGATCTGCTGGTGGTCATCGGCGAGGAAGACGGTTTCATCGTGGACGAGGCCGGCTTCCAGGAGGCGCAGAAGGTTCACCGAACTATCTCCGGAGCTGGAAAGATAGGCGAGAAGGCCGTCTCATCGGTTTACGCAGAGCTCCATACGTCCCTCGATGAAACTGTATTTCTCGGTTACACAACCGGGCAAACCGAAACACAGATCCTGGCGATCGTGCTCGACGGCGAAACTGTCGAGGAGGCGAAGCGTGGCGACGAGGCGGAGATCGTGCTCGCCAGGACTCCCTTTTACAGTGAGTCGGGCGGCCAGATCGGAGACGCGGGAGCAATAAGCTGCGACGGTGGCGCCATGGATGTTACCGATACCCAGGAGCCCATTCGCGGCCTCATCGTACACAAGGGCACGATGGTCAAAGGACGTATTCGCGCCGGAGACAAGGTGAAGGCCTCTGTCGACGCAAATCGTCGCTATGCCATAAGCCGCCATCACACTGCCACCCATCTGCTTCATTCCGCCCTTCGAAAGTTGTTGGGCTCTCACGCGACGCAAAAGGGCTCGCGAGTAGCGCACGACGGTTTGCGATTCGATTTCACCCACTTCGAGCCGCTCACACCCGACCAGATCCTGGAGCTCGAGCGTACGGTCTCGGAAGGGATCATCGGGAATTACCCGGTCAATATAGAGGAAACGACACTCGAGGCCGCACGGGCGAACGGCGTGATGGCAATTTTCGAGGAGAACTACGGCGACGTGGTGCGAATGGTTGAGGTGGGTTCGCAAAGCGCGGAACTCTGCGGCGGGATTCACGTGGACCGCAGCGGTGATATCGGACCGTTCTTCATTCTCTCTGAATCGGGGATCGCCGCCGGAGTCAGGCGAATAGAAGCTGTTGCCGGCAAGCCGGCTATCGAGTGGGTGGCCCATCAGAGGAAGATCATGGAAAACGCGGCCTCCATACTCAGAGGAAAACCCGAGGATCTGGTCGACAAGGTGAGCAAGCTCGTGGCCTCGGAGAAGGAGCTGGCTCGGGAGATAGAGGGGTTGAAACGCGAGCTGGCCTCCGGTGGATCAGTAGACATCATGAGCGGCGTCAGGGACGTGAGCGGCGTAAAGGTTCTCGGGACGCGCCTGAGCGTGGGCGATCCAGCGACATTGCGCGATCTCGCCGATGAGCTGAAGCAGAAAATGGGGACGGGGGTCGTGTGCCTGACGGGAGACAACAACGGCAAGGCCTCAATAGTGGTTGCGGTCACGGGGGACTTGACGAAAAAGCTGAATGCAGGCCAGCTGATTGGCACGGTATCGGCAATCGTTGGTGGTCGAGGGGGAGGTCGCCCGGATCTTGCACAGGCGGGTGGCCCCGACGTGGAAAAGCTGGACCAGGCCGCGCAAGCGATATTCGACGCCGTATCGCAGGCGCTGAAATAGGAAGACGGAAGGCTAGAGGTAGAGAAACCCATGGCAAAACCGGCATCAATAAGAGCAAAGTTGAAGTTTCCCAGCGTGGACGTATTCATCGATCGGTATTCGCCGAACATCTCCAAGGCGGGAATCTTCGTCAAGACACCCAAACCGAAATCCGTGGGAACTGAGGTCCGCTTCGAGTTTCAGATCGCGGACGGAACGGTTGTGATGCGCGGGGCGGGCGAGGTATCCTGGATTCGCGAGAGTTCCGATGATGGCAAACCCACCGGAATGGGGATCAAATTCAACAAACTCGACAGCAATAGCCGGCAAATTCTCGGGAGGATTCTGGATAATAAAAAGAACCTCCCTTCTGAAGAATCCAGATCCAAGTATTCCGACGCGCCCCCTCCTCCTCCGGCCGATATGGACGCGGATGAAATCCAGCCGGAGGAAGTCCCCAGCGAGGTCGACGAACCGGACAGCCCCCTGGAGACCCCCGATGAGGTGGAGGCGGTACCCCAGGTCGCACAGGAGCCCAAAAAGAAAGAGACCGGATCCGCGAAGCGTACAAAGAGGAAACGGAAAAAAAAGGCAGCTGGTCTGGACATGGGCGCCATCGACAACTTGCTTGCGGATATCTCGTCCGACTCCGCTCCAAGGAAACGTCGTCGCCGGAAGTCGAAACCGGAGGTGTCCACGCCGGAACCCGAAATTGAGGAGGCCGCGCCGGAGCCCGAAATTGAGGAGCCTGCGCCGGAGCCCGAAGTTGAGGAACCCGTCGAGGACGAGCCCGAAGTCGAGGAGGAACCCGAGCCCATCGACGAAGAGATTCCCGTTGCTGCGCAAGATCCTGAACCCGAAGAGAAAAAAGATATGGAGTTGGACGAAGAGGAGGAGGCTGCCCTGGCTTCCCTGGGATCGTTCGATGAGTATACTAACGACATTGAAACTGCCGAGGAAGTGGAAGATGAGCCCGAGGAAGCGCAGCCGGCCTTCACCTTTAGCGAGCCTCCCACGGAGCTGCCAGCCCAACCCGAATCTGTTTCGTTTCTGAATGAGGAAGTGGACGAGGACTTCGAGGAAACTCTGGAGATCGGCGAGGAGACGCTTCTGGAAGGCGTTGTAGACAATGGAATCGAATCCACCAGCCCGGTGGATGATGATCTCATACTGGGCGCCGACGAGGACGATGACAGCGTTGCTCTGGAGACGCTCGATGAGACCGATACCGGCCTTATAGGCGATCCGATCGATTCGCTGATCGACGATATCACCATGGACAGCGCTCCCCCCGCGCCGGGCAAGCCTCTCCTTGTCGGAGAGTCGGTAGACGACGCGCTGGATGACTTCTTTCCGGGCGATGGATCGAGACCTGACGACGAGGGGGCCAGGATATCCGTTCCGCCATCCCCCGGTGCACCGGATGAGCTCCCTTCGGACGCCGTGCCCGACGGCCTGGTAAGAGAACGGCCTGCACAACCACCCGAGACACTACCCGAGGACGCTATTCCGGCCGGACTGGTGCGAGACAGGCCCGAACGCCGGCCTCCACCGATCAAGGACATATACGCTTCAGCCGGCAGGGATCCGACCGGTGCGAGTGTACCCGTTCCGGAGTCGATTGTTCCCGGTGAGGCCGACGACGGAAATAAAAAGAAGGGGTTTTTCAAGAAGCTCTTCACCAAGTAGCGACGCTCGTAGACCCGGCTAGATTCGTCTGAAGCGGAGGCCCCGCTCCATTCCCTTGACAAGTGACCCATCGCCCAATTCCAGAAGCTCGTTCGCAGTTGGGGCGAAGGTCGAAAGCGCGCCAGGATCCGAGAGGAACGCTTCCAGAGTGAGGTAGTATCCGCTGCGGCGTGCCACGATATACGCGTTGCGAACCTCGGGGTCCAGATCCAGGAAGCGCCTGCACAACCCCTCGAGGCGTTCCGAGTCATCGGATAGATGTCCCTCGAGATCCATGAGAAGATTGCGGTCGTGATCTGAAACGAGCCTGCCGCTCGCCCCTTTCAATCCCACCACCATTTCCAGGATTTCCTGAACCATCTCGTGCTCCTCGAGCATTTCGAACTCACCTCGGGCGCGCATGCCCTCCAGAGGGGATCCTTTATCAACCCAGAGAGTGCGGAGCCTCACGTGATGAGGATCGATTGCTTTGAGGACTGCTGCCGTGTCCCGGGCGTGCTCCGAAGTCAGAGCCTTTCCTCCGAGCCCCGGCATGACGTAGCAGCACACCTCGAAGCCCGCATCGACTGCCCTCTTGCAACCGATTATGTGGTGCTCGGCACGACAACCCTTGTCTATCAACTTGAGAACGGCGTCGCTCCCGCTCTCCACACCCACGTGAATACGTGTCAGCCCTGCGGCGCGAAGCATAGCCAACTGCTCGGGTGAACGGGCGGCGAGAGTCCTGGACCGCGCGTAGGTTGTCACCCGGTTTACCGTGGGAAAACGCTCCTTCAGTCGCTCCAGGATGGGAACGAGTATCCCGGGGGGACGTACCAGCGAGTCAGCGTCCTGCAAGAAGACATTTTGCCCTCCTCTGCTCATCCACAGGGCAACCCGTCGCTCCTCCTCTGTGGACACGGGATCGTTTATCAGATCAAGGACCGCGCGGGTGGTGATCTCCCCGTTTTTTCCCTTGCTCGATGCGCGCTCGCGGACCGACTGCGCCGCCTGAGCCAGGAGGTCTATCTCGGCCAGCAGATCCTCTGTTGGTCGTTTGGAGAAGCGCGTGCGTTTGTACACTGCGCAAAAGGCGCACTTGTTCCACGGGCAGTTTCGAGACACGCGCAACAGGAGGCTGGTCGCCTCGCTCGGCGGGCGAATTGGCCCTAACTCGCATCCGTCAAGATTGGTAACGATCTTCATGGGGGGAACTTAGCACAACTCGATTGGGTTACGAGCCCGCAATTATGTTAAAATGCTACTTCGTTCACAAAGAAAGGGTCAGGGCAATGAAGCGCGTGTTGTTGATGATGTCGGCTATCGTGCTGTTGTTTGGTTGTCATCAAGTCGGTAGTCTGGATGGAGATAACGGCCCGGACTCCGATGCGGACACTGATGCGGACACTGACACCGACACTGACACCGACTCCGATGCCGACTCGGATTCGGACAGCGATTCCGATGGCGACAGTGACACCATCTGCGTTGAACAAGAACTTGATATTGAAGTCCGGCCGGTTCGCCTGGTCATCCTGCAGGATTCTTCGGGATCCATGGCCGGAACAAGCTGGCTCCAGATCACAACCGCTTTAACCAACATCCTTAACCTGTGGTCTGGCTCGGGCATCGAGTTCGGGTTCGACTATTTCCCCAATGTTGGAGATTGTGGGATCAACTCGGCCATACCGATCGCTCCGACCGCCGGCGCCGAGACAAACATCATCAACTGGATGACCACCCATAGCCCCGGCGGCATGACCCCACTCTTTGAAACCATGACAAACTATTTTAATCCCGGTTACGCTGCGGGCTTCCCGGCGTCTGATGCCGATTCGTACCTGGTAGTGATCACGGGCGGCACGCCGGACTGCGGCAGCGCAAGCGCGGCTAGCTTCACGGTATTGACCAACAACCTGCTTGCGAACCAGATCAAGACCTTCGCGATTGGGTTCAACTACTCCAGCGAATATCTCGATGCGGTGGCGGCATCGGGCGGCATGCCTCCTCCGTACGATGTTCCCGTCAACGCCACCAATTCGCTCAGCTTGCAGAACGCACTCGACGACATTGTGCTGCTGGTGTTCACCTGTATCTTCAACGTGCAGGGTCCGGAGGCAATCACGGAAACCGACATCATCAATTTCTATTTAGACGGCGTGATCGTGCCCATGAACGACGGTTGTGGTGGCTACGGCGAGGGCTGGCAGTGGGTTGACGCGGAGTGCACCCAGGTGGAGTTCTGTCCGACATTGTGTGCCGATATCAAGGATGGAGATCCTCCGGACATCATGGCCATATTGAGTTGCCCCCCGCCCGGTCCGTAGCGAAAGGAACGACGATATGCTCAGAGCGATCACCATGAACATGGTTGCGATCCTCGTGGCTTTTAGGGTAGGCGGCTGCGCCGGCAACCCGCCGCCGCTTTATCAGGATGCGGGCTCCGACGGCGACCCGAGCGGCGACACGGACAGTGACACGGACAGTGACACGGGAACGGGGGAGCAGGTGGAGGAGGGGGAGCCCTGCGAGATCATGTTGTGGAGCTACGTCATCATGGCCGGTGAATGTCAGCCCACAGGAGACGAGTGCCCCGGAGGCACCTTCCCGATGTCACCGCAGGGCAACTGCGTGGACGGTCTCGACTGCTGTATTCAGGACGACCAGTGCGAAACCCAGGCCTTCGGCATAGCCTCCTGCCAGCCCGATCCGTGCACCCTCGGTTATGCGGTGGGCTGTCCGGATCACGGCTGGTGCTGCCTGTTCGGCAAGGAGCAGTAACTCGCTTTTCCTAGTCGTCTTCCTCATCGGACTTGTAGGCGGCGATGACTTTTTGAGCCTGATCGAAGGGGACCTCGTCGTAGTGGGAGAAGCCGACGGTGAAGGTGCCGCGGCCTCCGGTCATGGAGTCGAGATCCGGGGCGTACTGAAGCAGTTCGGCCATGGGAGCCTGGGCGCGAATGACCTGATTCTTGCCCTTCGCCTCCATGCCCATGACCTTTCCACGTCGTTGACTGATGTCACCCATCACATCCCCCATGGCCTCGTCCGGACAGACGACCTCCAGGTTCCAGATGGGCTCCAGGAGGTACGCATCGGCCTTCCCCACGGCCAATTTGAATCCCTTGGACCCCGCCATCTGGAAAGCGCCGTCGGATGAATCAACGTCATGGTACTTGCCGTCAAAGAGCGTAACGCGTACATCCACCAGGTTGTATCCGGCGATGACGCCCTGGATCATGCGTCCCACGACGCCCTTCTCCACGGATGAGATCCACTGTCTGGGGATGGACCCACCCACGATCTTGTTGACAAACTCGAAACCGCCTCCATGGGGAAGCGGCTCCACGTTGATGTAGCAAACACCAAACTGGCCGCGTCCTCCGGTTTGTTTCTTGTGTTTGCCCTCCACGTTCTCCACCTTCTTGCGAATAGTTTCGCGATAGGGGATTCGGGGGATGGCGAGCTCCACTTCCACATCGAACTTTCGCTTCATCTTGTCGATGGTGGTGTCTATATGAACCTGTCCCATGCCCGCGATCTGGGTTTCCTTGACCTCCGCGTCGCGGATGATCTTGATGGTGGAGTCTTCCTCCGCAATCCGGTTCAGAGCCTGGCCCACCTTGTCTTCCTCGTTTTTGTCCTTGGCTCTCACCGCGTAGGTGATGATGGGATGCATCTCGGGCAAGGACGGGAAGATGACCTTTTGTTTGTCTGTGCAGATGGTGTCGCCCAGGACGGTGTTCTTGAGCTTGGCAATGGCGATAATATCTCCGGGGCCCGCGCTCGGAACACTCTCCTGTTTCTTTCCAACCGGGATGAGGATCTGCCCGAAGCGCTCCTTTTCGTCCCTGGTTGCGTTGTAGAATCCCGTGTCGACCTTGAGGGTGCCCGACCAGATCCTGGCGATGGTCAGACTGCCGGTGAACTTGTCCTGTACTGTTTTGAATACCGTTGCCGCGAACGGCGCGTCCGGCTTCGGTTCACATACGATCTCGGCGTCTTCCCACGTTCCGGTGCGCGCAGCTCGATCCGACGGCGCCGGAAAGCGATCGCAGATGAGGTCGAGCAGCGGCTCGATTCCCACGTTCTTTGTGGCGGAAACCGCTACCGCCGGCACCAGGGTGCCGTTCAGCATTGCGCTTGGAAGCGCGCCGTCGATCTCCTCCTGGCTCAGCTCCATGGTATCGAGGTACTTCTCCATCAGGTCGTCGTTGCTCTCCGCGATAACCTCTATTAGCGTCTCGCGGGCCGCCTCGGACTCGTCGACCATATCCGCCGGGATGTCGGCTTCCTCCATTCCCTGACTTCCGTCCGCCGGGAACATGTAGGCCTTCTGCCGCAGAACATTCACCACGCCCTTGAACGAGTCCTCGACACCGATGGGAATGATGAGGGGAGCAATCCGCTTGGAAAGCAGCTCCCTGGCTCTGTCCAGAGTCTCCTTGAAATTGGCTCGCTCGCGGTCCATCTTGTTGATCACGACGAGTCGAGGTATCTCGAATTCCTCGGACAGGGCGTACATCTTCTCGGTCATCACCTGAACGCCGTCCACCGCCGAGATCACAACTATTGCGGTATCGCTTGACGCCAGAGCGTTGCGGGCGTCAACGAAAAAATTGTTGTCGCCGGGCGTGTCGTTGAGTTGGATCTTCTTCTTCTTCCACTCGCCGACAGCGAATGCCGTTGTGATGGAGCTCTGCCTCTTGATTTCCTCGGGCTCGAAATCGAAGTTGGAGGTTTCGTCCAGTACCGCTCCAAGCCTGGTGGTCGCACCCGTGTCAAACAGGATCGCCTCTCCAAGGGAAGTTTTTCCACTGCCCCCATGACCGATCAGACACACGTTGCGAATATTCTTTTCTTCGTACTTTTTCATCGGGCCCTTTGACCTTTCCGTTCACATCAATATCGATAAACAGGACCAGCCTATTTAGATCACGTGCGATCGAACGTCAATCTATGTATGTTTTAAGAGGAAAAGGATCCTCTATAGGCTGGCGGGATCTTTTGCCCGGGACAGGCGCAGATCCCTCTCGAGGAGGAGCTCGTTCAGGGTATCGTCGAGATCGGTCATCATTACCCTGGCCATCCGCATATCCCGTTGAAATTCTTCCAATGTCGTCCGGGCCTCGGTGAAACTGAGGTTGCAATCGCGTTGCTTCTTCAGGCTCGAAACCACGAGGCGTCGGAGCAAGCCGGCGCGGCGAAGGAACTCGGTGCCGGATGCGGCATTGAAGAGATATCGCAAGGATTTCCCATGCCGCATGAGCCGATAGAGGAGACCTGCTCCCGCCGCCGACAAATGCTCGGCTTCCACCAGGTCGGCCTGCGCAGTTTCAACACCGGTGACGGCCTGCGCCAGTTTGATCTCCAGCTGTTCGATCCGCCTGGAGGTCCTGTCGATGTCGGAAGTTCGAGCGGCTATCTCAATGTCCAGATCCTCGTCGTCGATAAAAGAGAAATCATCGTATGAGGCTCCCCCCGCGAGGAAGAGCAGTGATAGAAAACATATCGTCTTGATCCTTTGAGGCATCCTATCGAGCCTCATCGAGTCGCCTCAGGGACAGTCGTGCGCCGGCAAACCCCGCCGCCAGCCCGCCCAGCAAGAGGCCGATCAATACAAACGAGCCGAGACGCACCATGGATCCGCCGCCGATGAGGGGGAGAATCTGTCCGACCACGAGATCGATCCGATTCATCATGAAGTGAAGCGCCGCGAGGGCCAGGCACATCGCTGCAACGGCCTCCAGAGATCCCTCGAGCAGGAACGGCAGCCTGACATATCTATCGGTGGCGCCGACGAAACGAAGCACCTCGATCTCCTTTCGCCGGGAATTGACCCCCGCTCTGATCGTTGCCGCCACCACGAGGATCGCGACTATCATGGTCAGCAAACCAAGACCCCACACTGCGAGGCGCCCGATCAGGCTGACAGCGGACAGGCGTTCGAACCATTCGTCGTAAACCTGAACCTCTTCGACTATCGCAACATTGTTGAGACGAGCGGCCAGATCCGTGCGCGCCTGCGTGTTTCGGGAGAGCGTCGGCTTCAGGCGAATGTCGAGGGACCCGGGGAACGCAGTCGCCGGCAAGCTAGCGCCCATTTCACCGTAGCTTCCCAGATCCCTGGAGAACCTGTCACGAGCATCCTCCGGCGTCACCGCGTCGACACCTACCACGCCGTCGATCTTGCGGACTGCGCCGGCGAGTTTCATGATATCTTCATCGCTGGTGTCGTCCTCTAGGTAGACGGTGAGCTCGGCTGCGTCTACCCACCGGGAGAGCAGGGTATCCATGTTGACAGCAGCGGTCAGCGTTGCGGCGAAGCTCAGGAACGCGGCGCCAAGCGTGATCACGGACAACAGATGAAACCATGGGCGTCTTCGAAAACCGCCAAACGCGCGACGAAAAATGTGAGCTACCTTGTTGATTTTCATGTGCCTGTTCCTGTCGCTGCTTCCGCGCCATTTGAGGACATGCCGACAAGGCGTCCTCCCTCGAAGGCAATGACACGGTGCGGGCGAGCCGCCATCAACATGCGATCGTGAGTCGCGAACACCACCGTCGTGCCCGCCGCAGATACCTGCTCCAGTACATCGAGCACGAAGTTCGCAGAATAGGTGTCGAGGCTTCCCGTGGGCTCGTCGGCAAGTATGAGCGATGGAGATCCCACCAGCGCGCGGGCGATGGCCACCCTTTGCTGCTCGCCGCCCGAGAGGAAGCCCGTCAGGTCCGCGCCCCTTCCCGGCATGCCGACTTGTTCCAGCACTTCCTCTACCCGGGAACGCATCGCGAAGACGGAGAGCCCCGCTACCTCGAGGGGAAGGCCGACGTTGGCAAAGATGGAGAGATCGTCGATCAATTTGAAATCCTGAAACACGACGCCCATGGAGCGCCGCAGCACCGAAACCGCCGACCTGCGCAGGTTCGAAATATCGTGCCCGTCGAACGTCAGAGCGCCCGTGTCTGGCACCTCCGCCAGGTGCATCAGCCGCATGAGCGTTGTCTTTCCGGCTCCCGACGGGCCGGCGATGTAAACGAATTCACCGGGAAAAATATCGAAAGAAATATCGAAGAGAGCGGGCTTGTCGGGTTTGTAGAAACGACTCACCCTGCTCAGGGTTATCAATGGCCTTGTCGAATTGACCACAACTTTTTTTGCGCGACGTGACTGCATATCTGATCATTTAAAATGACGAAGGTTGTTTTGGCAAAAAAACGGCGATCAATAGCTTGTTCCAGCATCGTTCTGGCTGTAAAACTGAACCTTCGTCCACTGAACAAAAAGTGGTCTGTGGGCAAACTGTGGACAGCACTGTGTTTTTGTGCAGGCAAGTACTAGATATTGATGGGTTTGGAGGGGGTGTGCACAAGATATTGTGGTAAAGTTCTTGACATCGGGTCCAAAAACGGGCAGAAAATTCAGAGTCGGAAACACTGAACAATGCAATGACCAGACGTCGCGAGCCCCTGTCGTGTCGTAGGGGGTAGTTTTTCTTTAAAATCGAACTTCCCTGGCACCAAGGTGCCGGAATTACTGTGTTTGTGGGAGACGGTAATGAGTACGATCGAGCGAACGATCACAAAGTCGGAAAAACGGGCAAAAGACAGCGAAAAAAAGGCATCTTCCACCGGGGGAGGGCTGAAATTTTCTCGCCTCATGACACGAGTGGGAACCCACCCGTACGATGAGATCAAGTGGGAGCAACGGTCTGCCTCTATAACGAACGACAAGGGTGAAAAAATTCTCGATGTCGAGGATGTCGAAATTCCCGAGTTCTGGAGCCAACTCGCCACCAACGTGGTGGTGTCCAAGTACTTTCGCAGCCAGTCCCAGTCAGGGGAACGCGAGACCTCGGCTCGACAAATAATCGACCGGGTTGTCGACGCCATCTGCTCGTGGGGGCGCCGCGACGGGTACTTCGCGTCGGCTCATGACGCGGAAACTTTCGAGCACGAACTCACCTATATTCTGCTGCACCAGATGGCAACATTCAACAGCCCCGTCTGGTTCAATGTGGGTATCGACGAGCAACCGCAGGCGTCAGCGTGCTTCATCAACTCAGTGGAAGACACCATGGAGTCCATCATGGGGCTCGCGACCACCGAGGCCAACCTGTTCAAGGGCGGCTCAGGTTCGGGGACAAACCTCTCCACGATCCGTTCGTCACGGGAGAAGCTTTCCATGGGCGGCCAGGCCTCGGGGCCGGTGTCTTTCATGCGCGGGTTCGACGCCTTCGCCGGTGTCATCAAGAGCGGCGGCAAGACACGCCGCGCCGCCAAGATGGTCATCCTCAACGTGGATCATCCGGACATCGTCGAGTTCGTCAATTGCAAGGTAGACGAGGAAAAAAAGGCGTGGGCGCTCATCGAGGCGGGTTACAGCGGCGACATCAACGGGCCGGCATACGGTTCGGTCTTTTTTCAAAACTCCAACAACTCGATCCGCGTCACTGATGAATTCATGAAAGCAGTGATCGAGGATCGCTCTTACGAGACCAAGGCCATTCTGGATGGCTCAACGGTACAGACCCTGAGCGCCCGCGAAGTCATGCGACAGATCTCGGAGGCCACACACACATGCGGCGATCCCGGGCTGCAGTTCGACGATATGTGCAACCGCTGGCATACCTGCAAGGAGTCGGGGCGGATCAATGCGTCCAACCCCTGCTCGGAGTACATGTTCCTCGACAACACCGCGTGCAACCTCGCCTCCCTCAACCTGATGAGATTCATCGGTGAGGACGGCGAGTTCAACACCGACATGTTCCAGCACACAATCGACATCATGATCACCGCTCAGGACATCATCGTGGACAACGCCCGGTACCCCACAGAGCCGATCACGAAAAACAGCCACGAGTACAGACCCCTTGGGTTGGGATTTGCAAACATCGGCGCGGTACTCATGCACCGCGGCCTTCCGTACGATAGCGACGCCGGCAGAGCCTACGCCGCCGGCATCACAGCGCTCATGACCGGTGAGGCGTACGTCCAGTCGGCGCGCATCGCCGCCGGTCTGGGTTCCTTCGATGGGTACGGCAATAACGCCGAGGCGATGAAAGAGGTCATCGAGGCGCACAGCGACGCGGTCGAAGGCATCGATACCGACCTGGCCACTCCAGCCATAATCAAGGCCGCACAGACTGCCTGGGAGGAGGCCGCCACTCTCGGGGACAAGCACGGCTATCGCAACGCTCAGACTACTGTCCTGGCGCCCACGGGTACCATCGCGTTCATGATGGACTGTGACACCACCGGCATTGAACCGGACATCGCGCTGGTCAAGTACAAGCGATTGGTTGGAGGAGGCACTCTCAAGATCACCAACCAATCGGTCGGCAAGGCGCTCATCAGGCTCGGTTACTCTGAACTGGAAGTCCACGGCATAAACGAACACGTGGTGAACAACGAAACGATAGAGGGTGCGCCGAATTTGCTGCCCGATCACCTTCCAATTTTCGACTGTGCTTTCAAGCCCGAAAAAGGTGTGAGGAGCATCATGCCGCTCGGTCACGTCCGGATGATGTCAGCGGTACAGCCTTTCATATCCGGCGCCATCTCCAAGACCGTCAATATGCCCAACGACGCAACCTCGGACGACATCTTCGACATCTACACGGAGTCCTGGAAACTCGGTCTCAAGGCCGTGGCCGTTTACCGCGATGGCTCCAAGCGCACGCAGCCTCTGTCCACCAGTGAGAAGGCGCAAAAAGTGCAAGCGGCACGAGCATCCTCGCCGGAGATGGCCCGTCGCCGCCTGCCGGACGAGCGCCGGAGCATGACGCACAAGTTCGACATCTCCGGACACGAGGGCTACATCACCGCGGGCATGTACACCGACGGAATGGTGGGCGAGATCTTCATACGCATGGCCAAGGAGGGCTCGGCTGTCTCCGGACTGATGGACTCGTTCGCGACGGCAATCTCTCTGGCGTTGCAATACGGTGTGCCGTTGCAGGTGCTGGTCGACAAGTTCAGCCACACCAGGTTCGAGCCGTCCGGGATCACCCGCAATCCGGAGATCCCCATCGCCAAGTCCATCATGGATTACCTGTTTCGGTGGCTCCAGCTTCGGTTCTGCCGCGACAACGCCGCCGCAGATGGCGTCGAAATCTCCGACGGCGGCTACCCCAAGGTTACGGTTCACGCGGTTTCGAGCATTCCGCCGATGCCCGCAGGATTCGCGGACTCGATTATCCCGCCCGGCTTCCATACCGAGGTCGACGCCCCGTTCTGCCCCGATTGCGGATCGATCATGGTTCGTTCAGGCGCCTGCCACCGCTGCATAAACTGCGGATCCACATCAGGCTGTAGCTGAGCTGAAAAGCTAGTCGATATCCACAACAACCACTTGCGTGAATACAGCGAAGCGGGTGACGTCCAACATCTTGCCTGATGTTTTTGAAATAAAATGACGCGAAATGACGCGGTTGATATACTGGCCCGACGATAAACAAGAAAAAGGAGAATCCTCATGAAAAGCTTTCTTCATAGAGCAGCACTAGTGATCACGATGGTCATCGCGGCCGCATGGATGTCCGGGTGTGTCATCCATACGTATAGCGGCGATGGAAACAAGCCGACAAAAGCGAAACACGCTAAGTCCAACAAGAAACACAAGGCCAAGCCGGCTAAAAAGAAAAAGGCCAAACCGGTCAAAGAGAAGAAGGCCGAGCCGGTCAAAGAGAAGAAGTCCGTGCACGCCGAAAAGAAACCGGCCAAGCACGCCGAAAAGAAGCCGGCCAAGCACGCCGAAAAGAAGAAAGCCAAGCACGCCGAAAAGAAGAAAGCCAATCGTTCCGACAACAAGGGGACCGAGGCGACCGAAGAGAAGAAGTCCGTGCACGCCGAAAAGAAACCGGCCGGGCTCGTGCCGATGCACAAACCAGACTCGCAGTAGCTGGTGCATTAACCGGGCTAATAAGCGACAAATTCACCAAAAGATGCCATATACAGCCGCATGAGCGCGGATGATACGAAGCGCCTCGCGCGGAGGCTTATCATCGCCGGGTTTGACGGGCTTTCCCTCCCGGACGATCTCGCGCGAGATTGCGCCGTCGGTGCGCTAGGCGGCGTCATACTTTTCAAGCGGAACGTCGAAAGCGCAAAACAGGTCTCGTCGCTGGTGGAGGAGATCAAGCGCAGCTTTCCGAAAGACAGACCTCCCGTTGTTGCGGTGGATCAGGAGGGTGGACGGGTGGTGCGCATTTCAAAGCCGCTTACCGTCCTGCCACCGGCGCGTGTTTTGGGTGATATCGACGATACGGAGCTGACCGGCGCGGCCGGGCGCCTTGTGGGGTTGGAGCTCAGATCCCTCGGGTTCACACTGAACCTCGCGCCCATTCTTGATGTGGACACCAACCCTAACTCGCCGGTGATCGGAGACAGGTCCTTCGGGGGAAAACCGGATATCGTGATCAGGCACGGTTTCGCTTTCGCGCGCGGACTGAAGACCGGCGGGGTTCTCCCCTGCGCCAAGCACTTTCCCGGCCATGGTGATGCCTCCTTCGACAGTCACCTCTCCCTCGGGCTGGTAGAGCACGACGCAGCTCGCCTCGAGGCCGTGGAAATGGAGCCGTTTCGCGCGTGGGCCAGGACCGGCCTTGGACCGATCATGACCGCCCATGTGATCTACCCGAGCCTGGATCCCGACAACCCGGCAACCGGAAGCCGGAAGATAATCACGGACTTGCTGCGGGAGAGAATGCGCTTCTTCGGCGCAGTGTTGACAGACGATCTGGAAATGGGCGCCGTCGGACAATCCGGCGGGGCGGCGGCGATGTCGATCGCATCGGTACGGGCCGGCGCTGATGGTCTCTTCGTTTGCAGAAGTTCCGACGTACGCAATGAGGTGATCGACGCCCTTGTCGCGGAAGCCTTCGAACACAAGGGTTTTGAACGAAAACTACAAATCGCTGCGAAACGTCTCGAACCCCTGGGTTCTCCAGCGGGGCCGGATGTTGACTTCTCATGGATCGGGTCCGACGATCATCTGTCTTTGCAGGACAAAGTAATGTCCCGCTTCGACAGGATTTAAGGAAATCTATTGGCGGTCCACGGCAATCTGACCGGTCTCAAGGCAACACACAAGAAAGCCCTCGAGCGCCTGAATAGTCGCCGGGTCCCGGCACAGAGCATCGTGTCGCCGGAGCTCGCCGGAACGATGGCCCTGCTATCCAGGGAGACAGGTCGCCAGATCGGTCTCTTTATAGATCGCCAGGGACAGGTGACCGACGTGGCGGTGGGCGACGCCGACAGGATTCTCCTGCCCGATTTCGGAAGGGTGCGAGCGGGGGAGCGGCGGTTTCGCGGTCTTCGACTGATCCACACGCATTTGCACAGCGAGCCCCTCTCCCGGGACGACCTCACCGACCTCACCCGGTTGCGCCTGGACATGGTCGTCGCAGTCGGTGTCTCACCGGGAGGAGCCCCGGGCGCGGTTTATTTGGCGCACCTTCTTCCTCCGTCTGAAAAGGCCGAACTGCATCGCCTGCTGGGTCCCCTGAACCTGGGCATGCTCCCGAAAGATTTTCTGGAGGTGATGACCTCCCTGGAAGAGGAATTCCGACGTCACTCGGTTGCCAGGACCGTGAGCATGCCCGAGGGACGCGCGGTGATCATTCACGTTACCAAAGATCGGCGGAAGCTCCGGGAGGCCGAGCTGGCCCTGGATGAGCTGAGCGAACTCGCCCGCACGGCGGGAGTCGAGGTGGCGGATCGTGTGATACAGATCCGGAAAAAGCCGGATCCCCTGTATGTGGTGGGGCGCGGAAAGCTCGAAGATATCACTGTGCGAGCGATGCAGCAGGACGCGGAACTCCTCATCATGGACTGCAACCTGGGGGCCAACCAGAGTCGCGCCATCTCCGAGATCACCGACCTCAAAGTAATCGACCGCACGCAACTGATCCTGGATATTTTTGCCCAGCGCGCCCACTCGCTGGACGGAAAGCTCAAGGTGGAGCTCGCCCAGCTCAAGTACCTGTTGCCCCGATTGGGCGCCAGGGATGACTCGCTGTCGCGTCTGACCGGCGGTATCGGCGGTCGGGGGCCTGGGGAGACCAAGCTGGAGATCGGCAGGCGGCGGGCCAGGGACCGGGTGACCAGGCTCAAGAAGAAACTGGACAAGCTGGGAAAGGCGAGGGTTCAGCGACGAGCCCGCAGGCAGCGCAACGAGGTGCCGGTAGTTTCAATAGTGGGGTACACCAACGCCGGTAAGTCCACGCTGCTCAACGTGCTCACGCACTCGGACGTCCTTGTGGAGGACCGGTTGTTTGCAACGCTCGACACCGCATCGCGGCGTCTTCGGTTTCCACGGGAGAGGGAGATCATCATCACCGACACGGTGGGATTTATCAGAGATCTACCGAAGGACCTCATCGACGCCTTCAAGGCGACCCTCGAGGAGCTCGACGACGCGTCGCTCCTCCTTCACGTCGTGGATATATCCGATATCAATCACGGCGATCATATCAAGGCTGTGGAGCAGATCCTCCTGGATCTGGGGCTGGGCGACACGCCGAGGCTCATCGTGCTCAACAAGGCAGACTTGCTGGACGATCGGGACGGTACCCCGGAGGCCAACAACCTCGACGGCGTACTCATATCCGCAATCGACAAAAACACCCTCAAACCCCTGCTCGCGCGAATCGAACAACATCTGTGGCGCACGTAGGGGCGCAGCATGCTGCGCCTTGAATTCGGCTGCTAATATAAACCGCCTACGGACAGCTGGCCGGTACCGGCGTGCATGCGTCGTCGAGGTTGCCCTCAACAGATATCATAGTGGGGGTGCTGGTGAGTTGGTCCAGCAAATCGCACACCTCGCAGTCGGGAAGAATGACGTTTTCGAAGATGAACAATTCCACACCTACCGTGGTGAGGGCACTTAGCCCGTTCAGGTTCGTGAGGGAGGCGTTGTCACAAATTTCCAAGTTCTCACCCACCGATGTGATGCCGCTCAGACCGTCCAGGTTTGTGAGAACATAGTTTCCGAGGATGAAAAAGCACTCGCCCACTGAGGTGAGAGAGCCAAGTCCGTCCAAGTTGACTAGGGCGAAACTCGAGGAGATTTGCAAGTCTCTGCCCACCGAGGTGAGGGCGCCCAAGTCGTCCAGGTCAGTGAGAGCGTCGTTGTTGTGGATAATGAAGTGTCCGCCCACCGAGGTGAGGCAAATCAAGTCGCTCAAGTCGGTGCATGATGGGCACTCGATAATGAGTTGTCCCGAGATTGATGTGTATCCCGCGAGGGTTGCGACATCCGATTGTGTGTTGATCTTGAAACCGCCGCTGTACTCTCCCAGGGGGCAATCAGTATCGGTAACAGTATCGGTGTCGGTATCAGTATCGGTGTCGGTATCGGAGTCCCCGCCGGTGTCGTCGCTGTCGTCGTCACCACACCCACCACAAACCAGCACGGTCGCAAGCGTCATCAAAAGCAAGTATCGCATCACCCCATCTTTCGTTCTGTACGTGAGAGTATTCTATCAGTGATAGCGAAAAAGATGTTTCGGAAAACGAATCGACGGCGCCCTTACGACCCCAAATCCCTGTCCGGCCGCTGCCCTCATTCTTGGACTCTACGGACAATTACCCGGAACCGGTGTGCAAGTATCATCGAGGTTGTCGTAGACATCCATCGAGGTAGGTCCGCTGGTTAGCTGGTCCAGAAGATCGCACACCACGCAATCGGGAAGAAAGTCGTTGTCGGAGATCCAAAACTCATCACCCACCGAGGTGAGGACGCTCAGCCCGTCCAGGTTGGTGAGGGCGGCGTTTCCGAGGATTGACAAGTACCCTCCCACCGAGGTGAGGGCGCTCAGTCCGTCCAGGTTGGTGAGGGCGTCATTGTAGCCGATCCCCAAATCATTCACTGAGGTGAGGGCGCTCAGCCCGTCCATGTCGGTGAGGGCTACGTTGTCTATTATCAGCAAGCACTCGCCCACCGAGGTAAGGGCGCTCAGCCCGTCCAGGTTGGCGAGGGTGTCGTTGCCCCTGATCGTCAAGTTCAAGCCCACCGAGAGGGGGTTGCTCAAGCCGGTTAAGCTGGTTAGGGCGTCGTTGTAGCCGATAAACAAGTCGCCCACTGAGGTGAGGGCGCCCAGGCCGTCCAGGTTGGTGAGGGCGTCGTTCCTGTAGATTTGCAATTCCCCACCAACCGAGGTGAGAGCGCTCAGACCGTCAAGGTCGGTGAGGGCGTCGTTCCAGCGGATATGCAAATACCAGCCTACTGAGGTAAGACAGTTCAACGCGCCCAAGTCGGTGCACGAAGGGCATTCGATTGTCAGGTCTCCTGAAACCGAGGTGTATCCGGCAAGGGCTGCAACATCCGATTGGTATTCGATCATGAAATCGCCGATGTACTCCCCTTGAGTGCACTCGACCGGGCCGGTATCGGTGTCAGTATCGGTATCCGTGGCGGTGTCGGTATCTGTATCCGAGTCGGTATCGATGTCGGTGTCCGAATCGGCATCAGCGGTCCCTCCATCTCCGATGGATGAGCCACGCGAGCACCCGGCCACCAGCACGGTCGCCAGTGCCATCAACAGCAAGTACCTCAATGCCCAAGCCTTTCGTTTTGCACGTGAGAGCATTCTACCAGTGATCTCGGAAAGGCGCACGCACTACGGGCAGTCGTAAGGAACCGGGGTGCAGCCGTCGTCGAGGTTGGCGGATACATAAATGGTCCCAGGCGTGGGGGTGAGCTGGTCCAGCAGATCGCACACCTCGCAGTCGGGTAGGTCGGGGTTGGATAGGATGCCAAAGTCCCCGCCCACCGAGGTGAGGGCGCTCAGCCCGTCCAGGTTGGTGAGGATGTTGTTGCCGTCGATCCACAAGTCCTCACCCACCGAGGTAATACCGCTCAACCCGTCCAGGCTGGTGAGGGTGTAGTTGCAGGTGATGTCCAAGGCCCAACCCACCGAAGTCAGGGCGCTCAGGCCGTTCAGGTTGGTGAGGGCGTCGTTGAATTCGATGGTCAAGTCCTCACCCGCCGAAGTGATGTTGCTCAGGCCGTACAGGCTGGTGAGGGAGTCGTTGCTGCCGATGTACAACCACCCAACCACCGAAGTCAGGGCGCTCAGGCCGTCCAGGCTGGTGAGGGCGTAGTTGTAGGCGATCCCCAAGCCCCCGCCCACCGAAGTGATGTTGCTCAGGTCGTTCAGGTTGGTGAGGACGGCGTTGGAGGTGATCCACAAGTCCCCGCCCACCGAAGTGATGTTGCTCAGGCCGTTCAGGTTGGTGAGGGCGTCGTTGCTGCGGATTTTCAAGTACCCACCTAGCGGAGTCAGGGCGCTCAGCCCGTCCAGGTTGGTGAGGGCGTCGTTGTCGTAGATGCTCAGGTTCCCACCCAGCGAAGTCAGGGCGCTCAGGCCGTCCAGGCTGGTGAGGGCGTGGTTGTCCCAGATGGTCAAGGACCCATCCACCGAAGTCAGGGCGCTCAGGCCGTCCAGGCCTTTCAGGTTGAGGTGGTAGATGTCCAAGTCCCCGCCCACCGAAGTGAGGCAGCTCAGTCCGTCCAAGTCGGTGCACGAAGGGCATATGATACGAAGATTTCCCAAAATCGACGTGTATCCCGCGAGGGTTGCCACGTCCGATTGCGTTTCGATAGTAAACTCGCCGGTGTACTCTCCCAGGTTGCACTCGACCGGGCCGGTATCAGTATCGGTGTCGGTATCGGTATCGGTATCGGAGTCCCCGCCGGTATCGTCGCTGTCGTCGTCACCACACCCACCACAAACCAGCACGGTCGCAAGCGTCATCAAAAGCAAGTATCGCATCACCCCATCTTTCGTTTTGTACGTGAGAGTATTCTATCAGTGATAGCGAAAAAGATGTTTCGGAAAACGAATCGACGGCGCCTTTACGGCTGGCAGTCGTACGCGCCCATGTCCACGTCGACGCCCGGCAGCCCGACGCCGACGATATCATCCCACGGGATGCCATCAGCGTCATACGCGGCCGACAGCGTATCGTCCGAGACGTCGATACATGGAGAGGAAATCTCAATGTGGTAGTCGCCGATCACCCACTGGTCGTCAGTGGGATCGAAAATCGTTCCAAGATCGTCCCAGTGTCCCGGGCTCACGAAAACCGGATCCAGATCGATAATGAACGACCCCGGGTAGCCGCCCATCACGTCGCAGTAGCTCACCGTGGTGCTGCTGCCCGGCTCGTCCACGATCTCCGTGGCGCCGTTGTCCCACGCAATGCAATTGACCACCTCGGTCTCGGAGAGTTCCGCGTTGAAGATGGCGCCACCGGAATCGTCTGCCAGATTGCCGTTGATGACCGTGTTGACGATATTCGGATCTCCGCGCGTGCCGTTGTAAAACCCGCCGCCTCGCGTTGCCCGGTTTCCGTTGACGCGGGTGTTCACTATCCTCGGAAAATCCATCTCGATGGCAAACCCTCCGCCGTTGCCCTGCGCCGTGTTGCCCGCCACCAGGCAGGACGCGAAGGTTCCCTCGGACCACTCCAGGTGAACGCCGCCTCCGTTGCCGTCCGCAGTGTTGTACAAGATCTGCATCTGCTCAAAGACAGTTTCGTTGTCGTTACTCGCCACGCCCCCACCGTCGCCACCGGCCTGGTTATTAATGACAATGGACTGCTCGGCGAAGGTCTGCCCGCGAAAGCCGGCCAGGCCGCCACCGTCCATGTAGGCCGTGTTATTGGAGATGAGCGTTGTGTCCATGGCTGCAGAGCAGTTTCTGTTGTAGATGCCGCCGCCGTTCTGCCAGGCCACGTTGTCCTCGATGGTCAGGTTCCTCAACGTCGGATTGCAGGATCCGAACTGGGAGTCCAGGTAGATGCCGCCGCCGTTCTGCGTCGCAATGTTGTTCGTGATGACCAGGGCATCCAGCAGGGCGAGCCCGTTGAGGACGAACAGCGCACCGCCGTTCTGCGCGTGGTTGTCCGTGAAACTGCAATCCTGAATCGTGGGGGTGCTGTCCCACGCGAACACGCCGCCCCCGTCCACGGCGCGATTGTGCTGGAAAACACAATTTCGAAGATCGGTGGACGCGGCGTTCAGGTATGCGCCGCCACCTCGATGATGCGGGGATGGTCCCAGAGCCTCTCCTCCGGTGACGGTGAACCCGTCAAGGCCCGCGTTCTGCGCTCCGGATACCACATGATAGACTGCCGCCGAACCACCATCCTGTCGCCCGTCGAGAATGGTTTCGTTGCCGACGATATCGCGCTCTTCCTTCAGATGTTCCATCCCGGCGAAACCGCCGAATACGTGAACGTTCCCGCGCAGCTTGATGGTATCCGAAACGTCCGACACATAGGGTCGATAGGTTCCCCTGGCAACCCACACCTCGCAGTAGTTGAGCAACTGAGCCGCCGCGTAGGCGGAGTCGATGCCGTCCTGCACGTTGTCGAACGCCCCCAGCCAGGTTTCGCCGCATAAAATGGTGTTGGAGTTGAGGTTTACGTATCGAATGCAGCGACCATCGTCGTCGACGAAATTGTCCACGCACGAATCCGACTCGGTGTCGGAATCACTGTCGTCTCCCGGCGTTTCAGTGTCGGACTCCGTATCTGCACCTGCATCGAATTCATAAAAAGGGTAGAGCTTATCCCTGTCGCCGCATGCCACCGAGGCGTAAAGGGCGGTGATTAAAACCACATACCGTCCAATTTGAGGTACCTTGACAGGCAATATTAGATCTTTCGGCTTCAATCTTGTGGGGATAAAATATCCCAATCAGAAAGTAGCAACTAATGTGCCATTGGCAAATACTGTTTGACGCGGTCCTTCAGGGCGGTCCCTATTTCCGTTATTGATGACGCTGCTGCATTGAGTGGATATGGAAACCTCTTGACTTGGATGCCGCCCCTTTAGTACCAATTTCATCTCGTCAAATAAAATTAGCTTGTCGCCTCGAAAATAAGAAATTCAAATGAATAAGAAATTCAAATGAAGGAGACGTCATGAAAAAATCAATTCCGATAATCGCCCTGGCAGTAGTGGCCTGCCTGGCTCTCGGATGTGAAGAAGGATTCACGATAAAGAAGATCTCGCCCCCCATCGGGGTTATCGGGGGTGGAGAGCCGATAGATATCCTGGGTTCCGGTTTCAACGCGAACATGGGCATTACAGTGTACTTCGGCAACTCCAAGGTGGACAATGTGGTCATTCGCAGCTCGAAAAAGATGACCATCTCGTCTCCCGGTTCCAACGGGCCGGGTCCGGTGAACGTGAGGATTGCCACCGACGACGGCAAGGAATTTCTTCTCAAGGATGCGTTCACCTACGTGGTCACATCCAACATGGACATCCGCGATATCGGCATGCGCAAGAGCCTGAGAGAAAAATAGTCCTTACCTGCTCGAAACACCCAAGACTGCCCGAACACATATGATGCTGGCTCCCATTTGCGGGTGCTCACCCTGAGTCACCGCGACTCCTATGTGGGTATAGTCGGTGCCCTGGATTTTTTTGTTATCTTGCAGCGCTTTTTTCAATGACGCCATGTCGCCGGCAAGGAAGCCGATGAAAGTAGTGCTCGACACAGGAGATCCGTTCAGGTCGAGAGCGGGCAACGAGCCTTCATTGAAGCATGTTCCAAGAGCTTCTTTCGCCCTCTTGTCCAGCCATTTGAGCCGCTTGAGCCGCTTGCGCTTCTTTCCCGCGCGGGCATCGTTGAGCATTTCGACAAACTGCTTCGCTGCCGTCCTGGGTTTTATCTTTTTGGGGCGCGTTGCGAACAGTTGCGTTACCAGGATCATATCCTGGCCGTCCTTTTGTGTCTCGGCGATGCCGACCCCTACTTCCAGGACATCGGGATCGAGGATGTTGGCGCGGTGTCCCGGGGAATTCATCAATCCCTCGTGAGCCTGTACATCGTCTGCGGCGAAAGCGAGATTTTCGGTGAGGTGGACGAATGCGATTCCTGCGGCCCTGACGCGATCGCCCATTGAGCCCGAGATCTCGGATTCGTGAGCAACCTTCCCCGTGCGCGCCATTTCCTGACAGTACTTGCGGGCCACTTCGTTGAGTTCGGAGGATCTCTTGACGGTCGGAAGACCGTGGTTCTTTCGAGCGCGGTTGAGCGCAACGAAGAGCAAACGTTCGATCTCCCTGGTGGCCTTGTTGCTCGGGGTCGCCTCCCCGCTCGAAGTCCCGTCGCTCCCCGCGTGAGAGTCCGATGGTGATGTTAACGCTTGCCCATGATCCTGTGCAGTAGAGTTTGCAGTTGTGTCACCTTCGCCGTGAGAGGATCCGCAGGCGGTGATCAGCACGAGCACGGGGAAAAAGACGCTCTTCAACCTCTGACGCAATTGCGTCCCTCGGCCTTGGCCAGATAGAGTTTTTCATCAACCCGGCGAACGAACTCGTTTTCAGTAATGTCTTCAGTGGTTACGGTTGCCACACCGATGCTGACGGTGATGGGAATCTCTTCGCCCTCAAAAACGAATGTGTACGATGCGACCCGTTTGCGCAATTGCTCGGCGAGTTCCATTGCGCCGTCATTGGGTGTCTCGGGCAGCAAGATTACGAACTCCTCGCCACCGTATCGTGCAAATATTTCCTCTCGCCGTGCGCGCGTGGAGATAAGTCTTCCGAGGGCCTGGAGAACATGATCTCCGGCGAGATGCCCGCTGGTATCGTTCACTCGCTTGAAATGATCGATGTCGAACATGAGTATGGAAAGCGGTCTCCCGTACCTTTGCGCCCTGGACAGCTCCCTCTCGAGCGACTCGAGAAAGTACCGTTTGTTGAATGCCTGGGTGAGACCATCGATGATGGTCATCTTGTAAATCTCCTCGTGGTAGGCGGTCTCTACATCGCTGCCCACGAGGTACTTGAAAATGGTGTCGCCGATCTTGACCTGATCGCCGTTGCTGAGGACCTCCGCGATGATCTGTTGTTCGTTGACGTAGCTTCCGTTGGTGCTCTCGAGATCCGTTATCAGCCGGCGCCCTCGCTCGCTGCTCAATTTTGCGTGACGGCGTGACACGGAGTCGCTGCCGACAACGATATCGCTTGAGGGATCGCGCCCGAGTGTGATGACCCTTCCCGTGAGCAAGTATTTTCGCCCCATGTTGGGTCCGGGTGGGTAGATTTGCACCAGCACATCCTGCTCGGACTCGGCTGGTTTGATGGCTACGGCATCAGTGACGCGGGTCTTTTCTGAAGTATCGTCGAAATCATTCATCTACAGAACCTTACGGAACTTCATTTTGGAATCTCGATGCCTATTCGCCTTATATGAAAAATGATAAATAACATACTTCATGGCAAAACGCACTGCACATCGATTGATGTCCATGGGGCCGAAATCATGAGCGGATCACTGCTCACGGCCGAGATTCCAGGACACGCGTCCGGCCCGTGGTCGTTCCTGAAGGCTGCCGGTGAGAGCCTTGGATTTTGCGCCATTGGGGTTGCTCGCGCCGGCGAGGTTTCGCAAAGCGCGAGGGACGTGTTCGAGCGGTGGATTGGGTTGGGGTATCACGCGGGACTCGCATACATGGAGAAGTGGTCCGACGCCAGGATCGACACGGCCCATCATGGAATCGTGGATGGTTCCGCAGCGGTTGTGTGTGCGGCGCTACCGTATTCCAGAGGCGCCGTGGAGACGGGGATCTGGAAAAGCGTGGCGGCCCACGCCAGATCGAAGGATTATCACCAGGTGATGGGAGATCGTCTCGGCGGGATCGTCCGGGCCATACATGCGCGTTTCCCCGGGACGATATCGCGTGTCTTCGTGGACACCGCGCCGGTGATGGAGAGAACATGGGCCGTTGCTGCGGGTCTGGGGGGACTCGGGAAAAACGGAGCGCTCATTGTTCCGGGCGTCGGATCGAGAGTCGTGCTCGGAGAGATCGTTTGCTCCAACGTCCCTGAGCCCCAGCATGTGGAGGTCGCTTCGGTTCGAGGCCCTTGCCTGGAATGCGGAGCGTGTGTGGATGCGTGTCCCACCGGTGCGTTGGCTGCATCCGGGATAATAGATTGCAACAGGTGTGTTTCCTATCACACCATAGAGAACACGCGGACGCCCATACCCTCCGATGTGAGCTCGGCAATGACGCTTATTTTCGGTTGCGATCTCTGCATCGACGCCTGTCCACTCAACCGTGTGGCGAACCGGTGTGAGCTCGATCCGCCGTCAGACAGGGGGCCCGACTCGATGACTCCGCAGGATGTGTCCGAGGCGTCGGACGAGATCCTGGCCGCTATGTTTCGCGGGACGTGCCTTGAGCGGACTTCCATTGAAACGATCAGACGCAATGCGCGTCTGCTCGTCGAGGCCAATTGACCATGCGTGAAAAAACCAAAGAGTCGCAACGGCCCGGACCCGTGGTTGATGTACGATGCAGCAGAGCGGGTGGCGGCGTCGATCCCCGGACGGTGAGGAGGCGTGCGGAGAAGATCCTTTACGCCCTGGACATGGCTCATTCGGAGCTTTCGATCCTTCTTTGCGACGATGACCTCATTCGCGATCTGAACGCAGAGCACCGCGACGTGAAAAGCGCTACCGATGTCCTGTCTTTTTCAATGCAGGGCGAGGACGATCCCGCAGATCCGGCGCGGATGTTGGGCGACGTGGTCATCTCCATCGAAACCGCTGTGCGACAGGCGAGTAAACATGGGTGCTCCGTCATTGACGAGGTGACTACCCTGCTGGTTCACGGTGTGCTTCACCTGGTAGGTTACGACCATCATGACAACGCGGAGGAAAGTCGAATGAACGCTCTTGCCAGACACCTGGAAGGCATCGTTTCCAGGCCGGTGAAGAGATTTCGGATAAGAAAGTGAAAAAAAACGAAAATACCTACTTGACCTCCCGGAAAAACTAATTTAGAAGCCCGCCCCCATTTCAGCCCGTTTCCACTCTTTCTGTGAAAAAAGAACGGTGTCAAATATGAGCCATGCAGGTGTCAAAAACAACATGCCTCGCTTGTGTATATAACCCAGAGAATTGGCCAAAATAGCTGTTTGCCATGGAATATCAGCAGTTTCGAGAGATTTGTCTTTTGGGGTCGGAGTTGTTTCGGAGGTTCTTTGCAAGATAATGCTTCGGGTGGCGTTTCTGTGGATAAATAGTGGATAACTTGGGTGGGGAAATCACAAGATCCCGATTTCACTGGCACTCGGTGCCACCGACAGGAATCACGATTTGGTGATTTTGGGGCTGTTATGGAGGTGCTATAGATCCAGGCAGGTTTCCACGGCTCTGTGAAACGCCTCCAGCAGAACCCCGTGATTTTGCTGTTCCCAACAATTGGGGAAGCTCTCACGGAGCAGGTCGGGGCTGACTGACAGAGCATCCGAGACGCTCTTTCCCGTGAGGAACCCGGCGACATCCGCGCAACCGGCGATCTCGGTGGTGGCGTTGGTGCCGAGACCGAAAGAGACGCTGAGAATAATGCTTTCCTTGATCACGACTGTGGCGATGACGTGGCTGTCTTTGCATTCGAACTCACCGGTTCCGGTGATTGTGCTCGAAGATGTCGGATCAGTAGGGTTCATATGACTACACCTAACTGCACGATTGCTTTTCAGAAATGATAACGATCATACATGGGAAGTAATACCTGACGCGAGATCTTCCAGTGTGTCCCTATCTCTGATGAGGATTCCCCTCTTGTCGTTCGTCACTATGTTCATTTTTCGCCATCGGCTCATCACCCGGATCGCCGTTTCGACGGTGGTCCCGACAAGGTCCGCGATGTCCTGCCGCGAGAGCACGATGGGGATGGTTGTGCCGTCGATAGTGGGTTTCTCGCCTATCCGATCGGCCAGCTTGAGCAGGAGGTGTGCGATGCGGTACTCCACGCCGCCCGCAGCGAGCTCCTTGATCTTTTGCATCAGCATTCGCTGTCGGCGCGCCATGCCTCTCAGGGAGCGCAGGGCCACGCCGGGCACGTTGGCGAGCAGATCGAGAATCTGTTGCCGGGGGACGCACAGAAGGCTTGTGGGAGACAGGCAGATCGCTGCGGTTGTGTACGCTCCCCCCACCAGTGTCGATGTTTCGCCGATGGCATCCTTCGGCCCGTAGATTTCGATGATCACATCCTTGCCGGTTTCCGAGTGCTTGATGATCTTGATCCGACCCGAGATCACAAAATACAGGTACCGACAAATATCCCCTTCGTTCCAGATCAGAGAGTGACGATCCAGGCTCAGGCTGGTAGTCTCCCTTGCCACAGTTGCGAGGCGACTGTCAGGAACTTCCGAGAAGACCTTGAACGATCTTAGTTTTTCCAGTACGTCCGCACCCATCCGAGGCTCCCTTTTGTTGGACATGAACTACCGTGGCTTGAAGCAAGTTGTCAATCCGCTAATCGGTCCTCGGGATTGCGGACGCCAAAACGAGGTGTTAGAGTTTAGCGATGGAATAGCATGACCGCCATGACCAAACGCGCCAACATTGCGGTCTCCACGGAAACCTCCGGGAAAACCGCCAAAACCACGTCTGCTTCGGTGAATAAAGGCGCCCGTGGACTGTCCATCACTAAGAAGACAGCAGCTGACCGAAAAGCGGAATCGAAAATAGACTTGGAATTGGTTCAGCGCTGTCAGAAGGGCGACGATGTTGCGTTCGGCCAGCTGATAAGCCGATACCAACGAAAAGTTTTCACCATCGCCCTGGGCATGGTGAAGACACCCGACGACGCCATGGACATCGCTCAAGAAGCGTTCATAAAGGTCCATCGCTACATCGGGAACTTTCAGGGGTCTTCGAGCTTTTACACTTGGCTCTACCGCATTATCGTCAACCTTTGCATCGATCATCTCAGGAGATCGGGGAAGTTTGCGAGTGTCGAGTTTGATGAGAGAATATATGCAAACGCATCGAGAGGCGGAAAAGAGGGAGTCCTGTCCTCGGGACTGGACGGAGATCCTTCGCGCAATCTCGGGCGAAAGGAGTTGGCCGAACACATCCAGATGGCGATCGACGAGTTGCCGCCCTACCACAGGGCCGTGATCGTTATGCGCGAGATCGAGGGGATGTCGTACGCTGATATGGCAAAGGCAATGAAGGTGTCAAAGGGAACAATCATGTCGCGGTTGCATCACGCAAGGCAAAAGCTGCAACGTTCCCTCAAAGATTATCTTCAAGGTGAGCTGGTGGTGAAGTAGGAATATCGGTGATGTCATGAAACGCTTGTCTGAAAAATTGCTCGCACGTTATCACGATGGGGAGATCGGCGAGAAAGACATGAAACGGATCGAAGCACTCATTGAGGAGTCGTCGGGAGATCGGGAGTCCCTGGAAGGGATGTCTCGGATCGGAGATCTCCTCCGGTTGATGAACGAGGAGAACCTGGATTCGGTATCCTTCGAAGGCTTCGAACAGCGCGTCCTGAACAGTCTCGATCGCGCCGAGCGTCCGGGTTTCTTCGAAAGCGCCAGGGTGTGGATGAGTGAGTTCTTCGAGCATCGCAAAACTGTCTGGATCCCGACGGCATCACTCGTCGGGGCGGCGGCAGCCGTATTGCTTGCGCTTCCGCTTGTAACGGGCACGGTGCCGCCGGCAACAGATCCGGGAGGCGACGTCTCCTCGGGGATATGGGCGGCAGCGGCAGACAGTTCACCCGGCGGTTCCGAGGTTTCATTGATGAACCGGGGACAGGCTGTGGGAACGGAGTACAGTGTGCTCAACGAGCGCGGAGAAACGATCGGCGTCGTCTGGATAAACGAATGATGGATTTCTCGAGAAAGGTGACGAGGGGCACAGAATCATGAATGCGAGGCTGTTAGCCATAATAGTCGGCCTTTTTCTTCTCCTGGGCGCGACCGCGTCGCAAGCCTCGGACAAGGTGCGATGCGAGGTGCTCACCATCGAGGCGTCGCGCAGCGGCCAGGGGATCGATCCGGCGCTTGCACAGCACGCGTCAATTTTTCAGAAGGCGCCATTCTCGGGTTTCGACACATTCAAACTGGTTCATCGCCAGTCGTACGAGTTGACCCTGGGAGTTCCCGCTGCCCTCGCGATGCCTCAGTCGTTGACGGGATCACTCCAGTTCAACAGCCGGCTGCAGGGGAGACTGGATCTCACCCTCTCCATCGTGCGCCCGCAGCGCAGCCCGATCCTCATCAACGGAAAAGCGACACCCGGCTCCCCCTTCTTCGCGGCCGGTCTCAAGAGCGCTCATGGACGATGGGTCTTCGGCATCATCTGTGACCGGGCCAACGGCCTGATCCAACACTGATTTCACGGCCTGAATAATTCCCCACCCTCGAGATCTCGCAAGGCCCATCGCAACCCCGAAAACTTGACTCGTGATCTGGATGCCTGGAACCTGTTGACAGATGAGTTTTGTCAGAAAAAAGCAAGCCACTACAAGACGACTCCTGATTTCGCTTGTCGGCGTTTTCATCTTCTTGAGCGTAGACGTTCCCGTTGCGTTCGGATCTGATGACAAAGAGCCTCATTTTTATTCGGGGCTGGATGTCGGATTCGGTTCCGTCGACGAGGACTGGTTCTTCTCGGTCATGCTGGAGCAAGGATTCTCATTCGGTGGTCTGGATGTTGCGCTCTGGGGCCCTTTGAGATTTCGCGTGATCGACAGTGATCCTCAGGATGATGGTACGTTGCGTGAACAGGATTGGGACGAGCCTTCAGACTTTGCGCGCATAGCCCGTTCGGTAACGTATTTTCACGAGTGGGACGATGCCGTGCTCGATATCCGATTCGGCGAGCTGAACGGCGTCGGCGTGGGGCACGGCTCGGTCATGGATTGTTACTTCAATTCCACCGACATGGATCACTACCAGGGGGGGCTGACCCTGGATGTGGATTATAACGGCAGCGGTCTGGAACTGGTCACCGAGAATGTTGTCAGCCCCGAGATTCTGCTGGGTCGCGTGTACATTGCTCCGATCGCCTGGTTCATCGAGGGAGACTGGCCCACGCGACTCGTGTTCGGGTACACCCTCGGCGCCGATATCAGCGCGCCGCGTCGCACCACTGCGAATAGCCCCACGACCTTACCCATCACGGGAGGAGACGTATCGCTTACCCTGCTCGACAATGATGTGGTGGAGCTGACCCCCTATCTGGATATGATGGCCATGGACGGCGATCTCGGGTTGCATGCGGGCCTGGCGACTTCATGGACCCTGTCACAAGAGCGAAATGTGTTCCTGCACCTGCGCGGCGAATACCGGCGCCTTGGAGGAGACAGCCATCCGGCGATTTTTAACCCGTTTTACGAATACAATCGAAGATATTATGGCCTGGACCCGGTGACCGACATGGAAAACACGCTGGCCGATTCCCTCGCCAACGATGGGTCCCAAACGAGTGATGGGTTCATGGCCCATGCCGTTTTTGATTGGGACGAGAAGGTTCGTGTGGGAGCGCGCTACGACTCGGAGGGGCGTGACCGGCCTCACTGGGTGATGTTCAGGCTGGACGTGTCACCGGTGGAGCGGTTTTCCCTGGCCGGGTTCTACTCCGGTCAGGACAGGAGGCGCGGCGCAGGAGTCTTCTCGGTTGATTCGCTGATCGGCGCGTCCATTCACTATCAGATTGTTGGGCCGTTGCGAGCATTCTCCGAGTTCACTCGAAGATGGCGGCGAGTGGGTGCGACCATGGACTGGGCCAACGAATCTGCTTTCGGTGTAGGTTTGCTCTTCACCTATTAAACGTCATTGACAAATTACTAGAAAAAAGTGAGCCGAAACATGCCACTAAAGCAACTCAATTGCATTGAGTGCATATGATGACTTACTCGGTTTACAGTTGAATATGAAGCTGCTAACATCGCGACCTAACTTGTTGGAATTTCTATGTTGATGGGAGGACTGTAACCAATGAGCAGGTGTTCCCACTGCGGTGAGACTCATGGCGCGGACAACCATTTCTGCCCGGTGACGGGCAAGCCCATTGAACTCGGGCCACGCCTCGTCGGTCAAACTCTGCTAGATCACTACAAGATTGTTACCATTCTGGGAGAAGGTCCCACCGGTATTGTGCTCGAAGTGGAGAATATGCAGACAGGTCAGCGCCTGGCTGCCAAGCTGATCCACCCACAACATACGCGTGGCGGAAATACTGCCGATCTTCTGCTCAATGAGGCCCACAAGGCAGGCAACCTCAATTGTCCGAACATCGCCAGGGTGATCGAGGTCGGGCGCGATACCGGCGCGGCGCCGGCCATTGTCCGGGAGTTGATGGTCGGAGAGTGTCTTGAAAATTATATAGATGATCGGGGTCAGATACCACTGGGCGAAGCTGTGGGCATCACTTCCGATATTCTCAACGCGCTGAATGCCATTCACAAGGCGGGTATTCTCAACCTGGATTTATCCCCCGCAGATGTGTTCCTGGACGAGTCCACCGGAAACAGGATTACCAAGCTCGTCGATTTCGGCGAAGGATATGTGAAATCCGGACTCTCTTCAGATGGCGACGAAGAACCGGAGAGTTACAAGTACTACGCTCCGGAGCAACGGCGAAAAGGCTTCAAGGGAGATCATCGGGTCGACATTTTTGCGGCGGGCGCGATCATGTACCATATGGTAACGGGCCAGGAACCCGCAAGGATTCCGGCGCCGGCCAACTCGTTACGAAAGGACATGAGCCCCAAGCTCGCGGCCGTCGTCCACAAGGCGCTGGCCGCCGCGCCGGACAATCGTTATCAATCCGTCAAGGATTTCAAGAATGATCTCGAGGCGGCTTCGAGGGAACTGGTTCCCGCTCCGGCGCCACCCGCTCCCGCGCCGCCTGCTCCTGTGGCTCAGGCAGATCCGTTAGTTCCGGCACCGGCCCAACCGGTTGCTCCCCCGGCAGCCGTGATTCCAGCTTCGGAAGTGGAGCCGGAGGTAATTGATCTGCAACCTGAATCAGCGGTCAGTTACGATGAACCAACGGGCAGCGACGAGGAGTTGGCCCAACCATCTGTCATCGTGGACATGCCCGAGGTTGAGGCGGCGGCTTCAAAACGAAAGCTCGTCACAATTCTGGCGATCGTCGGGGTGCTGGGCGTGGTTGGGATCATCCTGTACTTCGCGCTGGGTATCGGCGGCGAAACTACGGAAGCGCAGTCGGACCAGGAGACGGTTGCTCCCCGAGAGAAAGTTGCGATCACCATCAAGGTAATGCCCGAGAATGCGACGGTCAGCGTGGATGGGAAGCGCGTGGAGGGTAACCCGCCGGTAATCACAGTCGAAGCAAGTGATGAGTTGCATACGGTCAAGGCGGTTGCGGAAGGGTATGAGTCCCTCGAAAAGGATGTGAACTTCGACAAGACCAAGGATGTTAAATTTGACCTGATGATGATTGTTGCGCTTGAGAACGAAACGGATAAGGACGGCGTCAAGGAAGATGATGTTGAAGAAATAGTGGAGCCCGAGCCTGCGGTCGAGCCTGAGCCCGAGCCGGAGCCCGAGCCCGTTGTTAAACCGAAACCCAAGCCCAAGCCGAAGCCGATAGTAAAACCGAAGCCCAAGCCGAAGCCCAAGCCGAAGCCCAAGCCCAAGCCGATAGTAAAACCGAAGCCGAAGCCCAAGCCGAAGCCGAAGCCCAAGCCGACGGGCAAACCGAAAAAGAAAAAGGGCGGATTCGACACATCGAATCCGTATGGTTAGTCTCATGCAAATCGGAGGGAGTTCGATGAAACGTTACCTTGCATTGTTCACGGTTCTCGCGGTCTTCATGACCCTGTCACTGCCTGCTGTGGCACAGAAAGCCAAGGCGAAGAAGGCGTTCGACAAGGGTGTCGTCGCAATGGAGGATCACGATTACAAAAAAGCGTTGAGGTCTTTCGAAGACGCCTACGAGGCGGCGCCTCACTGGATGGTTCTGGCGCATATCGGCAATTGCCACGCCAAGTTGAACAAACCGGTCGAATCTATCGCCGCCTACGAGCAGTTCATCAAGGACGGTGGCGATGACATTGATCCGGACGAGCGCAATGCCGCTCGGAAGAACCTTCGGGAGCAGCGAAAGAAGGTGGGAACACTGTTCCTGCTGGTCAAACCGAAGTCGTCAAAGGTGAACATCGATGGCGAGTCTATCGGGAACCCTCCGTTTGAGGAGATTCTGCTGAAAGCCGGTCCTCATCACATTCTCGTGATACGGGGAGACGAGGAGGAGGAAAAGGACATCAGCATCTACTCGGGCAAGGAATTGACTGTTCGGATGTATCCGAAGGACGATTCCGTGGCGGCAGTCATTGCGCCGAAGCCCAAGCCGAAGCCCAAGACGGCGAAAGAGCCTGAGCCTGAGCCCGAGCCTGAGCCTGAGCCCGAGCCCGAGCCTGAGCCCGAGCCGATCGAGGCCGTGCTGATGGTTTCCACGAATGTGGATCCGGCCACGGTGACTCTCGATAGCGAGGAGCGCGGAGAAACTCCACTCGAGGAGGACTTGATGGCCGGTGCGTACAACCTCGAGGTTGGCGCCGAGGGTTACATGCCCTACGCCGAAAACATCACGATCGCCGGCGGCATGGTAAATACATTCAACGTGTCTCTCGTTGGTGAAGACGAGAAGCCGAACCCGCTCTCAGTGCCTTTCTTCGTGGCGGTGGGGGTTGCCGGAGCCGGCCTGATCATGGGCGGAATCGGATGGGGCGTTTACGGTTCCAACAAGTCGTCCGCAGATAACTACGGTTCGGAACTCGATTATCTGGTCAATCCGGACGACGGTGATCCCTTCAACTGGGATCAGGATTGCCCCGACGGCGTGGTGCTGACCCCCGGTACGGCTCACGACTACTACTGCCGTAACGAGTGGGAGCGCAGAGAGTACGAGAGCAAGGCCAAAACAGGCCTGGGTCTCGGCATTGCCGGAACCTCCATATTCGTAGTCGGCGGCGCCATGGCCGCCCTCTTCTATTTCAAGCCGGAGTTATTCTTCGGCGCGGAGAGCGACGCACAGATCATCCTCACCCCCATCGCCACGGGCGACCAGACCGCCCTCATGCTCAGCGGTCGTTTTTAGACTTTAGACTAGTTCCATTTTTCAGGCAGGCGAAAGGCCTTCGTTGACATCAACGATCACGCTGTTGCGGTCGATCTCTTCGAGTTCGATGAACAGCTCCTTGCACTCGGCTTTTTCATTGAAGTGATCAGCCAGAAAAGTGGCAGCGTCCCCGAGGGCCGCGCTGTATGAGTCCCTCTCCTGGGATTTGGCGGCGAGACGTTGCCTGCCGGCCTCCAATTCGCTGTCGACGGAGGAGGGATGGTGTTCGAGTTGTTCACGATACTCGGACAGCTGCGCTTCGATCCGTTCGATATCGTCGTTCCACTTGTTGATCTTGGCTTCGACCTTGGACACCGACTCGGCGCGACTCTGTCTGCGTGCGGCAGCGAAGCCGGCGGTCTCGTACGCCTTTCGCAGCCCCTCGGTCATCTCATCCCTGCCCTTGTCGATGGAAGCTATTATCTTTCGGGAGTCGTTCAACTCTTCGCTGGCTTTGTTGTAGTCGTCTTTGAGACGATTGAGATCGCCCGTTGCAGCCGTCACCTCGCGCCCCAGTCTGGATTGCTCCCGCGAAAGATCTTCGATTTTACGACCGATCTGGGCAGTGAAATCCCGCCCCTTGCGTTGGAGATCGTCGTTTTGCTTGGCCTGCACTTGAAGTTCACCGGCCAGTCTGGTGGACGCCGCGACAAGTCGCCAGATGCTCTCGATGGATTCCATGACCTTTGAAGGTCCGCCGCCAGGGTATGAGGTGGCAACCATCCTGCCGAAGATCGTGGCCTTGAGAGCCCATGTCGCGACATCGTTGAGGCCGGTAGCCAGAATACCGAGGCCCGGGTTGGCTGCGGCTCTTCTTTCCGGATCGGCTATCTCCCACGGTGAGACCGGCGCGATCCTTCGCTGCAGAGTTTTGAACTCCTCGAGCAGATGATGAGCGTCGCGGAATCGCTTGGTGAGATCCTTCTCGAGCAGGGTCATGATTATCCGCTCGGCCCTCGGGTCGATATCCTTTTGGAACGTCTGAGGCGAGGGTGGAATCGATTTTTTATGGCTTTCTATGTAGCCGTCACGATCTCTTGCGAGGAATGGTAGCCGGCCGGTGAGCATCTCGTAGAAGATGACACCGATCGAATAAAGATCGGATTGGGGTGTCGCGTCTTCGCCGTGAGCCTGTTCGGGAGACATGTATTCCGGGGTGCCGAACACCGCGCCCTTGGCTGCCAGGCGTCCATCCTGGGAGAGGCGCGCCAGCCCAAAGTCGATGACCTTGACGAAGTTGCGACGACCGCTCTTGTTGATGAGAAAGATGTTGTCCGGCTTGATGTCCCGGTGAACGACGCCCAGATCGTGGCCGCGCGCAAGAGCCGCCGTCATTTGCTCCAGTATGTCAATCGAGACCGCAAGATCCATGGGGCCTCTGGCGATGAGGCCGGAGAGGCTATCGCCGATCAGCAGCTCCATTATCAGGTATGCAAGGCCGTCTTCTGTCTCCCCGAAATCGTTGATTTCAACGATGTTGGCGTGATTGATGCGATTGGCAGCGCGCGCTTCCCTCAGGAACCAGGCTCTGAAATGTTCCTCTCCGCGACGTTCGGGTTGGAGGATCTTGATAGCCACAACGCGGTCGATAAGCAGGTGCCTGGCCCGATATACGGCTCCCATCCCACCCACTCCCAGGCGAGATTCGAGGCGGTATCTATCGGCAACAACACGACCCAGTAATCGGTCCTTCATAGGTTTCTCTCGTTTGGCAACTGCGTTTTCTTTCCCTAGAGATTGTCGAGAAGGAATTTGGCCAACAACTCAGTGTCCTCCGAATCTCCATCTTCCCCAGCTTGAGTCATGACGGCACCGGATATATCACCGCTTTTCATCGCGCTCTTTTGCACCACTTCTATAACGGGCTCCCCTGTGAATCCCGGAACGACCTTGTAGGCTGAGTCTTCTATAAGCACCGAGTCCATGTAATGCTCGGCCCCCATCTCAGTAAGGGTCTCCAGTTCTTTGACCCGTCCAACGAACTTGTAGGGATCGGTCTCGTCACCCACGTCCGCAACGAAATGAACTGCCTGCGCGAGCTTGTAGCGATGACCCTCGTCTGCGATCTTCAGGATATCGTCTTCGATGGTGGCCTTCTCTTCGACGATCCACTCATCCATCGTTTCTTGCGGCCAAAAAAGTCGGTTGCTGCCCATTATTCGTTCCCCAAACCCTGCAAGCCTAATAATATCTGACGGTAGATGGATATTACAGATGACTGCGTCTGTCGTCAAACACCCTTATAGCGTAAATATATTTTATTTGTTCACTCCGAATCGCCGATTTCGTTCTCAATCAATTTTCGCAAACCGTCTTCCATGTTCAGCGGAGAGATGACCCGCTCGAGGTTCTGGGAAAAGATCCACAATGTATCGAAGGCTTTTCGGTCCGGGTTCACACTCTGTGCGTACACTACTTCCCTCGGATCAATCTCCTGGAGAATTTGGTCCTTGCCGGGGTAATCCGCCACCACGACGCGGGTTCCATTGAGCGTTTCGCGAAAACCCTGCTTCATGTCCCCGATGAGGTCACTGACAATCTTGTCGAGATCCCCGGCTGCGATTGCCCACGGAACTCTCGGTAGTTTGAGGTCCCGTTCCCTCGTCGCGAGAAAGGCGGTCACGGCATCTATTCTTCTGCCTTCTTCTCTGGCGATCAATCCGCTGCAATACCAGGTGTCTGAAATGTTGGGATCCAGGTTCAGCGAGCGATTCACAAGCTTCTTTGCCTCATCGATCTCACCGAGGTCCAGAAGCGCTCGTCCGAGGATCGTCTGATATGCCGCCGGCAACGAGTCGATTTCGCCGATCTGGCTGATCCGCTCACGGGCGATCTCCTCGCGCCCCGTGCCGAGCAAGGCGTCCACCTCTACCAGTGCCACATCGGCGAGTTCCTGAGCCGAGAGATCCATTTCGGCGGCACGTCGGCACAGCCGAATCGCCTCATCGGGATCGGCATCGGGATGCACGAGCAGCTCTGCGGCGTTGAGGATCGGCTCCAGGTACCATTCATCAAGATCGATGGCTTTTTTGTAGTTCTCCAGCGCGTTGTCAAAGTCCCCACCCATGGCATGAACATAGCCGATGAGATTGTGAACCTCCGGATTTTCCGGCGAGATTTCCAGGGCCTGGTGGGCTGCGGCCAGCGCGAGGGTAACCTTTCCCCGCGTCACGAGATCCAAGCTCCTGTCCATGTGGGCGGAAAACCTGTCCATTGTCACCGGCCTCCTTGGAGCCGATCCCGGCAAGTACTTAGCCGGACTAGATAGTGCATGGTTCGGCGTCGGTCAACTCGATTGATATGAATTACAGACCTTGCTCACGGGCGCGTTCGATGGCTGCGCGGATGGCGGGGGGGAGGTAGATTTCGGACAGATCGAGCCTGGCCAGGGCGCCGGCGAGGACGTCGCAGCGGTCTTCGGGCCCAAGTTGATCGTGGATGAGTACGATATTGAAGTCGTGAAGACGACACAGACCTCCCCTGGAAGAGCCGGCGTCGTTCCTGGAGATCAGGTCTTCGTAGCGCACCTCGATGCCCAGCTTGTTCGCTGCTCCCTCCAGCAACGACAGGAGGTTTCGCGGATCGGGGGTTTTCACGGATCGAGGTCTGAAGGATCTATCTGCGGCTTGCGTCCGAACACGTTCTCGAAGCGCTCGACGAAGTGATCCTTTCCGCACAGGAGAAGCGCTCCGAGGGGCATGACCCTGGTGACCTCCTGCCCTATCCTGATGGCGAGATCCCTGATGTCCCACTGGGCGTGTGAGTCCTCCCGCAACCTTGCAAAGTGATACAGATCTCGCAAGTTGGTGGTCATGAGGACACGCCGGCGATGGGAGTTTGTCAGCACGTACGGCGCTGCCCCCGGATTTGTTGCGACGAGATCGTGAAATACTGCCTCGGTTCTGTCCGCAAATTTTCGCAGATCGTCTTCGAAACCGCACTCGATAATGGATGGAGGCACGGTGAGCCCGAGATTCGGATCGTAGGCGCACACCGATTGGGTTGTCATGCGATGGCGCTTGAGCTGGGCATAACAAGCGGCGCAGACCGTGAGCTCGAACGTGAGGCTCACGTGCTCGAATTCCCGTCCGGGGCTGTCGAAGAACTCCATCCGGCGCATGGCCGCCTCGAAAAGACCCGCGAGTTTCTTCCTGTTCAGGTTGGAGGCTGCAGCCCGGCAGGCTTCGAACGAACGCCCCGACGCTTTGGCCAGCAACGCTGCCGCTATGATTTCGTCCGGGTTCCCGGGGCTTTCCACCAGGCGCACGGGATCTTCTTCGCCGGTGGCGCTCACTTCCTCGACGAGGATTTGATTTGCCAGATCCTTTAACTCCGCCGCCGTTTCAAGGTCGAACGAAGAGGCCTTTGTGAAGAGCAGCAACGAGGGGGCGATGGCGGTGGCTCGCTCGTGCAGGAGTTCTCCGAGTTCGCGCAGTTCGGCCAGTGGGGACGCGGCCATCCTTCTGATAATGAGCTCCAGGTTGCGGGCGTTTGCGGTGAAGCCGAGCTGGCCGTTGGTGGCGAGGATCGTTGCGTACCTCGCGTCCTCCTTTGCCCATCCGCTCAGCAGCCTGCGCCCCGATTTTTTTGTTGTGAGATCCGGATGGCGTTTCTCGAGGCGTTCGAGAAGAGCGTGATTGAACTTCTTGTAGAGTTCGGACTGTTCCGCCACGATCTCGCACAACACGGCCTCGAACGGAGTGTTCCGGATCTCGTCGGGCAACACGAAATCGTGGTCCAGAGTGATGTATCGCTGGCTCTTTTCGGTGAACGAGCAGAGACGAAAGTGTTCGAGCGCCTCGATCGCCAATCTTGATATTCCAAGCAGGTCGAAGTTAAAGACCGCATGCTCCGCCACCGAGTGATGGCCCATCCCGAAGATGATAGTGCGGTTGGATTTTCTGGCTTTCTCGACCTGTTCGAGGGACTCGCGCCGAAGTTCACCCACGGGTCTGGGATCGCGACTGATCCGCGCGTAGGCCGCACAGAGCACCTCCGGGGTCAGTCGATCGGGAGAGATGCCCGCCCCTCGCGCTTCCTCGAGCACGTTCGAGTCAATGTTGTATCCGGCGAGAACGACTCTCATGTCAGCACAGCCTCCTTCAAGGAATTAGCCTCAGGGAAACTCTAGCCAACCTGACGGTTCACCGCAACAGCGCGATTCACACGACAGAATGTAGTCAAGCTGCCGGAATATGTGGTAAGGGCTCTTTTTTTCGGAGGAACGGAATGCTGCTGCCGATAAATCCTGTGCACCCGGAGCCGCGCAAAATACGCATGGCGGTGGATACACTCATGCGCGGCGGGGTCATTGCGTATCCAACGGGAACCGTCTTCGGATTCGGCGCCGATCTGCTCAACAAGAAGGCGGTGGAGAAGGTCTACCGGATCAAGGGCGCCAGGAAAGACAAGCCGTTCTCGTTTCTCTGCGCGGATCTGTCACAGATAGCCCGGTACGCTCGCGTCTCCGACGGGGCATACCGCATCATGCGTCGACTGGTTCCCGGCCCGTACACCTTCGTGCTCGAGGCCACCAGGGAAGTACCCAAGCTGTGCATGAGCAAGCGAAAGACCGTTGGAATAAGAGTCCCCGATCACCCCGTCGCTCTTGCCATCCTCACGGAATTGGGGCGCCCGATCATCTCCACCTCGGCCAGGCGCGATGACGACGACGACGACTGGATACCCAACGACCCCGAGGAGATCAGCCTCAAGTTCAAGCAGCTCGACATGGTGATCGACGCGGGAATGGGCGGCCTCAACCCGTCAACAGTGCTCTCGTTCAATGACCACGGCGGGATCGAGGTCATCAGACAAGGCGCCGGTCCGGTTGATGATATTTTGTAACCCCCTCAGGGATTGAGTTCGTCGAGGTCGAGGTTTCCCATTTTCGTATCAGGCACGCGAAACACAACGGTCACATCGCTTTGTGAATCTCCGTGAGTCCAGTAGTAGGCCACGTACCCGTTGAGCAGCCGCTGTCTGAGCGGAGGCGGCCCCTCGATGGACAACAGGTCGGCTCCTAGCGGGAAGGCGATCACCGTGCGTGCGATCGCGTCCGGCCCTGCGATGGGTGGGAGAGGGATCGAAAGGGTTCTGGCTTCGAGCGCACCCTCTTTGGGAAGATCGGTGCTCGCCGTCAGGGCGGCGGAGGCTACGGCTCCTACCGGTACAGACTGCCGCAGTGAGACGTCGATCTGAGTTCCCTTATATCCATGGACGGACTTTGGCGCGATTGCGACCCTGTCCGCCGATGCCGAGACACACAGATCCGGCGTCGAGAGTGTTTTCTTTCCGGGAAACCAGAATCGAATCGAATCGAGCCACATCGTTCCCTGGACCTTCTGCTGTTTGTGAATCTTTATTCGATCCACATCGACCTCGTACACGGTCACTGCGACCTTGGGGGTCGTATGTTTTTTATCGGGAGAGGCGACCTTTCCCGGTTTGGCGGGGCATATGGGCGTTGGGGTAATTTTTTCACCGAACGCGGACAGGGGGTGCCACGGCACACCCGCGTCGAGTTGCGCCCTGATATCGTCACGCCACATACCCAGGTGCTCACTTGAAAGCATCACCAGGCATCCTCCTGCGGCGCACATGCTTCCGCGCGCGCAGTCGCTGTTGGATTCACACCTGCGTGTTTTGTCCTGCCCGGGTTCGTCAGGTCGCAACAGAACGATTGTGACGACAGCTACCACCACAACCACCGAAACCACGAATATTAGCAGTTTGGGTATTTGGAAATTGCGTTGTTTCCCCATTCGAACAGTATCTCGACCCATCGAGCGGCCTCCTTTTTATCTCGAAATCTCAAACAGAATCCGACGCTTCGTGGCCAAGATTTGTCATTGTCCCTTTCCTTATTCCAATACTTTCGGTAAATAGTGTCAATTCGGATGTTGGTAGAAAGGCCATCATGAAGGAAATACCAAACAGGCACTTCTTCATCGCGTTCATCATGCTGGCAGTGCTTCTCCCGAGCTGGACAGTGTTTGCGCAGGATCCGGCGCCTAAGGATGACAGTGCGCCGGCTGTACCACCGCCCCCGTCCGATGAGCCTTCCGACGTTCCGCCCCCACCGCCGGCTGCCGGCTCTCCGCCGGCGAAGTACAAATCGGACAAGACCAAGGTGTGGGGGACCACGAAGACCGCGCCCGCTGAAAAGACCAAGTCCACAACGCTGACTTCGCCATCCGAAGAGGCCAAGAAGAAGGAAGCGGCTGAGCAGAAGAAGAAGGAAGCGGCCGAGCTGAAGAAGAAATGCGACGACCTGAAGAAGAGCGGCGAGGAGATGCCCGACGAGTGCAAGGCCGCCGATCTGGAGATTGTTTTCCAGGGCGCCGTCAAGAGGCCGACAAAACCGTTGAAGTCAGTGGTCCAGGCAAAGGATGTCGAGTCCGACAAGCTGCACGAGAAGGGTATTACTTACACAAAGGATCCATATCTTTACGACGAAGCGAAGGTCAGTGTCTGGGAGATAGCCCGCAGGGAGCCGGAACTCCTGCCAGAGTCCAGGGCCGGCTTTTTCTCGGTGGGGGTCAACGCGGGATATCCTATGATGTTCGCCCGGGGATCGGTGGTGAGCAGTGTCTACCAGCCGGTGATCGATTTTGCGGCCGAGGCGCGATACCAGATGTTCCGGATGCTGCAACTCGCCGTCGTCGCCGATGTCCATATACTCAAGGGCGGATCGGTAGCTACCAAGGAGATAACGCCGTCGACTCTGTATCCCGATCAGGATCCGGCCGCCACGGTACCATTGAGGCATCCCCGCGATGTGGGCGCCACCGTTCAGAACTATGTGGGATTTGGACTGCGACCGACCGTGCGGTTCGACCTGGAATACAGAGGGTTTGAGTTGGTCACGGGCGTCGGCTTCGGCTGGCACCTGTTCCATACGTCCGGCAAGTGGCGAACCAAGTTGCCCGAAGATGATCGGGCGAACAGTTACGACATCGATATGCAAGCCCGATGGCTCGGGGACGACGAGGCGTTCTATGAGTTTGAAGCGACCGACAGCGGAGTATATTCCGTGTTCGAGTTGGCGTTTCTTCGCCGCTGGCTCGACGGGAAGTTGGGAGCGGGTATCCTCATGAAATACACCTTGCCCCTCCATGGTACGGTGGAGCCCGACGTGAAGGTCAAGGAGAGCTTCGGGGTCGGGACGTCTCCCGCATATTCCACCGACTGGTTGGGGTATACCACCGATGAGAACGATTACGGGGACACATTTATACGGAACTTGAGTTCCGTGAGCTTTCTTTCCTTCGGTCTGATCGCCGACTGGAGGTTTTAGAGATGAGAGCGATAACAGAAAACAATAGGTTGATAAAATCAACGATCACCGCCGCGATCATCATCGCATTCGCCGTTGTCCTCGATGCGCGTGAAGCAAGAGCGCAAGATGATCCGGATGTTCAGCTGGTTTCCACCAGGCGCGCAGGAGATCCGGGGTTCAGGACGGATCTGGGGTTTCATGTGGCCATCGGAGGAAACAGTTGCATCGGCGGCGGCTCCGGATACGCCAGTTGTTATGGCGCCGACGATTCGTGGGACACGAGCGTCGGAGTCTCGGGCGGTATTCTGCTCAGACCGCTCAAGTTGTTCTCGGTGGGCATGGACATTACTTACGGGAGAATGCGTTACCACCAGATAACGGCCAACAAGTGGTCCGACCTGACCTTCGGACCGGTCGCGCGGTTCCATTTCCCAATTCGTTTCAAGGGCCTTTACTTCGAGCCGAATGTTGGTCTCCAGGTGGGGTTCGTCAAGGGGGTAATGTACGAGAACGAGAGCGATCTGCAGGATTCACTCAATCGCGAGCACATCCACATGGGCGCGTTTTTTGCGCTCCCGTTCGGTCTGGATTTCTTCCCGCTTCCCAGGCTGGGGTTTGGCCTGGAGTTCAGGCTTATCAGAACCATCTACACTGAAGTCTGTTTCGAATCATCGGGCGGCGTTGCCTGCCGGGGTATTAACGATGAAGCGCTGACAGATCGGTATGACCTTCCGTTCGGCGGCGTTCCTGCAGATAAGGGAATCGAGAAATTTCCAATGAAACTTTTCTGGGGAGTCCATGGGTTGTACTATTTCTAGTTGATGCAACCCGAGAACAACTCGCTCTTAAAGACTATCAGCAACATCGCCCGGGCAACCGTCTTTCCGGGGGATCTGGTTATCTCCAAAAGGCGTTTTGTGGGGATCTATTCCATTCGTCTGATGTTCCTGGTGGGTCATCGACTCTGGAAGGATCGCTGCATGCGTCAGGCAGCTGCCCTTGCGTATCAGACCTTCCTCTCCCTGGTTCCACTTCTGGCCATCGCCCTCGCCGTGGCCTCGACGCTCGAACTCGAGCCTTACATGGACAGGGTGAGCAGCGCCCTGGAGGGCATCCTTCTGCCCGCCGCCGCCGCCGATGCCGGACAGCACATCCGCGATCTGGTCTCCTCCATCAAGCCGAAGACGCTGACCATTTTTGGAGGCATCACGCTGGTGTTTCTGGCAATGACCTTGTTGTTCAACGTGGAACAGATCACCAACGACATCTTCCGATGCTCCAAATCCCGCAAGCTCTGGCTGAGGATCCTGACCGGACTCGCCCTGATCATCTTCGCTCCCCTCGCGGTGGGACTCTCGTTTTATTTCACCGGAAAGGCGTTCTTTCTTCCTCATGCGGCCGCCGTTGTGCTCCCGTTCGTCTTCACCGTGACGGCCCTTTTTCTTTGCTACTGGAGGCTTCCCCATAGAAAAATCCTGATGCGCCACTCCCTGGTCTCTGCCCTGACGGCCGGGCTGTTCTTCGAGGCGGTGAAGATGGGTTTTGCCCTGTACGCGCGACACCTGGGGGTCACCCTTTCCTATGTCTACGGTACGATGGCCATCCTGCCCCTGTTTATGATCTGGGTATACCTGGCCTGGATCATCTTCCTGTTCGGCGCAGAACTGAACGCCGCTCTCCACGAGGTCAAGAGGCACGACACCTTCGAAGGCTGATAGGCGGAATGTCAGACGAGACTGAAGGCGTGATCGAAATCGGCGATAATATCCTCGATGTCCTCGCATCCTATTGAGACGCGAACCAACCCGTCGGTGATGCCGGCTGCCAGTCTCGACTCGCGGGGCATCGTCGCGTGGGTCATGCTCGATGGATGCTGTATGAGGGTCTCGATCCCACCCAGCGAGACCGCCAGGGTCATGATGTCGACGTTATCCAGAAGCTTTGTGCCGGCTTCAATTCCACCCTTGACCTCGAAAGAGATCAGCGCGCCGGGACCGTCCATCTGGCGCAATGCGAGCTCGTGCTGAGGATGGCTCTTCAATCCGGGGTAGCGAACCCACTCCACCTTGGGGTGGGACTCCAGGTACGCGGCGGCCTTTATCGCATTTTCCTGGCAGGCCTTCACGCGCAGTGAGAGGGTTTTCAGTCCTCTGAGCACCAGCCATGCCTGATGGGGATCCATGCACGCGCCCAGGAAATTGGCGACCGGCTTGATCTTCGCGTACAGGTCCTTTGTGGAGGTCACGATCATGCCGGACACAACGTCGGTATGCCCGTTGATGAACTTGGTCATGCTGTGGAAGACCACGTCGGCGCCGAGTTCGAGGGGGCGCTGCAATATGGGGCTCGCGAACGTGTTGTCCACTATCAACAGAGCGCCGTGATTGTGGGCGATCTCCGCGATCTCCTTGATGTCAGTCATTACGATGGTCGGGTTTGCCGGGGTCTCCACGAAGATGGCCTTCGTCTCAGGGGTCAGCGCCGCCTTGACCTCATCTGCTTTGGATGTGTCCACGAACGTTGATTTCACGGCGAACCTGGACCAGTCCCGTTCGATCACCATTCGGGACGGACCGTACTGCGAACTCGTTCCGACCAGATGATCTCCGGCGTTCATCAGGGAGAACACCAGGTTGTTGATACACGCCATTCCCGAGCCCGTGGCGATGGCGCCCTGTCCACCCTCGAGGGCGCAGACAGCCTCTTCGAGACGCCCGATGGTCGGGTTGCCCATTCGCGTGTAAATATGCCCCTCGCCCTCGCCGGAGAAGAGCGCCGCCCCGTGCGCGCAGTTGTCGAAGCAGAACGTGGACGACTGGATGATCGGAGGTGCGACCGCCATTGTGGCAGGGTCGGAGTATTGGCCCGCGTGGATATTCCTGGTTGCCAGGCCCTTGTTTTTCAGATCGTGGCTCATTGACTGCGCTCCTTTCGGTGTGAAGCAAAGGTGTACTACCGAGTAGACTTAAAAACACATTGTGATGAAATTGTCGAGAGGAGATCGAATGCCGGACGGCACAATGACGATTTAGGGACAGTTCGTCGGAACGGGCGTGCATGTGTCATCGAGATTATCTTGAACACCAATCTGAGAGGGGGTGGCAGTAAGCTGGTCCAGCAGGTCGCACACCTCGCAGTCGGGAAGAACGTCGTTCCCATTGATGAACAACCGCTCCACCGAGGTGAGGGCGCTCAGGCCGTTAAGGTTGGTGACGGCGGTGGCGTTATAGATTGACAAGTCCTCTCCCACCGAGGTGAGGGTGTTCAACCCGTCAAGGCTCGTCAGGACGTCGTTTGAGATGATCGACAAGCTCCCGCCCACCGATGTGAGGGCGCCAAGCCCGTCAAGGTTGGTGAGGAAGTCGTTCATGAAACCGATACGCAAGTCCCCGCCCACCGATGTGAGTGCTCCCAGACCGTTCAGGTTGGTGAGGGCCAGGTTCCCGGCGATTGTCAAGGTCCCGCCCACCGATTCAAGGCAAATCAACTCGCTCAAGTCCGTGCAAAACGGGGAGCCGATATTGAGGTCTCCCGAGATCGATGTGTATCCCGCAAGGGCTGAAAAATCCAATTGTGTAGGGATCATGAAATCGCCGCTGTATTCTCCCAGATTGCACTCTGCCGGGCCGGTATCCGAATCGGAGTCCGTGTCCGCATCCGTGTCGGTCCCACCGTCTCCGATGGACGAAACGTTCGAGCAGTCGGCAGCTGTCACGGCCAGCATCAGACCCAGTAGAAGATTCTTGATATGGCTCATCATGGCCCACCTCCATGTATTGGGACGATCATATCATTTTTTTGCAAGAGTCGTGACGTGCTACCAACACGCGCTACTGCTGCTTCTCGGCGTCTTCCTGGATCTGCTTGAGGAGGCGCTCCAGTTCGGCCATGTCGCCGGGGTTTCCCCACGGATTCTGGTCCGCCTGACCGGGAATCAACGGATCATCCGTGTACGCGGGTGGCGTGTAGAGATACGAGTCTTCGAGGGTCGGGTATGCGTCGGCCTGGAGCCAGACGGACGCGAACATCGCGACGTACACGATGCCGATATGAAAGGCCGCGCCGATGGAGGAGTAGGCCATCGCCTTGTTTCCCGGTCGGTTTTTGAATTTGCCGGCATGGATCGAGGCGAATATCCCGATGAGCAAACCCACCGGTGGGATGATGCACGCCAGGATGACCGCCGCCCAGGACAGACCCGAAATCCGCCACCTCTTCATTTCCCAGGGTGCCATCCCGTAGGCACCGGCCTCGTCGTCTCCGAGATCGAGTGAACCCGGCGGTGAGTATTCGTCCGCCCCAAGGCTCGCGCCGCATATTCGACAGCTGTCGTAGCCGTCAATGTTTTCAGTACCGCATTTGGTGCAAATCATCTCGTGACCCCATCATTGATTCCCAGTTTCATTAGAATCGACATCGATAAGAATATTCAACATTCATTTTTTTGGAAACTCCAGCGCGAAACGACCGATATAGGATGTATGACGTTTTTACCGAATCACATCGCAATCGGGTTCCTCGTTGTTATAGCCGGAGTGTGCAGCGCGGTCGCCCGGCTCCCGGAGGCCTTTCCGGTTTCCGATCCCTGCACGCCACGAGTCGACGCAGCCGGCGGGGTCTGCGTGGAGATCGTGCACCCCTCTATCGTACCGGGGCTGGTTTGCTCGCCGACAGGGCGGGATCTCGCGGCCAGAGGGATCGCTGATCTGGGACTCCCTTCCGACTGTGCGCACGTGTGGCCCGAGGGTCCTTGCGCGAAGTGCACACGGCTGGTTTTCAAGGATGGTGCGAACGGGAAGTGTTCCTTCGTGCGGATCGAACCCATGGCCGGAGCTGCGCGCCTGGTGTGCGGGGTGGGGCTGGATCTGAACCGGGCGACGCAGGAGGACCTGATCCTGCTCCCGGGGATCGGACCGAAGAGGGCGAAGCAGATCGTCGAGTCCCGAGAGGCAAAGGGGCCGTACTCGGAGCCGGGGGATCTCGTTCGGATAAGGGGTATCGGTGAGAAGACGGTGGAGCGAATCAGGCCGTGGCTGGCCTGGTGAGATAGGCTCTTATTCCTTGGGCTTGTGGCAGTAATCGCAGCTTCCAGAGAGCTTCTTCTTCTTGTGGCAGGGGATACAGGCTTTATGGTAGGCGGTTCGCGCGGACGGGGCGTTCACCTCCTTGAACTTGTGGCAATCCGTTCCCTTTCCGCAGGTTTTCCTGCCGGCTCCCTTGTGATGGCATTTAAAGCACTTGACTCCCAACTCCTGGTGCTTCCAATGATCGAAGTCTGTCGGGCCCTTCCTGCCCTTTACGGTGCCGAGCACTCCCTTTTGAATCCCCTTGCCCACGAACCCGGAATCGGCGGGTTTTTCGTCGGCGGGAGCCGGAGCGGTCGCGGGTTCCTCGGCTGGCTTTTCTTCGGCCGGCGCTCCACCGTCCGTGGCATCGGTCTCGACGATCTCGCCCGTATCCTCGGGCTCCACATCTACCGGCGGCGGTTCCGGCTTGCTCACAGGCTGTTCTGTTGCCCCGCCGCACGCCCATACGAGTCCGGCTATGGCGCAACCAAGAATTAGTGAAAGGGTTATTCTCATGCGGATCCTCCTTGGTGAATCATCTTGTCGGTAAGTCGGAATATATCGTCAAGCGGTCACGGACACAAGAATTCCCGGCTCATCCGGATCCAGCCGGGCCTATACGAACTGTGACTTCAGATTATACCGTTCCGCTCTTCATGCCGCGCCCTGAATAGAGCGCGGTCAGGATGAGCTTGGTCCTAGCTAGGCCTACGAAGCCACCGCCCAAGCCCGCAGGGCTTGCGAAAGCGCATCGTTGCCGTGGCGTTTACGCCGCGGGTGAGGACGGTCTGCAGTCCGATGATTTAAGCCCTCGGGGCTTGGCCGAAAGAATCAAAGGTCGAATGAAGACAACCAGGCCATCCTGACCGCGTCCTCATAAGGGCGCGGTGAACTGGCACCTGCGCAAGCACGGGGTTGCAACCGAGAGCGAACCGCAAGTAGACTTCAGCATCATGGATCTCCTCATCAACAAATTCGACGGCTACGAGCTCCTCGATTCCGGCGGCGAAAGGAAGCTTGAACGATTTGGCGACGTGGTGGTGGATCGCCCTTGCCCGCAGGCCATCTGGCCCGCAGATGATGCGATCAAATGGAAACAGGCCGGGGCGGCATTCCAGCGCGGCGAGGGCGGGACGGGCGACTGGGACCGGTTCGGCGGATGTTTTTCGGAATCGTGGGATGCAAAATGGAACGATCTTGTCTTCCTGATCCGGCTGACGGGGTTCGGGAACATGGGGCTCTTTCCGGAGCATACTGGACACTGGGGGTGGATGGCCGATCTGATCTCCGCCAACGGCGGGGGGCGCGTGCTCAACCTGTTCGCATACACCGGTGGGGCGTCCATGGCTTGCGCGCGTGCAGGGGCAGAGGTCACCCACGTGGACTCGGCGAAATCGGTGAACGGATGGGCCAGGGAAAACGCGAATCGCTCGGGCATTGAAGATGGCTCCGTGAGATATCTGGCGGACGACGCGCTGAAGTTCACAGGACGGGAGATTCGACGCGAACGAAAGTACGACGGGATCATTCTGGATCCACCCACCTTCGGCCGCGGACCGAAGGGGGAGGTGTGGAAGATCGAACGGGATTTTTATAATCTGGTGCGCGATTGCTCGGAGCTCCTGTCAGACGATCCGCTCTTTGTTCTTTTGACCTCTCATTCACCCGGGGTAACGCCCTCGGTCCTTCGGGCTCTGCTTTCGCCCCTCGATGGGCATGTGGAGTCCGGTGAGATGCTTTTGCAGGGCGGCGGCCACGCTCTGGCGGCGGGGGTTTACGCCCGCTGGACTCCTGGACCAAACCCCATCCCGGCCTTCCCCTGAGATAGGGGAAGGGGAAGATGATGGAGGCCGGCTTTAAATCAGGGTTGATCAGGATCCTGAATATGGACGGGCGCGCACTCACCCTTGACCGCGCTCCAGTCAGCGGTCAGCGGACGAACGACGGGCTGCCCCCAGCTTTTAACGAGCGCTTCTAGTTCAGCCGCGCGATCATCCGACGCCGGGTGGGTGGACAGGATGGTGGGGATGGATCCGGCGAGCCCCTCTTCTTCTGAGAGCATCTCCATGAACCGCATCAACCCGGTGGGCTCCAGGGCCGCCTTGTATATCAGCTCCATCCCGTGGAGATCGGCTTCCGTCTCCTGGTCCCGACTGAAGGACATGGACGCCAGGGCGGCCGCGTTGCCCACGAGGAAGCTCTCGATCTCACCCGTATTGCCCACAACCGCGTACACGATGATCATCAGCCCGATCTGCCGAACCATGTTCTTTATCCCGTGTCGGTGGAGTACGTGCTGGAATTCGTGGGCCAGCACCCCGGCAACCTGGTGGCCGTCAGTGGACCGCTCGAGCAGCCCCCGGTTGATGAACACGTATCCTCCAGGTAGGGCAAACGCGTTGACCTCCTCGTCGTCGATGATTCGGATCTGCCACCGGTAGGGGGTCATTCCCAGTCCCATGACCAGTCGACTGCCCAGCTCCTGTACCGCCTTGTTCATGGCCGGATCGGAGCAGATCGCGTGCTGTTCGAGGATGTCCACGGCCGCCGACCTGCCGATCTCCACCTCCCACTGCGGGGGAACTTCTTCCACGATCCTGCTTGCCGCCCAGCCGAAGCCCATCCACAACAGCAAGATGATAGCGGCGAGGATACCGGCGAGCACGGCCATCAGGGAGAGCCTTCCCGCCTTTCTGTGCGCACGGGTCGACGCGACTTTTTCGAGTTGATCGGTAACGGCACGCGGTGCCCCGACGGCAGCCATGTGGGCGGCGATTTCCCTGTCTGAAATGAGGAGGCGGACGTGTTCACCGTCGGTGCTCTCGCCCTCCATGCAGATATACTTGTCATCCATTCCCACAACGGAGATTTCAATACCGTTGTACGAAATGACCGCCTTGACCTCGCTGCCCACCAGCGCCTCGATGGAATCTCCTCTTACAAAGACGCTGCAGGTGAGCCCGGAATTGTTCTGGGGGCCGAACAGAATTCCTATATAACCCTCGCTATTCATCCTGCCAGATCATTCCATAACGCCATCATTTTCAAGCAAAAAACCCCAGGTCGAGCCCGCGCTCGAACCTTGACTTCAATTTCCAAACGTAATAAGGAAAAAGGCCGCAAAGCAAATAGAAGGTACCACTTTCTTCGAAAGGGTTACGTGTCATGAAAAAACGGATTGCAGCAGCTTGTTGCCTGGTTCTTGTCACTGGAATCATTGGGCTCGGTTGCAAGGAAGAACTGGTCGGCGCTCCCTGCGTTCCTGAGACCGACAAGGGCGAGTTCACACCGTCTCTTTCTGGAATCACCTGGTCCATCGAGACGCGCTCGGTTCAGTGTGAGTCACGCGGCGCGCAGATGGTCTGCCTGACCAAGACCCAGGGCAACCAGTATTACACAGAGGGTCTGGCTTGCGAGACCAACCAGGATCTGGAAACCTGCTGGGAGGATGACCGGGCTCAGCACAAGTTCTCTTTCTGCTCGTGTCGGTGCAAGGATGTGGACGAAAACACGTACAACACCAACCCCGACAAGTTCGATTACCTCTGCGAGTGTCCGCCCAACACCAAGTGCGAAGACGTGCTCGGGGACATCGAAGAGGCGCCCGAGAAGATCAAGGGCTCCTACTGCGTTCCCAACTGCATTGCGCGGCCCTGTGAGGCGGAGAAGGTCTGCAGTCCGTCCAAGGACAGCGAGAAACCCTGGGAGTGGGCCTGCAAGGAATACTAGACCTCCTTTTTCCCGTTGCCGACTTTCATCAATCCAGAAACAAAGCAATTGCCAGTACGAGAAAGCACCAGTGAATCCGGTCGGCGCGGCGAGGATTATGTGTGCGATAAGATCACCGAGAACGGTTTCAAGATCATCGATCGCAATTTCCGGGAAAAGTTCGCCGAGATCGACATCATCGCTCAGGATGATGAGACGCTCTGTTTTATAGAGGTCAGGACGAGGGCGGACGACACACTGGGTCATCCCGCCGAAACGGTGACGCCCAAGAAACAGAGAATCATCCGACGGGCCGCCGAGGCATACCTGGCGCGAAATAATATCCAGCCAATGCCCATGAGATTCGACGTGGCGACCATCGTCTGGTCCACCGGGGAATACCAGTATTTCGAGAATGCCTTTTAAGGCCGGCCGCCATCATCTTCCCCTTCCCCTATCTCAGGGGAAGGTCGGGATGGGGTTTATTAGGAAAAGCGTCGCGGGCTTTCAGCTCATCTTCACGCTATTGCGGTAGCTCTCCAGGAGCTTGTCCAGGCGTTCCATGGTTTCGGGCGAGACTTTGCCGGCCAAAAGCTCGGCGCGAATGGACTCGAGTTCTTTCACGTCCTGATGCCTGGCCTCTCTCAGGCGCTGCACCATGTCGTCGAATTCCTGGAACACCTCGTGGAGCTCGTCCCCTTTTCTGAGCTTGGCCCACAGTTGAAGGTGATCGCCGTCGATGCTCGACAGCAGCCTCCTTATCTTGTAGGCGGGTCCGGCGATCTTGTGGGTCGCCACAATGGTCATCAGGCCCAGAAGCAACACCAGGCCCAATAGCCCGCCTCCGAGAGTGAGCAGGGTGCGCGTCTTGTCCGAACCCGCCTGCTTGATGAAAGCCTCCTGGGCTGCCGGCGACATGCCTTCCTGTGCCATCGCCTGCATGACCATCAGCTCGGTGGATTCCGCCAGCGTGCCGTACAGAAAATATCCCATTATCCCGACGATGACGGCGGTGACCAGGGTCACACGCAGAACCCAGCCCAGCTGGAAATTCTTATCGATCAGGTAGTTTCGAATGTGTCGCTTAGCCTTGGGGCCGCTTGGTGAACCCTGCACGCTCGCATTCATCGAGTGTCCTCCATTGAGTGCCAGAAGCTACCAGACCTGATTTCAATCATCCAGAGTATGCAGCGTTTTGAAGACGTTGCCAATCAAAGCTTCGGCAACAGCCTTGAGTGCTCTCATCTGGGCCGCTTGCTCGGTCTTGCGGGTCATGGGTCCGGCGATCACGGGAACGGCGCCTTCTGCTGACGGCATGATGAGGAGGTTGTAGCCCGGGTTGGTAAATACGTTCAGGCTGAGTTTGACTATCAGCTGATCGCCCGAGTGTTCCATTCTGAGAATGGACCCCGACAATATGTAACCGCGCAGTTTTTCCTTCTTGAGCTTCTTGGTGACGCTCTTGGCCGTCATTCCTGGCTCTTGAATGATCACGCCTGGTTCCCGACGCAGTCGCTTGATGACCACGTTTCGAAGCAAATCGGTAAGTTCGTCTCGTTGCACTTCTGATGAATTGCCCATGGCGTCAATGTGGATCAGAAACTCGGGTTTGGCCGATTGTGCATCCTCCACCGCACCTTCACCGCTCAACGCCTTGAGCACCCTCAGAGTGGCCTGCAGCTGTGATTTTGCAGCCTTGTTGGAGTTGGAGTTCAATGCGGCGGCCACCTTGGGAATCACCGAGGTGTCTGCGATCTGGCCCAGAGCGGTGGCGGCTGAAATAACAACCAATTCGTGATCGTCCTCGAGAGCGCGGACGAGCGCCGGAACACCGTCCTGGCAGCGTATCTGTCCCAGAGTGTTGGCAGCCTGCACACGAACACGATAGCTCCCCCCGTTTTGAAGCATGTTTATCAGGTACTCGCTTCTGGCGTCTGCGAAGGCGTTGCTGCAAAGAAGGAGAACCACGACGAACATTCCCGCCGCCGTTTTCAGTTTCTGCCGGGTTCCCAATGGCATCAGCATTATTCCAAGGGTGTTTATGACCACTAACGTTTTGACGTGTCGAAATTTAAAAACATCAAACAATGACCAATTTAAATTAAATTTATCGTGTGCGCAGTTTTTCATATCTACCGTCTTCCATTATCCATTTTCAATAACGGGCTTGTAAAGCCCCCGCGCGTGTTTCTTGAGCTTGCTGTATCGATTTCGGGGGCTGTGGCGGGGGTTGACTTTTCTCAAGTCAACATGCCTAATACGCCGGTATTCGTCAGGTAAAGATGATCCAAAAGCGCCGAAAGTTCGGCACTTTACATTCGGGAGGCCACGGATGAGCCCAGCAGTCCTCGTGGGACTAATCGTCGCAGCCATTGTAATAGTTGTCATCATTGTTTTCGTCCTTCGGCGGCGCAAGGATGAGCAGGGGGAGCCCCTTCCCGAATCCGATGTCGATAGTGAGCTTCCACCCTCGCAGGAAGAACCCGCACAGGAGCCCGATGTAGGCGCAAAGCCCGAAGCTGAGCCCGATGAGGTGGTGACCGAAACCATCGAGGAGCCAGAGGTCAAGGCTGCGGAACCCATCGAGCCGCGCGTGACGGCGCCGGGTGTCCGCCTCGACGAATCCGAGGAGGCGGCGGCGGCCCAGAAGTTGCTTGACGCCAAGCGGGAACGAAAGCTCAAGAAGCTTCGCAAGGGACTCGCGCCAACCCGTGGAGGGTTCATCGCCAAGATCGGCGCTATTTTCAAGGAAAAGAAGACCATCGATCCGGCGCTCCTGGACGAACTGGAGGAGACCCTCATCACGGCCGATGTGGGCGCGAAGACCGTCGAGTGGTTTATCGCTCTTCTCAAGGAGGCACTCGAAAAGAACGAGCTTGCGGATCCTGATGCGGTATGGAGTCTTCTGCGCGCGGAGGTCGAACGAGTTCTGGCCGTCGAGGCAGAGCCGTGGGATTTTTCAAAAAACAAACCGTTCGCGATCATGGTCGTGGGAGTAAACGGCGTCGGCAAGACCACAACCATCGGCAAGCTCGCATCCCAGTACTCCGGACAGGGCCACAAGGTTGTTCTGGCGGCCGCCGACACATTCCGCGCCGCAGCTGTTAACCAGCTCGAGATATGGGGACGGCGTACCAAGTGTGAGGTTATCAAATCTACAGAGGGCGCCGATCCTTCATCGGTGGTGTTCGATGCCATCAAGTATGCGAAGGAAAACGGCGCGGACGTGGTCATCGCGGACACTGCGGGCCGGCTTCACACCCAGGCACCGCTCATGGAGGAGATCAAAAAGGTGTCCAGGGTCATGGACAAGGCGCTGGACGGTGCGCCGTACCAGATCCTGCTCGTTCTCGACGCGACCACCGGACAGAACGCGCTGCAACAGGTCAAGGAGTTCGGCGACGCCATAGGACTGACCGGTATAGCGCTCACCAAGCTGGACGGAACGGCGAAAGGCGGAGTTATCATCGGCATCTGCCACGAACATAAGATCCCGGTGAGGTTCATCGGAATCGGCGAGGCCAAAGATGATCTTCGAGAATTTGACGTGAAAGATTTTGTGGAAGCGTTGTTCTACAAAGAAAAAGACGACGAGGAAGAATAAGCAACGACAATAAATATTGATTACGAAATGGACGTTGTGTTATAGTTGTCCACCAATAAAGACAGATTGAAAAAACTCAATTATTTTAAATAGTTACACGTGGAAAAGACGAAGTTACAAATCGATCGCAAAAGGAATAGGCGATGAAAAGAACACGCATCGAGCTGGCCGTAATGTTCGTTGCTCTCCTCCTTGGGCCGACGGCAGTGTTTGCGCAGGACGAAGATACGATGTCGTTTGGCGAAGAGGAGGTCGAGGCAGCTCCAGAGGAGGGTGAGGTCGAGGACTTCACGGGGGAAGAGGGAGCTGTACCCGGCGAGGAAGAGGGCATGGCCGAGGAAGGTGAAGGCGAGGGTGGCGAAGGCGTCGGGGCGACTGATGAAGATGTCCTCAGCGCGCTGGAAGACGATGAGGATCTTGAGGCCACGGGTGATGTCACTGTGGGAGCCGCTGCGCCGGGCGAGGAATCGGAGTTGCCGGGGCACCCCATCTGGGCGGTACAGCAGGTGTACGCTCTGAGGGCACACCGGGTAGATGTCCAGCCCTCGTTCGGTGTTTCCATGAACGATCCATTCGTGCAGCACCAGTCGTTCAACGTCGGGGCGGCCTTCTACATCACAGAGGTTTTGGCGGCGGGGATCAGCTTCAACTGGTACCGCGGCTTCAACGCTCCGACCGAGACCAACTTCTCGGTAAGCCGTGCGACTCACCAGACTGTGCCCATTAATGAGTACATGCTGGGGGCCCAGATCAATTTCACCTATGTTCCGATTTACGGGAAATTCGCTCTTCTCAAGGAGTGGATTTTGCACTGGGACGTCTGGGTGCTCGGCGGCGGTGGATTTATTTTCACCAGGCCGTACGCCGTGATCGACCCGGAGTATCGTGAATTTGATTTCGGGATGAAGTTCTCCTTCAACGTGGGTATCGGCGGCAGGCTCTACCTGACTCGTTTTGCCGCGATCTTCGTTGAGCTTCGCGACTACATCTTCCCGGAGGAACTCGAGAGTCTAGAGACATACTCCACGGCCGAAGACAGGGAGCGAAAGAGTGATTGGATTGACGACAATTACAAGCTGACCAACAACGTCATGCTTCATATCGGTGTCAGCCTGTTCCTCCCGTTTACTTTCGATTACAAGCTTCCGAAGTAAGTAGATGAAAGCTGCAGGAGAAATGTCAAATTCTGATACTGCTCGAAAGGGGCTAGGAACCATGAAGCGATATATATTTGTGTTGGCCTTCGCGGTGGTCTCGGTATGCACAACGGCCAAGACTGCAACCGCTCAGGAGATCCTTCTTGAGGGTCCACTTGCGGGTGCGCCGGCGGTGCGTAAGCTGGTTCAATACCGTGAGATGCGGTTTTCCGCCGGGCCACAGTTTGGGTACACCTTGCTGAACGAGTACATGCACAACTTCATGCTCGGTGCGAAGCTCGAGTTCAACATCCTCGAATGGTTGTCGGTGGGATTGGTGGGGTACTATGTTGTCAACGCCCCCACAAAGCTCACCACGCATATCTCTAATTCGGAGGATATCGCCGGGGATGCCACCACGCCGGCGGACAGTAACTTTCCGAGTTACACCGGCGCGGGCAACTTCGAGGATCAGGTGTCCCACATGAAGGGGCTGTACATGGCTCAGATCGGGCTCATTCCTTTACGCGGAAAGCTGGCCGTTTTCGAGAAGTTGTTCGTCGCCATAGACGGCTATATTTTCCTCGGCGGCGGTGTAGTTCATTTCGAGGAGCGGGAATTGTGTAATCGCAGCGGCGATAGCTGTGGAGACATGAACCTGGACGGCAGCGGCTCTGTCGTTCGCGAGAGTCGCATCACGGGTACATTCACCTTTGGTGTTGGGTTCACCACGTATTTCAACGATTGGATAGGGTTGAGTCTCGAGTACCGGCTCGCACCGTTCAAGTGGAACGCGGGCGGAACCGACGAGGCGGGTCAAGCCGGTACAGAGTGGGAGCTTGTAGAGGAAGACGATGTCGTCTTCTGGGATCCGGTCGAAAAAGGATCGGGCGACTATCCGGACGGCAATATCAGCGAGGAAGACAGGAGTTGGAACTCCAATCAGAGCATCTCCATCGGCGTCATCTTCCACTTCCCGCTCGAGGCCACCGTCGCCCACTAATTATTTCTTCTTGAATAGATCCAACAGGCCCGAAGTTTCGGTTTGCTGCCGCATGCGGAGAATTCGCAGTTGCCTGGCCGCGTCGATGTTCTGAGGATCGATCTCCAGGGCTTTTTCGAAGAGTTTTTCGGCCCGGTCGGTTTTTTTCTCTCTCAGGTAGTAGTTGCCCAGAAGGTAGACTGTCAGCGCCAGATCCGGGTGTTTCTTGAATAGTGCCGTGAGGTCCTTCTCGGTATGAGCCGACATCTTCCTGGGAGCGACCAGGTAGGCGGTCCAGATCCGGTACGCGCTGTAGCGGGGCTTGCTCTCGAGTTCTTCCGCCTGCTTCAGGAGCGGCAACGCGCGCGCGAAGTCGCCGTTTCTGAGAAAGGAGAAACCGTCCTCGAACAGGATCTCGTGTCGATCTTTTCCGGACTGAGTCTTGTGCTGTCCGGTCTTATCCTGCGAGGTGAGGTGAGCTTTTTTTTCTTCGTCGTCGATCTGTGCGATGTAGCTCTGTCTTGTTTCGGGATCGATCAGGGTTTTGTGGGCCGTATGAATTCGTATGAACAGCTCTTCGATCTTCTCGTGGACCAGGCCCTTGTCGATATTCACCAACGTGTCAGGGTGATATCTTCGTTGTCGCTCCTTGAACGCCCTTGTGATCTCTTCGGGCGAAGCATCCCGCTGGACACCGAGAAGATTGAAGTAGTCTGCCGTCCGATACTTGATGTACTCGGCCAAAAACTGGTTTGCGGCCTCGTGTCGGGCGTCGATCTTGCTTGTCTGTGGTGATTCGATCGGTTCATCCCCGGACAGGGTCACCGGCTTCTGTCCCGAGGAAATCCCGGTCACGAAACCCATGCGTTTCATGATAAAAAACGAGTAAAGCGTGGCGAGGACTGCGTCGATGTCACCAATCTCCGCAACGATATTGTTGATGGTCGCCTTCTTTTTTACCAGCCTCAGGATCTTCACTTCCTGGATTGAAAGATTGAGATCCGTTTGAGAATATTGGGATTCCTCAAGGGGAAAAGCTTCGCTGTCAGTGGTGACCCGCATCCTCTTGAAGATTTCTTTCGAGGACCAGAATTTCAAAACCCCGTCGAGAATGATCCGACCGGTGGGCATCCTGGCGATGATAATGTCGTCCTTCCAGGAGTCGCCGTACTCGATCTTGAATGTCCCCGCTTTCCATTTGAAGGTGGAAACGACCTTGTGGATCAGGTGAGACTCCAGTTCCTCGAAAAGTTCGTGGGGGCCAAGGAGTTGTTGTTTGAGAACCACTTCGCCGAAACGCTTGCCGGTCCGGTGCATCTCAACAAGAGCTGCGGAGTGCTGTTTTGCTGTCAATCGACCGTTCTCTACCAGGTGGGCTCCCAGGGTCTCCTCTGGAATGGAGGACTCGGCGTATACCGACAAGCCGTTGAGAAAGTAGATTCTCTTCTCGGTTGTTCCAGACACGATTCGCAGTTTGCAAGTCTCTGATTGAGTGAACAGTCCGTGGACGATGAGCGGCAACGGATATTCCTCCAACTCGCCCATTTCGGGAATCTCCGCGTCCTCGCTTTGGGCCGGGCGCTCCGCTGACTCTGTCAGGTCACCGAACAGATCATTTCCGGAAAGGGCGGGCCTCGCGGATGACTGAACCTTCGCAGTGGGTTTCGTGGCTTGTCTGACCTTTTCAAGGAGGTTCCTGACCTGAAAGGGCTTTTGCAGGTAGAACGACACGTTTAGCTTGGCGGTCTCTGCCACCAGATCTTTCGATTGGAGCACCGCGCTCATCATTATCACCGGAACGTCGGCGCCCCATGGGGTCTTCCTGAGCCGTTTCAGGGCCTCTATTCCGTCGAGGCGGGGAAGGAGGACGTCGAACAGGATAATGTCCGGCCTCTCTTCTTGCGCCATTTTCAACCCCTCGATTCCGTCGACGGCTTCGAGTACTTTGTAGCCGTTGGATCCGAGGTAAATAGTCACAATTTTTCTGACATCCTCGTTGTCCTCCACAACAAGGATTCGCTTCACTGGATCTGGTTGCTTCATGACAACCTCCATAATATGGTGTAAAGATTCAGCTGATCAATAACGAAACTCAAGAATGAGGATTTGATGGGCGCAAAGGTAGTTAAAACATTGTCAAACGCATTTCTGACGGTGGGGATCGTCGCGTTGTTTCTTGCCTGTGGCCCCACCTGCCCGGAGATCAAGGGTGCTCTTGACGAAGAGGCGATCATTGGCGAGGACGTGGCTCGGGTCAACGCCCTGGTGGAGAAGCGCAAGGCGGCCATCGCCGAGGCGAAGAGCGGCCAGATAGAGACCTTCCCGCTGCAAAGACTGAAGTTTTCGGTGACGGCGTGGGAAATGGCCGTGTGGGTTCAGGCCAGGATTATCAAGATCTCTCCACGGTTTGAAGACTCGCCCAAGTACGTGGAGTACGCGTCGATAATCAACAAGATCAGGTGCTATCTCGATAAGTTGGTCGCGGATCCTGAGCACACGGTTTCCGATGTTACCGGCAAGAAGCTTCAAGCCCACAAGACCCGTATCGATACCTTGTTTCGCAGGGAGGGCACGATTACCAAGAGCGAGTTCGCAAGCTATCTCGAAGAGGGGATCGTTTCGGAGAATTAAAGCCGGCCTCCATCATCTTCCCCTTCCCCTATCTCAGGGGAAGGCCGGGATGGGGTTTAGCGGGCGGGCCAGGACAGATTGACTGATTCCATCTGACATTGTTTGTCGTCACAGAGGCTCAGTTTCAGTTTTGCGGTGACTGTTTTTGCCTGGGCAACAGCAATGTATGGCACGGTAAAAACGACAGCTTTCTGCGCAAACTTGGTGGCGTCGCCCTTCTTGAACTTGACCTTTTTCAGGGTGATACCCTCACCGGGTATCAGGGTGAGCTTCCAGGGATATAGCTTGTTGCAGTGGTACCCATTGGTTCCGGTGACCGTGATAACGGCGGTTCGATTATCGCCGTCTCCTGATGTTTCGATCTTGACCTTGTAGAAGGAGCCGGCCTTGTTGACAACCGCCGCAGAGGTGGCCGATACGGCCGCGAGTAAGAACAGAGAGGTTCCGATTGTGATGATGGCGAGTTTTCGATAGTTCTTCATTGCTGTAGTTTCCTTGTTCCAGACGTTCCTCTATTATGACGCTAGAAAATGATTAATGTTACAAGCTTTTTAGATTATGGACCAAGTATCCGCAAAAACAACGCCGGATTGGACCACAGATGCCATCTATGAGGGCCGGCTGGTTCTTCGCCAGTCACAAAAGGGATATCGATTTTCGGTTGATGCTCCGCTGCTCACTCGGTTCGCCTGTCTGGGCAAGCCCGCCGCGCATTGTGTTGACCTTGGGGCGGGGTGCGGTGTGGTCGGACTGGGAATACTCGCGGCAGGGGGCGCCCGTAGACTCACCTCGGTGGAAGTGCAGGAGGGGCTGGCATCGTTCTGTATGTTCAACGCCCGCAACAACAACCTGGACGGCGCTTTCAACCTGGTAGCCAGTGACATGAGGAGCGCGGATGAGCGGCTTGTCGCGGGATCCTTCGATCTGGTCGTATCCAACCCTCCTTTTTGGCCGGTGCAATCCAGCCGGCTTCCAGACGAGGAGGAGCGGCGAATAGCGTGTCATGAAGTAATGATTGATCTCGATGGGTTGGTCGAGATCGCCGCAAAACTTCTCCAACCCAGGCGGGGTAGACTCTGCGTGGTTTTTCCCGCCCGGCGATTGGACGACCTCCTGATCGCTCTCTCTCGGATCGGTCTGGGGGCCGTCAAGCTTCAGGCTGTCCACCCCATACCGGGGGAGCCGGCGCAGGTAGTCCTGGTGGAGGCTCGTCATGGACGCCCCGGCAGCCTCGATCTGGTTGCACCGATCATCCTCAAGGAGGCGGACGGGACCGACAGTGGGGACGCGGTGGAGATGCTGAGCGGACGTTTCTCCGACAGCCTCAGGGCGCGGAAGGACAGGCGCACGGCTTGAAGGGGATGGGGTCTTCGATCAGTTGACCGGCAATCCGACGATGTCAAACGTATCGATGAGGTCAAAGAGAATAAGGCCCTCGGCCGCCTGATCTATCAGAACCAGATCCATATCGGGGGATATCGCAATATCCGTGATGTCGTTTCCCAGAACATAAGCCATTTCTGAGAAGCCGTTTATGGTCTCAAAAGTTATCTGCATGGAATCTATGGTGTTGGGATTGAAGTCTTCCTCGGGAAGGCACAGGGTGAACTTCATGTAGTAATTGTAGAACTCCACGCCGTCGTACACCCGCTGGTTGCGCCACCGGGCCAATTCTTCGGAGTCATCGTCCACGTAAGGCATGCATTGTCCGGTGACGGGATCCATGGAGCCGTGATAGAGGTGTCCCGTGCTCCCCCCCTCGAGAACCCAGTGGTCGTTTGCCCGTATCTTGTAGTTGAAGACCTGGCCAAAACAATCCTGCGTGGGGAGCGGAGACATGAACCCTTTTATCAGGATCTTGTTGCTGTCCAGGATCTCTTTGACCCTGTAAATCAAGTCTGCATCTTCGAATTGCGAGCAGTCGATCCCTTCCGGGAGATTGGGCGGGGGATTGGGCTCGGAGGTGATCTCCAGTAGATCGCCATCGTATCCTTTCAACCCATCGATGTCGTATATTACGCCATCGATGTCGCTGCCCAGCAAACCAGAAGCGCAGAAATCCTTGGATTCGTCTACCAGCACCAATTCGTTCTCATCGCTCTCGTCCCAATAGAGGACACCGACGCCGCTTAATCCGATATCGCCTTCCCACTTGATTCGCCACGGCTCGTTGCTGGACCGCCGGTTGTCACAGGAAAACATGATTCCGTACTCGCTGGTCTCGTCATCGGGACCCTTGAAATCGGCGCCCGTGTCGCAAGGGTTTCCACCATCGCCCACGCCTGCGTCGAAGTATGGAGCGCTGTTACCCGAAACGGTCGCTTCGTCGATCTCCACTATCGGTTCGTCGAGGAGGCGTGGAATCGGGCATTCGGTCGGGTCGTCTTCTTCGTCCTCGCACCACCAGTCCGTGGCTGTCCTCAGGGAGTGGTTTTTAATGTCGTATCCCGCCGCCAGCGCGTTTCTGTCCTCCACGTCGATCACGAAGATGCCCGCCATTGTGGTGGATACGATCCCGAACGTTCCGCTGAAGGTATATGGATCAACAGGACCCTCCTCGCCGAGGTGAATCATGTTGATAGCTCGCGCCCTGCCGGGAACATCCAGGCTGAATGCGTTTGTGGCGAAGGGGTTGTCCTCACTGACAGGAAGGATGTCTCCTGTCACGAGATCAATCACGACTATGCCGCCCTGTTCGTTCTCGACGGCGTAGATCCAACGTTCCAGTTCGGGTTCGATCACCATGTCTCGCGTCGTGAACTCCTCGAGCTCCAGGCGGCGGATGATCGATCCATCGCCCAGGGGACCCGGTGTGGAAAGGGCGAGAGCCTCCTGAACAAGGATCTCACTGTCGAGCTCAATGATGTAACGGCCCTCTTTTCCGCCCACGTAAATGGATGAAGTCACATCCGAGGCCGTTATTGCCCAGGGCACTATGCCCGCCGCAGAAGTGTCCGGGGGAGCATGCTGGATTCCGGTGTAGGTACCCAGCCGGAGGTATCCGAGCAGTCGGCCCTGTGAGCCGCTCTCAAACGGCAGCTCGACGACAGCGAGGCGCCCGAGGGATGGCAGCGTCACAAAGGCGTAGCGATCCCGCAGCATTTCGGTTCTTGCGATGACCAGCTTTGCGGCGCGTCCCCCCACGTTGATGGAAGTGGCGGGAATCAGGGTGGGACCGAAAGCCTGCGCGGTGTTGATTGCCGACAGATCCTCGGTCTCGTAGTTGGCAGTGTAGACCATCGTTCCGTCCCAGGAAGCGGCAATATCGCTTGGCTGCCCGCCCACCGGGACGAAGCTGTTTAACGGGATCCGCTCATCCTGGTCGATAATCTTCAAGGCGTTCAGATCCACCACCGCCACCTCGCCGTAGGTGGTCTGGGTGACGAACGCCAGGACGATGGCGTACGGTCTCGGTGAGTCGCAGTACCCCTCCTGGCCGTAACCCTCGTTCTTGCAGCATTCGAGGGGAAGGAATCTCTTGAGGCCGGAGGTGTCCCCATCAACCACAGTGGGGTCGTAGCAAACCAGTGCCACGTCCTGCGCGCGATCGAACTGGGGGATGACGATGTCGGGAGGGTTCTCCTCGCAGGCGCAAAGTGCGATCGAGAGAGCAAGGGGCCAGAGAATGTATGGTCTGGTCATATCAGTCTTGGCCCTTGGGAAGGTGTGGCTTTCCGAACTTTACTATTCTGTTCATCTCGTCCCGCAAGTGCGAGAAGGGCGGTACCGCCTGGATTGCCGTGACGGTCGACTCGCGGAAATTGGCGATGTAAGCCAGCTTGCGTTTGTAATCGAACGAGATGGCCTGAGGTCCCGAGCCGGTGACCCGAACCTCTGTGAGCATCACGCTCGTGTCGATGATGTACACCTGCCCGGTGAAGAAGCAGAGTACGAATGCGTAAACCCTGTCATCGAATGGGTCGATCGTTCCGTTGTCGTCCTCGTACAATTCCAGAACCGATGGCTCGTTGCACACGGTGACCATGTCGGTCATGGCGTAGTTGTCCAGGTCAAGCTCCACCATTACGTCGGGGGTTCTCGTGACCATGAAGGCCCGGTGGCCGTCAGATGTGACCGCGATTCCGCGGGCGTTGGTTCCGCCGTACATCTCATCCGTCAGGTTGATGCTGTTGGTCTGGTTGAACCACGGGTTTGTGGTCAGAGTTCCGTTCTGCGAGTCGGTCATCACCTTCAACACGGCCACATGGGGCTCGGGATCGTGCCTGCCCGCCACGTAGATGTGATTGTTCTCGCTATTCACTGCCAGGCCGCTGGCGCCCTCGACCACACCGTCGATCACTCCGAGAAGCTCTGATGTGAGAGAACTCTCGCCAACGCCGCCGTCCCCCAGAAAGGGAGCCGTGGAGATGGAAAAGAGGGAGACCTCGCCGCCGGCCAGATGAGTTGCGAACCCCATGGTGATACGGGTTGCCGCGCCTGCCGGATTATCCTCGACGTACTCGAGGGTCGCGACCTTGTACGGCTCAATGGGCAGGGTCAGATCGTTGTCTGCGGTGACCTTGTGCAGTTCGTCGCATTTGAGGTCGGCTCCCTGAGAGCAGGAGAGGATGTCCGGGCCTGTTTCGTCCACGTCCACGAGAGTGATGGCCCGTTCCCCCCGGACCGGGATGATGACCTGGTCCCCGGACGGAGTGATCACCAGATCACTGGCAAACGCGCCGACCCGCACGGTTTCGGCTTCCCGGATGAGGTGTTCCTCGTGGATGAAACAGTAATTATCGTCAGGGCTCACCTCGCTCACGGTGGTGTCGGAGCAGTCGTATGCAAGCATCGCCGGATCGGCGGACGCGAGGTCCATGTACTGGTCCAGCAGATTGACCTCCATGGCCACGAGGGTTCCCGAATTGTACTCGAGGTCGAAATTGGAATTTACCGCCAGCAGAAAAGAGTTGTCATGGGTGGTGGCGAGTCCCACCGGAAATATGAGCTTGTCGCCGGGCGGATCAATCCCGCCCGTATCCGGAAAGCACCCGGAAAACACAATAAAAAACACAAGCACTGCTGACTGCCGCAAGGTTCTCATTTCGGGACGGATAGTAGACGAAGTCCTACCGTTTAGGCAAGCGAACCCGGTGATCAACCCCCTCCTTCATTTCACTTCCTTATCAAGCCATTCGAGGTAGCGTTCGCTTCCGCCCGTTATCGGCAGGGCGATCACTTCGGGTGTGTCGTAGCTGTGATTTTGTTTGATCAGCGTTGTAATCTCATCGAGAGCGCCGGTCTTTGTTTTGATAATGAGGAGGATTTCCTCGTCATGCTCGATCTTGCCCTGCCACCAGTAACGGGAGAGAATTTTCGGCACTATGTTTACACAGGCGGCCTTTCGCGCCTCTAGCAACGCTTTGGTAATTTTTTCGGCCTCCTCGAGGCTTGAAGCCGTGGACAATACTACGATGTTTTCTTCGGACATGATCGGCTCCTTCCCCTCTTGCGCCGATTACTCTATGATGACAGTAACCGTTCCGAGGTCCAGCCCACCGGGGTACATGTATGAAGTGTATGCTCCGACTCCGTAAACGTTTATCGCGAAAGGCTCTGTGGACTCTATGAAGTGGATGCCGCCGGTGATCTCGAGGTTGGTCTTGGCGTACACGCCGTTGATGTCCTGGGTGACGCCGTTGGTCAATTCCGCTCCGTCCAGCTCGGGGTAGGCTTCCGCCTTGTGAATGATCGTGAGGTAGTTGTAAATGTAGGTCGTCGGGGCGAAGAACGTATAGTCGGTCCTGTACTGCTCGACGGGAACCGCCAGTGCCATTGCCGGATCTCCGTTCAGCGGAGCCGGTGAGGTGTAGTTCTGCCCCACCATGAACTGGGCGACAGACACCCTTCCAGTGCCCTGAATCTCAAAGTCAGCCTCGGTTTCGAACTCGATGTACTCCCCCTTATCGAGGGTGACCGCCGCGTGAATACTGGACGGGTTGAACGTGATGTTATTGCCGTCGGTGCCCGACATCACCTTCCATATGCTCGGCTCGCCGGTCGCCTGCGTGATGTTGTGCCCGCACAGATAATTGGTCCCCCATGTTTCCAGCGGGAACATCTGCTGTTCGAGGTGATCGCAGGCCCACTTGTCGAACGGAATGAACGAGCACTCGGTGCCGCCGAAAACCGCCGGGGCGGGCCCGTCGACCACCGTGATGACGGTACCGGTGAGATCGTAGGTGTCCGGTGTGTCGCAGCAATAGGAGCCTTCACACATGGTCTGGCCTGTGCACCCCGTCTCGGATGCCGTGAGAACCTGCAAGACCTCGTACGGTTGCAGGACGGTCTGGAAAGTGTCCCCTGGCGAATGCGCGGGGTAAGTTTCGTTGGATGTAGAGTCAGACGGGCGAGTGTACGCGTTGAGCGTGATCTCAACCGTAGTGGGCCCGTTGGCGGGTCCGACGATGGCGAAGAGCCCGGGATCCGTGCCCAGCGGGGAAGTGCCGTTTGTGACCTTGAGGGTCGGCCTGGACATGACAATGTACTCGTCTCTGTAAACATGGGCAGGCAACAGGAGCGATGCGTCATTGGTATGTGAGAAAAATGACCCGGATTCGGCTTGGTACTCCAGCGCGCTGAATTGATACACCGTTACGGGGCGATCCGATGTGAGATGATACCCCGCGTTGGCGATCTTGCGGGTTGCCCAATTGTCGAGGCTGAAGATTCCCGGCTCCTTGATGTCGGTCTTCCAGGGTAGATCCTCCACCACGATCATGTCACCGGCGGGCACAGTGTAGTTATTGTTGATCCCGCCGTTGTCACTGATGTTGATGCTGGCGGCGTCGTTCCCCCGGTTGGCCACCGCGATCGCGTAGGTGAACTTGTTGGCAGTTACGCCGTTGGCCAGAGTGACACCCCAGTACTCACATCCAATGTACGATTTCTCGTTGATTGCAGTCGCGCACTCGATGGTGGTGTCCACGCATTCGCCGGCGGCACACAGGAGACCCTGATCATCGCAGTTTTCGAGCTGGTTCCAGCCGGTGCCCGATTCGTTGCACTCGGCTACCCAGTTGTCGAAACACCATATCTCCCCGGGAACGCAAAGTCCGTCTGCGTCCGTGTCGGAGTCGGAATCGGAGTCTGTGTCCGTGTCTGTGTCCGTGTCCGTGTCTGTGTCCGAAGATTCACCGCCTCTATTCGTGTCCTCGCATGACATTGCGATCAGAACGACAAGAGCTGACAACACAACGAGCAACGCCCAATGAGCAAATCTGTTCATGGTTTTTCCTCCCTTACAAATGATACACTAAATGGAAAATCAGGATTGGATATAATGCAGGACAGGGGAACCCACGGATCATGTGACGCGGCGGAAACACGGGTCCCGCCGCCGTTTCGCCGCCGTTTCGGCGCCGCACCGTCGATCTGAAACACGGAATAGGTTGCCTGGCCAAGGGCGAACGGATGGCACGCGGTTTGAATTGATCTGATCCATGACCGTTCTCGTGCTCCTCACATTGGCCTATGCCACGGGCATCGCCCTGGGGCAGATATTCCCGGTTCCCGCGTGGCATGCCCTCGCGGCGGCGCCTTGCATCATTTTCGTACTGGTGGTGTCGGTGTATTGCAGGAAGCGCCTGGCGCTGGTCGCGGTCGTGGGAACGCTGGCCCTGGGCTGGGCGCGCACGCCCGTGTCCACCACCGCACCCGGAATCTCGGATGGACAGCGGTCCTGTCTTCGTCTCATCCAGGGAGAGATCTCACAAGCGCCGCTCTCGGTGGGCGGTAAAACGCGGCTGGTCATGGATATGGAGAGCTGTTCGAACTGTGTCGATGCTCCTGGCAAAGCGCGGATGAGGCCCGCCGCCGGGAGATTGTACCTGACGGTTATGAAGGACGAATCGCTCCGGATCTCCCGCGGCGAGATAGTCAGGATCCTCGTCGAGCCCAGACCTGTGCAGGATCATCGCAACCCCGGAGTATTGCGGTCCTTACGCGATGATTTGATCTTCACGGGTTTTCTGCACAGCGCAGGTGGAATAGTCAGGGTCGAATCACCGTCGGCACGGATAGCGGATCTCCTCGATGATCAGAGGCGCGAGCTCGCCGCTTTCTGGGAAGGCGCCCTGGACGAGCGGGCGTCCCGGCTTGCGCGAGCGCTGACTCTGGGAGAATCCAGGGCCTTGCACCGGGAACAGCGGGAGAGCTTCAGACGAACCGGGGCCGCCCACTTGCTGGCGGTTAGCGGTCTGCACCTTGCTATCGTGGCTCTTATCGTGTTCGGAGGAATCAGGCGGATCATGCTGCGGATAAACCCCGTATCCCGGCGATGGGATGTGGGGAAATTTGCCGCCTTGCTTACAATTCCGGCGATCATTGCTTTCGCTATCCTGGTCGGGGGCAGGGCGCCAGTGGTGCGTGCATGCGTCATGGCGACGGGTGTGCTTCTGGCGAGATTTCTGGGCAGAAAGGGGGGCGCGCGGGAATCGGTTTGCCTCGCGGGCGCCTGCTTGCTGGCCTTCGAGCCGTCGAATATCGTATCTGCTGGTTTTCAATTGTCGTTCAGTGCTGTTCTGGGGTTCCTCTCCATGGGTTACAGGAGCCCCGTCGAGGCCATGGGGGATGGCTCGCGGCCCGGGCCTGCTTCCTCGGTAAGGAAGTTTGTCGAGAACACGCGCCGTTCAGTCCGCCGCCTTTTCATGTCCACGCTGGCCGCAACCGCCGCAACCACACCGATCATTCTGTACCATTTCGGAACAATTTCTCTCGTTTCAATACCGGTCAATATGGCAGTGGTGCCGTATACTTCGTTCCTGCTCATGCCGTTGCTGCTGCTGGTTTCGTGCACCGCGCTGATCTCCCCGTGGTTCGCGGGGGTCCTCGCCTTCCCTGCGGGGTACATGTTGGACTTGCTGGAGGATCTTCTCGAATGGATCTCGGGCCTACCTTGCACCCTTGAAGCAACTGATTTCCCACATATGGTGGGCATATCGTTGCTGTGTCTCGCCGTTTTTCTCCTGCTGGCCCGCAGGTTCAGGGCCACGGCCGCGGTGGTTGCAATATCCGTCGGGCTCATGGTGATCGCCCACGTCGTCGCCCCGAGATCTTTTCCCGCAAACCGACTCACAATAGATTTTCTGGATGTGGGACAGGGAGACGCCACTCTTGTAACCTTTCCCGATGGTCGTCACTGGTTGGTGGATGCGGGAGGAACGGCCACCGGGCCCGAGACCGTTGGCGAGCGCCACCTGGTTCCCATCCTTCGGGGTCTCGGTGTGGACTACCTCGAAACCGTTGTCCTGACGCACCCGGATCCCGATCACGTGACCGGCATGCCCGCTATTTTTACAAGTATCTGCGTCGGTGGGTTGTGGGACAACGGGCAGGGGAGGGCCGAAGGCGCACACCCGGCCTACAACGAGGTCATCGCGCAATGTGCGGAGCACTCCATTCCGATCTCGAGGGGAAGACTCATATGCGGGGTCCGGATGGTCGCCGGGGTACGGGTAGAGATCCTGCACCCCTGTCACGACACTCTGGGATACGATCCGGGGCTCTCGTTCAATGACAATTCCCTGGTCATGCATCTGTCATACGGCCGCACGTCTTTTCTCCTGGCCGGAGATCTCGGAGAGGAAGGTGAGCGGATTCTCATGGAGCGCGGCGCGGTGCCGCGAAGCGATGTCCTCAAGCTCGGTCATCACGGAAGCCGGAACTCATCGACACGGGATTTTCTCGACCTTGTGCGCCCCTCCATCGGTGTGGCGAGCTGTGGTCTCGCCAACAGGTACGGGATGCCCCATCGGGATGTTAGTCGCCGACTTGAAGAGCGGCATATCCGGCTGTTTCGAACCGACCTGAACGGAGCCGTGAGGGTAGTGAGCGACGGCGCGTCTATTTACACGGTGCCCATGAAATCCGGCAAGGGTAGATGATTATCAGGGATTCACCTGGCGCTCGACGGCGCCCATGTCCACGTAGGTGGGCGTGCCGATTCCAGTGTCGGCGACGACGTTGTCGACGCGTCCATTGCCGTGCACGTCCGTTGCCGTCGCGCGGTCGCCATCGGCCGCGTCCAGGATGGGAGCGCCCGAGGCGGGCTCGCTGCCGGCGCCGAACGGCGAGGCGATGAGCAGGATCGTCCCACCGCTGCCGTCATCCTGATATCCGTTGGCTCCGAGAGCCTGGGCGAAGGCGCTGTGCCTCGATGTGGACCCGTCGCTGTCGTCGTACACATCGGGGTGCGTGCCGACGCTGCCCGTGTTGTTCCAGAACACCGAGTTCACGATGGTCGCGGGGCACGAGGAGTTACCGAAGTACCCGCCGCCGTCGCTCGAAACCGATGTGTTGTTGAGCACCGTGCAGTTGACGATATTGATCGGCGTGCCCGACAGGTTGAATATCGCGCCTCCCCAGTTCGCGGAGTTGCCGTCGAACAAGCAATTGGTGAACGTCACCTCGACCGCGTTGTTCATGACCGCCCCGCCGAAGCCGCCCGGCGCCGTGTTCGACGAGAACCAGCAATCGGTGAACGACGGCGCGACGTCCGAATAGTTGTTTCGCACGGCGCCTCCGTGGGATCCGGAGTTGCCCAGGAACACGCACCCGTACACCTCCACGCCGCTCTGCAGGTTGTACATCGCCCCACCGTGAGCCGTGGCGTTGTTGTTCTGGAACAGGCAACCGACGACTGTCGGCGATACGTCGGAATTGAACATTCCCGCGCCATAGGTTTCATATCCCATTCCGTTTGCGTTTCCGTTCTCTATGATGAAACCGTCGATCGCGGCCTCGTTCTGTCCGAGAACCACGTGGTAGCAGATATTCTGACCGTCTATCCGGGTCAGGTTGACCGACGGATTCCGCACGCCGCCGCCGTTCGGATATCCCCCCAGGAGATCGACTCCGAAAACCATTTCGACAACGGTGGTATCCGTAATGGACATTCTCGTGTAGGTTCCTGCGGCAACGTGAATCTCATCACCCATCTGAGAAACGGCCAGGGCGTTTTGAATCTGGTGGAGCGCGGCGCTCCAAGACGATCCGTCGCCCTCCACGGCAACAGAATGATCCACGTGCCAAATTTCATCTGACGTTACCCAGAAGGTATTGTCGGACCAATCTGAAACACCGCCCATACCCGTATCGCTGATCCGTACGAGCGCCTCGGTCGTCGTCGGCCCCGTCACCGTCCAGCCGGAGTAACTTCCGGTCGCCGCGGGCGTGGAGGCCACGATGTCCTCCCATGTCGATCCACCGTTCCGGGACAGTTCGATGTATACGTTGGAGACTGCGCCTGTCGAATACCAGGTGATCGTGGGATTGGTGCCGATATCCCATTCCTCCGTGCCGTCGTTCGGCGCCGTGACGCGCAGGATGGTATCTCCCTGGAATTCGTAGGCGCCCATGTCGCTCGGCTGGCTCCCCACGCTCCCCAAGCCGGTGTTGGGCATCCCCGGATCATCGTACCTGGAGTTCCCGGTGATGTCCAATGAGGGCGCGGCGGTGTCATCCGCCGAGTCGATGCACTGGGACGCGTTTGTGAGGGACAGATCGCCGTTCGCGGCGTCTGCAAAACGGGGATCGGCTTCGATGTTACCTCCACCGTCCGTGTACGTGATATCCAGAGGAATGTCCGAATACGACACCGTGAGGAAACTCGGGGGACCCATGTTTGTCAGATCCTCATCCCA
>JAUVDV010000094.1 GCA_030595125.1 Deltaproteobacteria bacterium
ACCGCCTGCCGCTCCAGATCTCAGCACACTGAAAACCCGCACACCGCGACAAGGCGACACTTCAAGGGCTCGACGAAAAAGATCTCTGTTTTTCGCCGCCTTAAGTTGACAGCGGTAGCACAGGGACCCGCCCCTACTTGAAAACCCGTTCCATTTTGAGTCGCCCGTCGTCGAGTCGCGCTATGGCAAGCAGGTGGCCGTCTTCCCGAGTAAGGCAGACAATCCCTTCGCTATTGATCTCTCCTATCGCTTCGTAGTTCCCCGCGTCGATGGGCCGACCGTCCGAGACGAATAACTGATCCTCGGGAAGGATCTCCACCTGGGGATAAGTATGAAGCGCGTCCGTCGGTGAGATAATCTTCGATCTCAACTCGCCTTGCCCGGCCATTTTATCGAGGTGGTCCATGTGGACGGCGTCCACGACGTCAAACCCCGAGGTGAAGGTTCTGCGCAGGGCGGAAAGGTGGCCCTCGGTTCCCAGCGCCCTTGCGAGATCCCTGGCCAGGGATCGAATGTAGGTGCCCTTACCGCAGCGAATGTCCAGGCCGATCTCCGTTGGAGACAAGCTGGTTATAGAGATGGAGTGGATGGTCACGTTCCGGGGCTCAGGCGCGATATCCTCACCCCGGCGGGCCTTCTTGTACATTGCCTCCCCATCTTTTTTCAGCGCACTGAAACGAGGGGGCACCTGGCTTAAGACCCCGGTGAAGCCCTCAAGGATGGTCGCGAGCGATTCCTTGTCGATGGTCGGGACGGGCGCCTCGGCAATCTCCCTCCCCGTCGAGTCGTCCGTATCAGTTTGCGTTCCCAGGGCCACGGTGGTCAGGTATCTCTTCTCAGAGTCCATCAGGTATGGGACCAGCCGTGTGCCCTGACCGATGCAGACAATCAGCAATCCGGAAGCGAGCGGATCGAGGGTTCCAGCGTGTCCGACTTTCCGCACGCCCATCGCCCGTCGGACTGCCTTCACGACGTCGAACGACGTTGGACCGATGGGCTTGTCGACAAGTAGGATTCCGTTCATGAAACCGGGTACTCAGTTGGAGTCGTTCGAATCGAATGCGGATGGTCGATCGAGGAAATCTCTTGCCGCATCGCGAACCATATTCACGGCCTCCTCCATTGATACTTTATGGATGGTGGCGCCGGAGGCGTTTCTGTGACCCCCTCCGTCGAATTGTGCAGCCAGGTCCGCCACGTCAACCTGCCCCTTGGACCTGAAGCTGACCTTGACGTGCCCCTCCGGTTCCAGGCGGAACATGGCCGCGATTTCGACACCGTCCACTGATCTTCCCAGGTTTATCATGCCGTCCAGGTCGGCCTTTACTGCGCCGGTTTGTTCGAGCATCTTCGGAGTGCAGTACAGGTACGCGTATCGACCGTCGTCGCTCAGCCGGAGGGTTCCGGCCACCGCCGCGAGGAGGTGCTGGCGCCGGACCGGGTACGACTCGTAGAGTGCGGTCGCCGATTTCCAGGGATCGGCCCCGAGGGTTATAAGATCTGCAGCTGTGTGATGGGTCGCGGGGGTAGTGCTCGTGTAGCGAAAAGACCCGGTGTCCGAGACGATGGAAGTGTAGAAGCACTGAGCGGCCTCTCTATCGACGGGCCAGACCAGCTCTTTCGTCAGATGAAAAAGGAGCTCGCCCACGGCGGAGACCTTTCGACGGATGATGATGTCCCCCATTTCACCGTGGGTCATGTGATGATCGATCACCGCCAGCGTCCCGCGTTTTTGCGGGGAGGGAAAACCCCTGGGCAGGAGACTTTCGTCGGCTGTATCCAGGAGAACGGTGAGATCGAATTCGTCATTCACGTCCAACTCGCCCACAACGTCCTTTGAGCCCGGGAGAAACAGCAGGGTGCCTGGAACTCCATCGGGGCAGTACAACACCGGTTTCTTTCCCAACAGGTGGAAGATCCTGCCGAGACCGAGCAACGATCCGATGGCGTCGCCGTCCGGATTGGCATGTGCGCAAAGCAGAATTTTATCCGATTGCGTCACGAGCCTGGCCAGGATCTCTTCTGGTGTCTCTTTTTTCGCTTTCATTTCGGTTTCGTTCGATGTCTGCGAGATCAACTCGTCGATCTTGTAGCCCCGATCGAGACTTTCGTCGAACTGAAAAACCAATACGGGCGTGAAGCGCAGTTCGAGGGATCGTCCCAGTTCTCTTTGAAGGAAGGGCGCGGATCGCTTGAGGGTGTCGTGAAGGATGCCCGGATCTTCACTCTTCTTGGATACGAAGAAGACCCTGGCATGTCGCAGATCCGGGGACATCACCACGCCGGTGATGGTGACCCATGCGAGGTGTTTATCGGAGGCTACCGTGGTGAGAAGTCGTGAGATATCCGCCCGGACCATCTCGCCCACTCGCTGCTGACGCCTGGTCTGGGTTTTTTGGACTCCTACCATTTCGGATCTCCGATATCGTCTCCCAGCGGGATGACCTCAGTTTGTATTGATGCGACCGGGGCTAACCCAAGCCCCTCAACGAACCCGCCTATGCGGCTGATCATCGAATCCACGTGAGAGGCGCTGTTGCCGACCACCGTGATGCCTATTACGGCCCGCTGGAGCACATCGTTATCGGCCACCTCCGCGACGGATGCGTTGAACTTTGAACGTGTTCTCTCCACGATTCGCCGGACGATGGACCTCTTGCCTTTGAGGGATCCGTTACCGTGAAGATGCAGGGAAAGACGAAGGACGCCAACGAACATTGCCAAAGAACCCCCGGTCTCCTCAGGTGAGGGTCGCCTCTATTTCCTTTTCCGTGTACAGCTCAATTACGTCGCCATTCTTGACGTCATTGTACCCATCGAGGCAGATGCCGCATTCGAACCCTGACTGGACCTCCTTCACGTCTTCCTTGAAGCGCCGCAAGGAGCTGAGCTTGCCTTCCCATATCTGTACCGAATCCCGGATGAGGCGCGCGCGGGAGTTGCGTATTACCTTGCCGTCGGTCACGTATGATCCTGCGATGGTCCCTATCTTGGGGATAGTGAAGGTATCGCGAACTTCTACCATTCCGAGGGTCTCCTCCGTCACTGTTGGAGACAACAGGCCGAGCATGGCTGCCTTCACGGCATCGATCACCTCGTAGATGATGGAGAATATCTTGACTTCCACGCCCTGCTCTTCGGCCAGGCGACGTGCCTTGCCCGCCGGTCGGACATTGAAGCCGATGATGATCGAGCCCGATGTGGACGCCAGGAGCACGTCCGATTCCGTGATGCCGCCCGTTGAGGCATGTAACACCGAGACCTTGACTTTTTCTCCGGTGAGCTTGGTGAGCGCTTCCCGCAGGGCCTCTGTCGTGCCCTTCACGTCCGATTTGATGATGAGGTTTAACTCCGCCTGCTCGCTTCCCTGCATCTGTTCGTACAGATCTTCGAGAGTTGAAGGTCGCGCGGAGATGAAAGCGCTCGAACGGCTCTTGTCGGCTCGAGACTGACCCACCTTCTCGGCGGTTTTCATGTCTGTCACCACGTCGAAGGTTTCTCCGGCTTCGGGAACAGATCCCATACCCAGCGCTTCCACCGGTGTGGAAGGGCCGGCCTCGGTGATCTTTTTACCGTGCTCGTCGGTCATGGCCCTGATCTTGCCAAAGGCCGAGCCGGCCACGATGACGTCGCCTGTCTTCAACAAGCCGTCCTTGGTCAGCAGGTTGGCCACCGGGCCGCGTCCTCTGTCGAGGTAGGCCTCGAGCACGACGCCCGTCGCGGGGCGTGTCGGATTGGCGTCCAGTTCCATCATCTCCGCCTGCAGATTTATCATTTCCAGGAGCTTGTCCAGGCCGTCCCCCGTCTTGGCCGAAACGTCGACGATAATGGTGTCTCCCCCGAGTTCCTCGGGAAGGAGGTTGTGTTCCATCAACATGCGGCGAGTACGCTCCGAGTCCGCGCCCGGCAGATCGCACTTGTTGACCGCCACGATTATCGGACAACCCGCCGCTCGCGCATGGTCGATAGCTTCGACTGTCTGAGGCATCACGCCGTCGTCGGCGGCGGCTACGAGAACGACGATGTCGGTGATTTTGGCTCCCCGCGCACGCATGGCGGTGAAAGCCGCGTGGCCCGGAGTGTCGATGAACGCGATCTCCGAGTCGCCGATCTTTGCGCGGTAGGAACCGATGTGTTGTGTGATCCCGCCGGCCTCCCCCGACACTACGTCCGAGCTGCGGATGGCGTCGAGCAGGGAAGTCTTTCCGTGGTCCACGTGCCCCATCATCGTGACGATGGGAGCCCTTGTCTCGCGTTGCGCACGCTCCTCATCGGTTTCTTCGGCGCGCGTCTGAGACAACAGGTCATCCTCCACCAGGGCCACATCCTCGACCTCGTATTCAAATTCCTCGGCAACGATCTTGGCGCTCTCGATATCCAATGTGGAATTGATATTGATGCTGGCAACGCCCATCCCCATGAGCGTCATGAGCAGCTCGGTGGACTTCACGCTCATCCGTTTGGCCAGATCCTGAAGAGTTATCGAGCCCTCCACGCGGATGACGCGCTTGATTGCCTTTGGAACCGTGATCTCGGTCTTCTTGCCCTTCTTTCCGGGCGTCATACGGCGTTTACGGCCGCGGGGAGATCCGAACTTGGACGACGGCGTTCCGGGCAAACTTCTTGCGGGTGTTATCTCGCGGCTCTCCACCTGGCGACGGCGAGGCCCCTTGCCGCGCGCCTGATCTCCAGTGCCGGAATCCGGTGCGGGGCGCTGAATCCTGCGACGGATGATCGGCGCCTCGGCCGCGGGTCTCAGGTAGGTGCCGTTTTTTTCAGATCCGGCCACAGCGGGAGTCCCGTTATCGACGACAGGGGCCTGGCCGTTCTGGAGGGGGGCCTCCATGAACAACTCCGGTCCTATATCGGGCACCTGCGGTTTGACTTCTTCTTCCGGTACGTCGGGCTTCAATTCCTCAGGAGCTGTGTGTGGTTCCACAGCGGGCGCCGTCTCGGGAGCTTCTGGTACGACATGCTCCGCTTTCTCCGGGGCGGGAGCAAGCTCCTCCATGGCGACTGCGGCCTCCACGGGCGGACGGGGTCGAACCGGTTTGGGCGGCGCGCCTTTTTTTGTGCGGCGTCGAACGACGGTGGGACGAATTTGCTCCTCGACCATGTTCTCCGTTCGTTCCCTTTCGAGCAGTCGACGCACACGTTGGGCGTCTTCAACATCAATGGCGCTCATGTAGTTTCGCACGGCGAACCCGAGGTTCTGGACCTTGGCGACCATCACGTCGTTCTCGACGGCGAATTCGTCGGCCAGTTTGAAAATCCGTACTTTTTGCACCATCTCTCCTCCGGGCCGTTTGTTTCCTTGTGACGGCGGCCCCTCCGTCATCTTTTCAGCGTGGCGACTGTCAGTACAGCGCCTCCAGCCGATCCGCGACGGCAATAAGAGCATCGGCGAGACCACGATCCTTGATCGTGACCACGCCCGTGGGCCGTCTGCCGGTCAATGTGCCGAGTAAATTCTTGCTCGGCAGCGTCCTCGTCGGGATGCTTCTCTCTTTTGCTTGAGTCTCGAATCGCTCTCTTTCGGTGGCGTCTGAGGCAAGCAACATGCATGCGGCTTTTCCCTCGTTCAAGCACTTGCGCGAGGCATCGGTTCCGGCGCAAAGGAAGCGCGATGCGCTTCCCGAGGCCAGCAAAGTGTTGATATTTCGAAACAGAGAGGACTTTATTGAGTCCAGAAGATCGTCTGCGTTTGGGTAGCGAACCCGTGTATTGAACACCCTGTCAAAGGAATGCTTTTTCAATGCGTGGACTATGCACTTTCGGGTGGGGCAAACGTGCGCGCCCCTGCCGCCCAGGTTTCGTCGCAAATCAGGGACCAAACTGCCGTCGGGAGCCTGGGCCATACGCAGAAGATCCCTGGAGGGAGCCTTCTGGCGACATGCAGCGCAAGTCCTCTCAGCTATGGACCGGCCCCTGGAGGCCGCAGCCCTGTTTTCGGTCGCTCCGATCATCGGTTACCAATCTTCGTCCACGGCATCCATATCCACGGATTTTTCTTCTTTTTCTTCTTCGGGCTTCTCGGTTTCCCCGTCGGTTTCCGGTTTGTCGGATTCAACTGGCGCGGAATCGTCTGCTGCCTCTTCTTGCGCTGCCTCGGCGGCTTCGGCGGCTTCGGCGGCCTCGGCGGCCTCGGATTCCGCCTTCTCCTTCGCCTTCTCGCGGGCCTGTTCCTGAAGATTTGCCAGGACCTGCATCTCGCTCTCCAGGAATTGTTTGATCCCGTCGAATATCACGCGGGCCTTTCGCAGGCCTAGCCCGGTGCTGAGCGCCAGGCGGTCCAGGTCGTCCTCGGCGGCCAGATCGTCCACCGTGCGATAGCCCGCCTGGGAGAGCAGCTCGATGGTGCGCTCTCCGATCCCGCGTATGAACATGAGCCTCTCGCGTTCTTTCAATGGTTCCGCGCGGTCCGCGAGGGCCCTGATCCTCGCCTGCCGGAGATCCTCCATGGTTACTTCGGCCGACTTCTGGATCTCGACAACTGTGTCCGTGTTTCCAAATCCCGGGATGGCGGCGAGTTCCGCCGGATCCGCCTCGGCCACCTCCTCGACGGTTCTGAAGCCCAGCTTGTACATGGTGCGGGCCAGGTTGTCGTCGATTCCCTCGATCATCGCCAGGGTTTCGATGGCGTCCCGCTCGCGATCGTTGAAATTGGTTTCGCTTATGACATCCAGGCGCCATTCGGTCAGCCTGGAGGCGAGACGGACGTTTTGTCCTCGGCGACCGATGGCCAGCGAGAGTTTGTCGTCCGGAACCACTAACTCCATGGAACCGTTGGCCTCGTCGATGATGACCCTTGTGACCTCCGCCGGCTGGATGGCGTTGCATACGAATCGGGCCATGTCCCTGTCCCAGGGAACGATGTCGATCTTCTCGCCGTGGAGTTCCTGTACGACGGCCTGCACGCGGGAGCCTCTCATGCCCACACATGCACCCACGGGATCCACATCAGCGTCCCTCGAGGTGACAGCGATCTTGGAGCGCGCGCCCGGTTCCCGAGCAACCGCCACGATGCGCACTATCCCCTCGTAGATCTCCGGGACCTCCATCTCGAAGAGCCTCAAGAGGAGTCCTTCGTGCGTCCTGGACAGGACTATCTGGGGCCCGCGGGCTTCCCGGTCTATCTCCTTGACATAGGCCATCACCCGATCACCGGGGCGATAGGATTCGCGGGGAGTCTGCTCCCAGGCGGGTATGATCGCCTCTGTCCGGCCCAGGTCGATGATGATGCTGTTGTTGCGCTCGAATCGACGGACCACCCCCGCGATCACTTCGTCCTTGCGGTCCTTGTATTCGTTGAAGATGTTCTCCCGCTCGGCGTCGCGCACCCGTTGAATGATGACCTGCTTTGCAGTCTGGGCGGCGATTCTGCCGAAGCCGTGACCGTGAGTCTTGAGGTCCAATAGCTTGGCGAACTCTTTGTCCTGCTTCTTGGCTTTCTTGTCGTCCTCTTCGCGGTAAAAGATCTGGAACCCCAACTCCTCACCGATTTCGGCGGCGAGTTTTAGTTTCTTCACTTCCTTCGCAAGAATCTCGCGTTCGGGGAACTCGATCTCTTCGACCACGGTCATGTACAAGTACAGGTCGACGACCTCGGTTTCTTCGTTGAATCGAGCCTCCAACTCCCGGCCTTGCCCGAATGTACGTTTGGCGGCCGTGAGGATGGCTGCTTCGATGGCTTCGACCAGCACGGTCTTGTCAATGCCCTTGTCCCGACCGACCTGGTCCAGGATCATGTTCAAGGGTAAAATAGCATCCGACATCACTACTCTCCTGTTTTCACTTCGAATACGCTGGAATCGAATACGAGATTTGCTTTTGTTATCAACTCAAATGGTATTTCGGCTTTCGTACCGTTCTTGAGTTCGACACAAACGCAGTTCTCCTCGACATCGCCGATTACACCGGTAAAACGCTTGGCGCGATCAATGGTTTGCCTGGTCTTTATCATTGCCTTGTGGCCCTTGAAGCGCTCGAAATCCACGGGGTCTATCAGAGGTCGTTCTATTCCCGGGGACGATACTTCGAGCACAAATTCATCGCCCATGAAATCCTCTGCTTCGAGCAGAGTTCCCATGTCACGGCTGATGGAGGCACAAAGAGAGTGATTCACACCGGAGCCTTCAAGAGGATTCGATCCCCTTTTTTCAACCATGAGGCGGAGCACACGACCATGTTGCTCCCGACGCAGGGTTGCTTGCACCAGGTCGCAGTTGTGCCTGTCCAGTAAAGGACGCGCCAATTCCTTGATTTGCTCAATTTTGGACATGCCTCAAAAAAATAAAAAAAAGGCGGGTCCGCTATAAGGGATCCACCTATACATTATACCCATATTGCGGGGGCGTCGTACCACATGACGTCATGTCATTCAAGGATCATTTTACATTGAATAACACATGATCATATTCATTGTCGGCGGGTGGATCTAGTTGGGGATATCTTCGTCTCCGATGGGGTTCTCCAGGTCCAGGTTGTCCAGGTCGCCCGGGGGTTTTGAGTTTTCCTGGCTTTTGGAACCGCCGCCTCGCCGGATATGGCGTTCGGGTTTGGAGCTTCGCGCTGCTTCAAGTTGGCCACGCAGATCTGTCATCTTCTTGTTGAGATCGGATTCCATTTTCTTCGCCAGTTCGAGCTGGTATTTCGCGGATTGCATCGTAGATTGAGCATTGGAAAGCTCATGCCGGATATTGGTGATGGTTTCCGCGCTTTCTATTTCCACTCGAGATATTCTGAATTCCGCGTCGGATTGGATGTTGTTGTAGAACGCCGCCCCGGCGCCGACCAGCCCGAGGACGACAATTGCCACGGTGGGCCATATCCACGCCGGTGCTCTGTTCTTGCCGGCCGAGATTCGCTTCATTTCCAGTTCGAACTCCATCATTCGAGTCTGTTCTGCGGCCCGTGCCTTCGCCTCGGCTTCAGTTTGAATGCGGAAAGCCCGTTCCTTTTTCTCGCGTTCCTGCTTTTCCGTTTCCAGGCGTCGTGCCTCCTTTGCGGTCTGTTCCGTGAGTTCTTCTTTCCTTCTTGCTACTTCCTCCTCCTCTCTTTTACGTCGTTTTTCCTCCTCGCGTTTCGCACGCTCATCGGCCTGTGCCACGCGCCGCGCCTCCTGCTCGTTCAAATGGCGATCATCCTCCAGGCACATCAGATCGTTGAGCGCCATGTTCACCGAGTTCTCATTGTTTTTCTTTTTTTTTGCTTTTCTTGTCATGACTGCCTCGCCGCGCGTTGGTTTCCCGATTTGAGGTAATGACGCCTGTGTCCGGATCGAGATCTGTGCAAAAGTTAATGAATCTGGGTATTTACATTCTTTTTACAAACTATTATCTTCTGGCGCAGGTGCTCGTGAGGTATCGCCACGGAGGATGCGTTGTCCGGGAAGACCATGAAAAAACCCGATTGGCTCAAGGTGCCCATCCCATCGGGAGAGCGGTACAAGAGGGTCAAACAAGCTGTCGATTGCGGAGGCCTCCATACGGTCTGCGCGGAGGCGCGCTGCCCGAATATGGGCGAGTGCTGGGATGCGGGGACAGCCACTTTCATGATCCTCGGAGATCTGTGCACCCGGGGTTGTCGGTTTTGCGCGGTGTCGCGGGGCAATCAGGGTGGTTCGGTCGATCGGGAAGAGCCACAGAGGGTCGCTGAAGCCGTCGTGCGGATGGGGCTGGAGTACGCGGTGATAACCTCGGTCACGAGAGACGATCTCGATGATGGGGGCGCAGCGATTTTTGCGGCCGCAATTCGCGCCGTCAAGAGCCTTGATCCCCCCGTGCGAGTGGAGGTGCTCACACCCGATTATATCGGCGATGATCTTGAGACGGTGCTGGAAGCTGCCCCCGATGTCTTTGCCCACAACATCGAGGTCGTTAAAAGACTGACACCGTCCATGAGGCATGCCGGGTTCAGTTACGAGAGATCTCTCGAGTGCCTTTCGCGGGCGAGGGCCTTCAATCGCAACCAGCTGACCAAATCGTCCATAATGCTCGGCCTCGGAGAGAGCGACGCGGAGATCGAAGACTCAATGGCGGATCTCCTCGACGTGGGTGTGGAAATTCTGGTGCTCGGCCAGTACCTTCAACCGACGAGGGATCACGCGGAGGTTATCGAGTACGTTCACCCTGACAGGTTCGAGAAATGGGCGCTTTTCGGTCGTGCGATGGGGTTCGGATACGTGGCTGCCGGTCCGCTGGTCAGGACGTCGTACAGGGCTGCGGAGGCCTACGTTCGCGGGTTGAGGGGCGCCTGATGAGCGGCGGGGCATGCCGGCTGGTGATCCTCGATGATCTCACTCCGTACGACGAGGGCCACGCGCTCCAGCTGGATATCGTGGAGCAGCGAAAGCGCTCCGAGATTCCGGATACCCTTATTCTCCTCGAACATCCGCCGGTGCTCACACTCGGGAGGAACGCCGACGAGCAGGGGGTGGTCGCGTCTGCGGACCTGCTGAAGCTGCGCGGTATCGACGTGCGACGGATCGAGCGGGGCGGGCAGGTCACATACCACGGGCCGGGGCAGATCGTCGGCTATCCCATTTTGAACCTCCATGGATTGGGCCTGGGAGTGGCAAAGTACGTGGCCGCCCTGGAGGAGGTGATGATCCTGGCCGCGCGCACCCTGGGTGTTGCGAGCGATCGCAAGGACGGGACCACCGGTGTCTTTTCGATCTCCGACTCGGGCGGGAAGATCGGAGCCATCGGCGTGCGGGTGACCCGGGGGGTGACCTATCACGGGTTTGCGTTCAACGTGGATCCGGATCTCTCACACTACGATTTCATAGTTCCGTGCGGCATGAGCGATACTCCCGTCACCTCCATCGCCGCGATTTTGGGAGAGGCCCCTCCCATGAAGGCGGCGCGCGACGCCATCGTGGAGTCGTTTGCGGAAGTATTCGGGATGGGTTTTGTCAGGCCAGAATTCGGGTTACGCCGAGGCCCGCGAGGAGGAGCGCGGCGTTGATGTTCGATTCGATGCCGCCAATTGCACAGAGGTAGAGGGTTCCCCATTCGGTCTTGATCGGGGCGACGGTGATGAGCTTGCCGACCCCGTCCTCGTCGCGGACCCGCCCTTGCCAGAATCTATTTCCAGGGGCGAGCTGGGGGCTCAGGGCGGCAATTTCCTCACAGGGTTGTATGTGACCGGTTGCCACCACAGTGAGGCCCTGCTCCTCGGTCAGGATGAGGGTTGAGAAACGTCCTCTGCGTGCGGTCGCTTCGAGTTGTAGCTCCAGGGCATCGTTGATGTTGTCGCTGCGGTTGATTCGTCGTTCCTCGGACATCTCGCCCTCCGTGTAGTTAATACACCCACATTGTAGCAGGATGCCCTACACGGCGCAAGATTTGTTTTTCAAGTGTTTTTCAAGAGAATCCGGTGGTAGCAGAGGACCGTGCGTTTCTCGTCGCTGTCCCACAGGTGGAGGGAGTTGCCCTTGCAGCGGTTCCATTCGCCGCAGTCGATGCAGTTGTCGGTTTTCATCCATTCCCTGTTGCGGAACCGCTCGAATCGCTCATCCCAGATCGTGAGGAAGTCGTCGTCCCTGATATTGCCCTGGACGAGATCTCGAGTGATGTTGGGACAGGCGCCGATGGCGCCGTCACAGAGAACCGATCCGATACAGATCCCGGCTCGACAAAAGTACGGCTCGTTTCTGACAGCGTGATCCACGGCGGTGGGGAGATAGCCCTCGCAGCTGAAGTCCAGGGTGAATCCGGTGCCCTCGAGTTTGGTTCTGGTGTCGCGGATCCAGTCGAGCAGGACCACCAGCTGTTCGTCGGTGAGGAGCAGCTCTTCGTTGTCTTTTGCCCGCCCCTTGGGAAAGATGGAGAAGATGCGCCATCGCCTGACGCCCGCGTCTTGCAGGATCTCCAGCACGGCGGGTAGCTCATTGAGATTGCGTGGGTTGGAGCAAGTGACCACGTCGAAGAAACGGATGGGCTGTTTCGCCAGAATTCGGAGGCCCGCCACGGCCCGGTCGAAGGATCCCGGAACGCCTCGCAGCCAGTCATGGGAGTCTCGCGTTCCGTCTAGGCTCACGGTGATGCTCGAGATGCCCCGGTCGACAAGGGTGGCGACGGTCCGATCACCGAGCAAGTAGCCGTTGGTGACCATTCCGTAGGGAAAGCCGTGCTCGTTTATGGCGTCGAGGATTCGTGGCAGCTCCGGATGGCACAGGGGCTCGCCGCCGGTGATGACGAGGAACAGCTCCTTCTTCTTCTTGAATCGGTCGCCAAGGTAGTGAATGAAGTCGATCCATTCATCCGTGGTCAATTCTCCCGGTCGCGTCTGCCTGCCGCAATCGCTTCCGCAGTGAAGACAGTTGAGGTTGCACCGCTGGGTTATCTCCAGGAACAGATATCGGAGGGGGTGGACGGTGGTTTCCAGGCGGCGGTAGATCGGGTGGGCTGCCCGGCGAAGAGCGCCCGAAAAGCGAGATTCGGACAAGGCTCAATCCAGGGGGGGGAGAAGCTCCACGACAGTCTCCGCGAGCGTGTCGTCGAACTGCACTGTCTTTGAGGCGAACTCGCCGTTTTCCGCGCCGTCGACGTCCTCGAAAACGAGACGGTCGCAGGGGTTGTCGTCCGTGTACCAGAGTTCGAAGTGACCATCCCCGGGCAGCGAGTACGTTGAATCGATCACGTTGTCGCCGCCGTCCGCGTTGATGCCGCCGTCCACGTATCCGGGTGCCACACAGCTCACCTTGATCTGAGCGATGCTTGTGCTGGTCAGAGCGTTGAGCACTCTTCCCGTGGCGCTCAACTGGTTGACGCTGCCGCCGCCAGCGTCGTCGATCTCGTAGTAACCGCCGTAACACGCGGCAATGAAAACCGGAATGGCGCAGGTGAAGAACCAGAGGAACGGCCTTGCGATGATCTGCCCCAGGGTCTTACCCTTTCTCTTTATTGTTTCAGTCATGTTTTGAATCCTATCATTTTTTTCCCCACCGTGCTCATTCCTCGCACGTGGCCGTATCGTCGTTGCCGTGAGTATCGATGATGCCGGTGAAGCCGGTGGCGAGGATCCTGGTAATGAGATCGTCGGCCTCGCAGGTTGGGAAGGTTATGTTGTTTGAGATTTCCAGGAGATCCCCGTCGAGATTAAGAAGCTTGTCGAGCCCTTCAATATCCTGGAGTTCCTGGTTCAATGTAACCCGCAGATCGTCGCCGATGAAGAGCAGGCTGTCGCTTCCTTCGAGGCTTTCGAGGGAGTCGTTTGCCGAAATTACCAGGCTGCCGCCGATATCGATAAGAGTAGTGAGGTGATTGAGATCCCACAGGCTGTTGTTGTCGGAGATATAGAAGTTGCCCTCTACTTCCATGAGGCTGTCGAGTCCCTGCAGAGAGGTCAGGTTGTCGTTGTGCTCGATCCGGAGATCACCTCCGACGGCCAGCAAGTTGTGGAGGGGATAGAGGTTTGTGATGTCGCCGTAGGTCACGTGGAGGTTACCCTCGATGTAACGGCAACCCTGGAGTTTTTGCATATCGTCGATCTGCTCCACTACCACGTCTCCGGGCCAGAATCCGTCCTCGCAGCTCGGGAAGTCGGAGTCTGAGTCCGGGTCGTAGTAGATCGATTCGCCGTCACCCGGGTCGCCGCCATCGAAAAGCCAGAAACAGCCGCAGGACAGGGCTCCCATGATGAGCGTGGTCATGATGGTGATCAATAATGTTTTGAAATGTTTCATTGTCGTTTTTCTCCCGATAATTAATACCGACCTGCCGAACAGATCGTAATACAAGCAGCGTTCGTGCCAAAACGTACTATACGGTAAAAATTGGATAATTTGTATGTCGGTCCCCCTTGTGTGTGGCGCAGTCACAACAATAACGGCCGGTTTGCGATCAACTTGTCACTCTATTGTCTGGACACGCGAGGACCCTCGAAGCGACCGTGTTTTTACAAATAGAACGGCGGCTATTAGAGTAGTTTCCATGAAAAGAACCCTTGTTGTTCTGCTGTGTGCCGCCGCGATGACCTCGTGTCTGGGAAGCCAAAAGGCGCTTTCGACGCCGGTTGAGAGTCTGGCCGAAAAGCCCGGGCCAACAGCGGGCCCCACACGAATACTCATGGAAGAAGAATCCCCGTTTGGAAAGGTATTCGTCGTGGAGGAGGACGGGCTGCGCGTGCTGCGCTTCGATCGGCCCGACGGGGACAACCAGAGCGAGCTTCGCGTGGGAAACCCAAACGACGTGCCGATGGAGTGTATTCGATTGGCCGCCGTGGCACTCGCTCATATGGAAACGCCCCGTCGAGTGTTGATGATCGGCCTGGGAGGGGGAAACTTCGGCACGCTCCTTTGGAATACAATTGACGCAATCGAGATAGACGCGGTGGAGATCAATCCGGTGGTAGTGCGCGCCGCGCGGGAGTTCTTCTACCTTCCGACAGATCCCTCCTATCGCGTCCACGTCGGCGACGGCGGGGAGTTCGTTCAGGAGTCAGACGCGCGGTTCGACCTGATCTTCATCGATGCGTACAACGGTGACGACATCCCGCCTCACCTTGCAACGCGGGACTTCTTTTCCCTGGTCAAAACCAGGCTCGCGCCTGAAGGAGTAGCGGTGCTCAATGTTGCGGTGCCGGATGAGAAGGAAGCTGCGCTCGTGGGTGTCTTTACTTCGGTCTTCCCCGACACGGTCTGTTATCGCGCGCGGAAGGATGACAACCTCATTCTTGTGGGCACCTGCGGACCGTCACTGGAAGCAGGCGAGGTCCATATGCGCGCGGCCAGGCTCACATCCGAGTTGACGATTCCATTTGATCTTGTGAAGGAAGCGGACAAGCGAACGGAGTGCTCTGGATCTATTTATCGATCAAGCCCTTGAGGCTGGTCAACAGCGCGAGGGCTTCGAGGGGCGTGACCCGATCCAGGTTGATCTCGGATAGCACGCGCTCCACCTCGGATGGTTTTGAGGGGTTAAACAGATCGAGCTGGGATTCGTCCGATCTGGTGGCGCTCCTGGGCATGCCCGCCGGGGCCGGTCGCTCCTCGTCGAGGCCCGACAGCACGTCCCTGGCCCGTTGCACGACCACCTCCGGAAGCCCGGCCATCGCGGCCACGTGGATCCCGAACGAGCGGGATGTTCCCCCCTCCACCAGCGTTCGCAAAAATACCACTTCGTCGCCGTATTCACGCGCGGCCACGTGGTAGTTCGCGGCGTGTGCCTTGAGGTTGGCCAGCTCCACGAGTTCGTGAAAGTGGGTTGCGAACATGACCTTGCAGCCCACCGAGTCGTGCAGGTATTCGCCCACGGCCCATGCGATGGACAGCCCGTCGTGAGTGCTGGTGCCCCGTCCCACCTCGTCGAGGATCACCAGGCTGTCGCGGGTGGCGCCGCGCAGGATGGCCGACGTTTCGTTCATCTCCACCATGAACGTCGAGGCGCCCCGCGCGATGTTGTCGGAGGCTCCGACCCTGGTGAACAGGCGGTCGCACACTGAGATGCGCGCGCGGCCGGCCGGGACAAACGATCCCATCTGCGCCAGGATCACTATAAGCGCCACCTGTCGCATGACCGTGGATTTCCCTGCCATGTTGGGACCGGTGATGATGAGCAATCGCTCTCCTTCGGGGTCGAGCTTGATATCGTTGGGTACGAACGGGTTGTCCGTCTGCATTGCCTCCACGAGGGGGTGGCGGCCGTTCCCGATGTCGATCACTCCGTCCGTGCCCACGTCCGGCCTTACCAGCTCACGCACCCGGGCAATCTCGGCCAGGGCAGCGGCGCAATCGATCTCGGCGATCCGGGCGGCGAGGGCCGCCAGTCGGGAAACGTGGGCGGATAGATCGGCCACCAGCTCAGAGAAGAGACTTTGCTCCAGCTCCCTTCGGCGTTCGTCCGCCGTGAGCACCCTGGCCTCCCACTCCTCCAACTCGGGGGTGATGAAGCGCTCGCCGTTTACCAGTGTCTGCTTGCGGATGTAGTCGTCCGGCACGAGCTTGAGGTTGGCCTTGCTGACCAGGATGAAGTAACCGAAAACTTTGTTGAAGGAGACCTTGAGGGAGCTGATGCCGGTGCGCTCCCGCTCCCTTGTTTCGAGTGACGCGATGAAGTCCTTGGCAGTGGCGGCCGTTTGCGTAAGTTCGTCGAGGGTCTCGTCGAAACCTGTCCTGAATATTCCGCCGTCCTTCAGGCCGACCGGGGGTTCGTCGACCAGCGCGGTCGACAGGGATTCGCACAGATCTTCGACCCGATCCAGGCCGGGCCCGAGGATATCATCCGCGTCCGTTGCGGGGCGGGAGGCAAGCAGGTTGTCCAGATCAGGGACGGTCGCGAGGGAGCCGCGCAGCACGCCGAGATCCCTGGGGGTGACGGCCTTCATGCCGATGCGCGCGGCGAGGCGCTCGATGTCCGCTATCCGGGTCATCGCGTCCAGCACGTCGTCGCGGAAGGCGGCATCCCGGTAGAAGAGGTCCACTCGATCGAGCCGGCGGCGGATGGCGGCAATGTCGCACAGGGGATAGTTGATCCACCGGCGCAAAAGGCGACCGCCCATGCCGGTGCGGGTGCGATCCAGGAACCAGAGAAGGGAGCCCTTTTTTTCTCCCTCGCCGGTCCTGACGAGCTCCAGGTGAGATTTGGTGGCCTCGTCGATGATCATGTGATCGGTGACATCGTAGGGGACGAACCGGTGCACCGGCAGGGTGTCTTTCGGTCGTGTGGATTGCACGTATGCCACAGCGGCGCCGGCTGCCCGTGCGAGGAGATCGTCCCTGGAGAAGATCAGATCCGCTTCTTCGGGGCCGAGTCCGTCTTGAAGTACGTCGGCCGCGCTTTTTTCCTCGAAGAGACTGTCGTCCCCCACGGTGACGTAGCAGCGCGGGAGTAGCGAACCGATGTCCGCGAGGGATTCACGGAATTGCGCGGGAATCAGAATTTCCCTGGGCTCCAGCCGATAGATCTCGGAAGCCAGGGCGCCGATCCCGTTGACTCTCGTCCCCCGGAACTCGAAGGTGGACGCGTCCATGACCGCCACGGCGGCTGAGACGGCGCCGGTTTTTCCGTCGCCCGACGGAAGCACCGCCGCGAGGAAGTTGTTGGCCTTGGTGTCCAGGTTTTCCTCGTCGAGCACCACCCCGGGGGTGATGACGCGCACCACCTCCCGCTTGACCAGGCCTTTTACCTTGGACGGATCTTCCATCTGGTCGCAGACGGCCACCTTGTGACCCTGGTCGATGAGGCGAGCTATGTACGAGAGCGCCGCGTGATGAGGCACGCCCGCCATGGGGATTGGATCCGGATCGTTCTTGTTGCGGCTGGTGAGGGTCAGGTCGAGGGACTGCGCCGCGACAACCGCGTCCTCGAAGAACATCTCGTAGAAATCGCCCATTCGATAGAACAGGATGGCGTCCGGGTATTGGTCCTTGACCGACATGTACTGCCGCATCATCGGCGTGGACGAGGGGTCCTTCTTGGGGCTGTTCTTCTGTCTGGCCATTGGTGCGGATTTATAACACGGCCCGGTGGTCCGGGTAAGTGGTCATTAATGGAACTCAATCATTCAGATAGATGCTGACGACCTTCCCCTTCTCGACCTTTACCTTCCTCGCATCGGGCATGCGGAACTCGCCGATTTTGGGGTCCCAGGTAAAAGAGTAAATTTCGTACGAGGTGTCCAGCACCCACTCCACCCACGTCTGCCCCGGAGCCAGGCTGTCGATGCCCGATTTTCCCAGGATATTCTGGGACATCATGAGGTTCAGAACCCGGTCCTCTTTTTGTTGATCGTTGAAGTTGGGATTGTTTACGATCATGGCCAGAAGGTCCCGCGCGACGGGGCTGAGCAGGCTGAGCATGATGATTCTCTTGCACCCGTTGTTGACGATCTTTATCCCGTAGTCCTTGTACTGATATTCGATGGTGGATAGCTCGCCCGCGACGACCTCTATCTCCTCCATCGTGGGCGTGCTCTCCTCGGTGACGAGTTGAATCCGGTACTTGCCCTGCGGGATCTGGAACCTGGTTGCACAGTGGCCGTTCACTCTGCCGATCTCGTGGGGCAGCTTGTCTATCTCGGCGGGTTTCTCGCCGAACGGAGTCACGTAGATCTCCTTGATGCGGGCCACGCCGTTGTTGCGGATCTCTATCTGCCCTTGCGCGGCAATGCCCTCGAGGGCGCGGAGCAAGGGGGTGGAGTAGAAGAGGTGCAGCCCTCTTTGTCCCTTGGCGAACGAATTCACTCCCACGACTCTGCCCCGCATGTCCACCATGGGACCGCCGCTCTGTCCTCCGACTAAAAAGGCCGTGTGCTCGATGTGGGTCTGGCGGAACGCCCTCGATCCGACGACCACCTCCTTGTCCGGGTTGGAGATTATCCCTTCGGTGATCGACATGCCGAAATAGTCGACCGCCTGCGCCAGGCCTATCGCAAATACGCGTATCCGCTGATCTCCGAACCTGGAGATCTTGAGCGCCGGGAGGTCTTCGATCCCCTCCGCCGTCATGATGGCGATGTCCAGGATGTCGTCCGTGTGGACCACCTTCACCGCCTTCAACGAGGTGGTGGTTTGCTCTTCCATCGCGCCGCGCACCTCGGACCTCTCGAAACTGAGCTGCTCGTCGAGGGGCTCGTCCAGCCGGAACCCGCGGACGACATGGAGGCTGGTGATCAGGTGCTTCTCGCCTTCGTGATTTACGATGAATGCGGTGCCCAGAGTGCCGCCGCACTTGTCGAAGACACCCCAGATGCTGGGCGCGATGTCGTCCAGGATCTCCTGGGGCAGCCTGTTCCAGTAGGACGTGACCATACCGCCGTTGGTACACGACAGCAGGAGCAGGCAAGCGACCAGTGAGGAGAGCTTTCTCATGACGCAGTAAGCATACAGTCGCCCTCTTTCCCATGTCCAGCAACAAGGGTGTCGGACTCTTTTTCGGAACTTTTTGGAACGACCTCGTTCATCCGCCATAGCACCCGTCCAGGTGAACGCGGTAGAGTAGGCTCGGGACGTTCCCGTCCCGAGCCCCTCGCCAGATCCGTACTTGGAGATTTCCACCATACGGCTCCTCCGCTGACATGACTCACTGGGCTGGCCCCCAGAACACCTTTTGGGACTGGGGGACCGGGAG
>JAUVDV010000140.1:0-5000 GCA_030595125.1 Deltaproteobacteria bacterium
TTCATTGCCCGCTCCATGGCGGGACCGGGATAAAGTTTCATTTGGAGACCTTCCTTTGAGATCTCCGCCATTTATCCCTTCCCGCAGCAAAGCGGACATTTCATGTGCTATCAGCACCGGACATTTAATGTGCTAACCACATGCGTAGCTCGTTTGCGAGCGGAGCAGGACCAAAGATGTTATGATCGTTTTTTCATATGGAGGGGAAAGACAGTGAACAGAATACATTTCTTTTTATTGATAGCCGCATTCGTGTGCACCACCGGGTGCTTTCCCGACTCGGCGGGCGGCGGTGACGGAACGTCCGACTCTGACTCTGACTCCGATTCCGACTCTGACTCCGATTCCGATTCTGACTCCGACACGGATACCAACGGGCAAGAACAGTATCAGGGCCTTTTCTATCAGTGGAACGGAACCGCCTGGGAAACCTTTTTAGGCGAAGCTCCGGGTGAAGTCGGCGGATACGTATATAATGGAGAAGGACATTTCATAGCAGCCGGTGCGTCCTTCTACGAGTGGAACGGAACCGCCTGGGAAACCTTTTTGGGCGAAGCTCCGGGTGAAGTCGGCGGATACGTATATAATGGAGAAGGACATTTCATAGCGGTAAATCTACCGATTTAGAAGGAGTCCCTCACAAGGGTGTCAGACACATTTGTAAGGGTGCCAGACACTTTTGCGCAGGCATTTCCCATCCCCCGTTTTCACCCAAAGTGGGACGGCAATGCTCTAAAAGTACCCCAATCTGGGGTCAAAGTGGGACGGCAATACCTTTTTTGACCCTAATCGAGGGGTCAAGTGGGAGAGCACTGCCTTGAAAGACCCCAGCTTGGGGTCAAAACAGGTCGCGCTTGGCCTGAAACACCCAAACTTGGGGTCAAAACAGGTCGTCGACAACCTCGAATGACCCCGGCGGAGGGGGGTACTGGGGCACTGTCAAGGTGGACAGAGTGGACGGAGTAGACGGAATGGACAGTGGACAGAGTGGACTGCAATTTGAGAGATCCGGTTTTTTTATGTCCACCTCGTCCACAACGTCCATTTTGTCCACTTGAACAGCGTCCCAGGGTTTCGTTTTTCTCTACCCTTGTTTACTATGCCCCCATGACCAACAAGAAGCGAGACAGTCTCGAATCCGCGGTCGGCGGCAGGCACGGAAACCCAAAGGGGCGTTTCGGGACGTTCGGCGGTGTGTTCACTCCGTGCGTGCTGACCATCCTGGGCGTCATCATGTTCATGCGCGCCGGTTACGTGACCGGCTACTCGGGCCTGTGGATGGGGCTGGTGATCCTGGGCGTCGCCAAGTTGATAACCACGCTGACCACGCTCAGCATCTCGGCCATCGCGACCAACCTGGACATGAAGGTGGGTGGCGTCTACTTCATGATCTCGCGGGTGCTCGGCCCGGATTTCGGCGGGTCCATCGGCATCACCCTGTTCTTCGCGCAGGCGGTTGGGGTCGCGTTCTACACCATCGGTTTCACGGAGGCGTTCTTCGCGCTTTTGGGGATAGAGAACGTGTTCATCGGCAGGATCGTCTCGACCGTGATGGTGACGGGTATTTTCATCCTCACTTTCAAGGGCGCGGACGTGGCGCTGAAGGCCCAGTACGTCGTGCTGGCTATCCTGCTCCTAGCCGTGGCCAGCTTCATCGTGGGCGGCATCATGGATTTCGACCAGGCCGTCTTCGAGACCAACCTCAAGCCGGGGTTCACCGACAAGGTGACCTTCTGGGCCGCCTTCGCCATCTTCTTCCCCGCCGCCACGGGCATCACGGCGGGGGCCAACATGTCGGGGGATCTCAAGAAACCCTCCCGCGCGATCCCGTGGGGAACCCTGCTGGCCATCCTGTTCACCCTCGCGGTCTACGCGACCCAGATGGTGCTGACGGCCGGATCTTCCTCTCGCGAGATCCTGCAGGCGGACGGTTACCAGGCGCTTCAGGACATGAGCATCTTCTTCCCCCTCATCATCGCCGGTGTGTTCGCCGCCACCCTGAGCTCGGCACTCGGGAGCTTCCTGGGCGCTCCGAGGATACTGCAGGCCATGGGGCAGGATCGCCTGATGGGCGTGATGGTCTTCTTCGGCAAGGGATCCGGGGAGAACAACGAACCGAGGCGGGCCACCGTGCTCACGTTCGTCATCGCGGTCGCTGTCATCTGGGCCGGCGATCTCAACGCCGTCGCCGAGGTCATCTCCATGTTCTTCCTGATCGCTTACGGCATGATCAACCTGTCCGCCTTCGTGGAAAGCAAGAGCGCCAACCCGAGCTTCCGGCCCAGGTTCAAGGCCTTTCACTGGGTGACCGCGCTGGCCGGAGCCATCGGGTGCGGCATCGCGATGTTCGAGATAAACCAGACCTACGCCATCGTGGCGCTGGGGATCTCGGGGATGATTTATTTCTATCTCAGGAAGCGCGACATCCATACCAACTTCGGAGACGCCAAGCGCGGCTATATTTTCCAGAAGACTCGGGACAATCTCTTTTACCTGGAGCAGGCCAAAGTTCATCCCAAAAACTGGCGACCGATCCTGGTCGCCATCACGGAGATCTCCTCGCGGTCGGCGCATATGATCAGGGCCGGCGCGTGGCTGGAGAGCAGGCGCGGACTTTACACGGTGGCCGCTTTTGCGCAGAGGCCGAACGAAGCTCTGTCCGCTAGGATGGCCTTTCGCGATTCCCAGAGAGCGCAGCTGCATCAGCAGCTGGAGGCGGACGAGATAACGGCCTTCTCTGAAGTGGTGGTGGTGAACGAGTTCTTCGAGGGGCTCGCCACCTTCATGCAGAGCTACTCGATAGGCGGTTTGAGACCCAACACGGTGATCATCGAGGTTCCTCCTCCGGGCAATGGCGAAGCGCGCGAGAGGTTTCTCGGGACGATCGATCTGCTCGTCGCGTTCAATGTAAACATGGTGGTGTTCAAGCCCGGCGAGCTGTCCATCGATAAACGCCGCCGGACCATCGACCTGTGGTGGCGCGGGGAGAAGAACGGAAGCCTGATGGCCCTGTTCGCCTACCTGATGACCCTCGACAAGACCTGGGCCGGCGCCAACCTGCGAATCCTGCGAATAGTCGAGAGCGACGAAGAAGAGCGCGCCGCGAGGATACACCTGAACCAGCTCAAGACCCTCACGCGCATCTCCGCGCGCATCGAGATCATCCGGTCAAATGATTCCCCCACAAAGATCATCGTCGACAAATCCGCGCCCGTCGCCGACCTGGTATTGCTGGGCATGAGCGCCGCCGGCGGAGAGGAGACCCGACGCTACTTCGCCACCATGGAGCCCATCTACGATCGAATGCCTATTATGATTTTTGTGCAATCAAACGGGGAGGCCGACGTCTTCGCGTGAGATCCCTGAAACGTCAGGCTTTCCAGAGGATCTCGCGAACACCCCAACAGAGCATGGCGAACTTCTTTTTGTCGAAGTGTTCGGCGGTGTAATAGTTGCCGTCCCCCAGGGCCGACCAGTACACGGCGTCCGCTTTTCTGCTCGGGTTCATCAGGTGCCTGTATGCCTGGCGGTACGACGGCCTTTGCGAGTCGGGATTGATCCGCGCGTAGAAATCGTCGACGGCTTGCTGCCAGCCCTCGAACGATCGCCATGCGGCGTCCGGTACCTCGTGGACCTTGCCGTCGTCGCCGATCTCCTCGGTGTACATCACGTAGTACGGGCCGCGCCAGGAGCCTTGCTGAACTCCCCATGCGTTGTAGTTCCAGACATTCTGCCGCCAGCCGGAGGCGACGATGGCGTGGGCGATCATTCTCACGCGTGCGGCGCAGGACGAGACCCCGGCGTCAACGAGAATAGCGTTCATGTTGTGACACAGCTCTTCGTGGTTCCAGGGAGTGCCCCACAATGTCTTGCGGGGCTTCATTTCTGTGGGAGCGTATGATTTTGCGAGTGTTGTGAATTCGACAGGCGAGAAAGAAAAAGACAGGCGCGCGTCAGCGCTTGGCGCATGGGTGAGTGGCCTCGTTTCGCAGGTGGACAGGTGCGTTGACGGAGCGATGGGGGGATTGGACGACGCACTGTAGCAGCCGGCCTGGAACAGCGCCAGAAGAAGCACCGACACACGGAAGACGAGTTGTGCGAGCACTTTTACATTCATCGTTTCAACATTATGCAAATTATCAATCGCGATGAATATACCACCTGGATCCCTGTTTGGGGTTCCATTTTTGGTAAATTTTAATTTATTGCGCGGGGCCTTCTATCACCGGTACGCCCTTGGGAGGCGTGAACTCGAAAAGTCCGGCGGCCAGGCCGTTGTTGGTCTTGACGTTGGAGAAATCCAGGCGGTTTCTGTTGTTGTCGTGATCCACCACCACCGAACGAACAACGTGGTAATCCTTCTTGTCCACGTAGAGTTCAACATGCTTGAACGGCGAGTTCTTCTTTTTGGGCCTGAGCTTCAACACAAAGCCCTTCGCAAAACCGTAGCGTTCTGACTTGACCTTTTTTGCCTTGTACTCATCTTTGATCTTACCTTCGCCCGTGAGAAAGGCGAGGGCGCGTCGGAGGCGCTCGGCGTCAGCGGCGCCCTTGAAAGCCTGGGGAACCGCCGGTTCGTAGATCCACAAAAAGGTGCCATCATAAATGAAGTACTTTTCATCGGGGCGCTTGTACTCCCAGCGCATCAGGCCGCCCTTCTTGAACATCAGCGTACCGTAGCCGCGCTCGAGGCGCCCGGAAAACATCTTGTGCGCTGTGGTCTGCACGAACGCAGCCTTGTAGTCATCAACACCCGCGTAGAAATCCTGTACCTTGTCCACGATCTGCGAGGCTGTCGGTTCCGTCTCGTCCGCGTATGCTGCTTCGACAGACCCGAGCAGCGCTGTCGCAGAAACCGCCAGGGCCATTGCCAGCATAGGTTTCGAGCATTTTATTTTCATCTTTTTGCTCCTTGAAACGGCACCGTTCAGGATGAGGTTCCGGAACCTAGAACTGCCGCCGCTCATTTCTCTTTTGACGTCGGCGGTTGCCAACCTATT
>JAUVDV010000055.1 GCA_030595125.1 Deltaproteobacteria bacterium
TTCATTGCCCGCTCCATGGCGGGACCGGGATAAAGTTTCATTTGGAGACCTTCCTTTGAGATCTCCGCCATTTATCCCTTCCCGCAGCAAAGCGGACATTTCATGTGCTATCAGCACCGGACATTTAATGTGCTAACCACAAAATAATAACTCCCACTCTTCAGAAAGGGGGAGTTCCTGCTATGATGCTTCCCATGAAATACAAAACGATATCATTCGTGGCCCTGGTCGCGTTGCTTTGTAGTTGCGGCGGGGCCGGTACCGAGGTTCAGGATGTGGTAACCGCGCCGCCGGTGACTCAGCCCGGTGTGCCGGCCATGACAGGCGCCGTGCTGACAACTGCGGTCGACTCCAAAGGCGAGAGCGCCGGGCCCACGGCCACCGATTTCGGGAGAGTCACCGAGCGGATCTATCTCATCGCCGAGTTCACCGATCTGCCGCCCGACACCAGGATCGACGTCAGCTGGAGCTCGATGAAGGGCGGCGAACCACTCCATAGCTCGACGGACTTGGGCTCGGGCAACTACAAGTTGGTAACCAACCTCCGCGCGCCGGAAGGCGGCTTTGAGGTCGGCGACTATCAGGTATTCGTCTATGCCGATAACAAGCGGCTGGGTAACGTCAATTTCCACATCGGCGGCAAGGGCAAGGACTGGAAAGGCGTGCGGGGACTGCTGGTCTCCTCCGCCGTCACCGCATGGACCAACGAAGCTATCGAACCCAGGACGTCGTTTTCCAAAGGCACCAGGCGAATCTACGCCGGCTTCCAGGTCCGCACCAGCAGCCCGAACCCCTACGTGCGTGTGGCGTGGTTGCGAGGCGGAAAAGAGCTGGCGGTAAACGATCTGGAGTGTGGCGCAGAAGTGCGCTGTGTCGACGCCTACGAGAAGGGCAAGCAGGTCCCGCTCGGCGACTATGAGGTAGAGATAGACGTCAACGGCGAGGTCATGGCCCGACGCAGCTTCCACGTGGGTGGCGACTCGGTCAGCCCGATGCTCATGTACGCGGCCCTCGGCGTGGCAAAGGGTAAAAAGAAGCAGATGCCCAGACGCCACAACAAGGTCTTCAAGGGTCGGATGAGCGGCCTGCGCTGTGGGGTCCGCATCGCAAACTTGCCCGACGAGGCCGTGGTCAAGGTGGCCTGGATTGCAGTGACAGACACGGGCGAAGAAGAGAAGTATGTGGCCGAGGATATCGTCAAGGGCGGCGGGTCCAAGATCGCAGTCGTCGATTGGCCGATCGACGGCGCCCTCGAACCAGGACGCTACAAGGCGGTCATCAACCTCGGTTCACGCAAGCTCGAAGAGCTGCCCTTCACCGTCAAGTAAGGTCCTCAAAAGACAATGCCCCCGGCAATCCCGATAGTGACTTCCACTCCTGCAAAAGAGTCCGAAACACTCTGGTACAAGGATGGATTGCGGTTCGGTTGCATCGGCTGCGGGGGCTGCTGTCGCACCCACGGCCAGGACGATGAGTACGCGTTTGTGTACCTTGGCAGCAAGGACGTGGACACCATCAGCGCACACCTGGACCTCGAGCGGATAGAATTCCTGAACGAGCACTGCAAGAGCGACCCGGACGGTTGGGTTTATCTTTCAATGGTGAAGGGCGACTGCAATTTCCTTGACGACGAAGGACGCTGCCGGATCTATTCGGTGCGCCCCAGACAGTGCGACGCCTGGCCCTTCTGGACCGAAAACCTGGACAGGGCGCGCTGGTACGGTTCCGTAAAAGACTGCTGCCCCGGAATCGGCCGCGGACGACTGTACACCGCCGAAGAAATCAAAAAAATAGCCGACGATCGAGACGCCTGGTTCGACGACTCCGGATAGTGACAGCAGGTTAGTTCCTGGTGTGGCCGCGGGTCGGCGCCTTCGGCGGCTTGACGTCCGTTGTTGGCGACACGTCGGGACGGATACCGGTCGGCGGCATCGGCTCGGGCACGGGCACCTCCACCTCCGCCTGCTGGATGTCGCCCTTGAACGGGGCGCCGGTATCCTTGGCAGTCTCGTCCGCGCCGCCGCAAGCCTGCAGCGAGGTGCCGGCGGCCAGGGTGAGCACGGTGGCGGCCACCGAGCGCAGGAAGCTGCGCTTCGCAAGGTTCTTCTCAGAGGTGTCGATGCGGTCGATCATCACCTCGAGTTGGGATTCGGTCATGATCCGCAGTACCGAACTCTCGGACTGGGTGAGCCTGAGCCCACGGCTGGACGCGGCTCCCTCCCAGTCGCGAATCAGTTCCTCGCGAAAGACCGGATCGACTGCGGCGGTGAGCAGCAGTTGCTCCAGGCCCACCGGCACCGACACCACGCCCTTGCCACGTTGATTGAACACGCCCATACCCATGTACGGACGATCCTCGGTCTTCTTTTTACTCATCGACTTAACCTCTTGAAGACATTATATCTCAGGATGAGGCTGGGTCTACTCGGGAAAAGCCTGCGCTTCCAAAAAGAATGTTCCGTCTGCAGTCCCGTATGCGAACTCAACCGTAAAGTCCTGACCCAACTCGAGGGCATCGCCTATCCGGGAGCACGCTTCTGAAGAAACACAGGTAAAGGGGGTCCCATCAATCAACGTTCCACCGGCGGGGCCCGAAATCGAAAGCTCCGGATCAGATGCCGGCTCCACAAGTAACTGGAAACCAACGCCCGGCGCGACCGGGGTTTTCTCCAGAACCTCTTCCAGAGTGTATTTCACCGACGAACCGTCAGCCGGCGGGTTGCGGACATCCTGCTTCAAAACCCTCAACCGGCAGTTGTAACCCCACTCAAATTCGAACCCCTTGATATTGTCGTAGAAGTTGCCGAAACCATCCCCGTCGTCTACTCGCATACAAAGGGTTTTGAACATGCCAAAGCAGGGTTGCTTGTAGTGGTCCACGCTCATTTCCACCTCTTCACCTGGATCACAACCCGCGACGAACAACCCGGGCACAGCAAACAAGCTCAACATCAATACAACTCTCAAGGAATAACTATTTTTCATGACCAAACTCCGTTTTTCACCATCTATTGTCATATTTTTTTCAGCCAGACGCTACAAGGTAGATAAATGAAAAAATGTAAGGTGAAATCATGAGACTCATCATTCACTGCATTGTCGTAACAGGTCTTCTCGCGCTACAGCCTGCATTCATTTCTTGCTCGGATGGCTCAACGTCGGGTTCCGACGCAGGTGGCGATTCCGATTCCGACACGGATTCCGACTCGGACACGGACTCCGATACCGACTCGGACACGGACTCGGATACCGACTCGGATCTCTCCTATCCGGTCATCGAGACCAATCAGGCAAATTGCTACAACACCACTGGGCTCGAGATCACCTGCGGCTCCTCTCTGGACGGACAGGATGCACAGTACACGACCAATGTTCCGGACTTTACAAACAATGGCGACGGCACGGTCTCAGACAATGTTTCCGGTCTTGTCTGGCAACGGCATCACAGCAGCGCAATGGTATATACAGATGCCGAAGGCTACTGCAACGACCTCGATCTGGGTGGCGAAACCGATTGGCGTATGCCCAATATCAAGGAACTCTACTCGCTAATAGACTTCCGAGGTTATACCGGAACCGGGGAAGACACCTACGACAACTGGACACCGACCAACTGGAAGCTCTACATCGACGGGTCCTATGAGACCGACGATGACAGCGCAATCTTCATTCAGGAATACGGCAATGCGGACACCGGCGGACGGATCCTGGATTGTCAGGTCTGGTCCACCAGCGATCCCGTCGGTACTACCATGAACAACGACGACTCCATCCTTGGTGGGAACTTCTGTGACGGCCGGATAAAGGCCTATCCCAAACACATCTCAAAATTTATAAAATGCGTCCGTGGCAATTCGAGCTACACCGAAAACGACTTCGAAACCACAGATGGCGGAGATACCGTAACAGACCACGCCACCGGACTTGCCTGGACCCGGGCCTACAGCAATGACACAACCGAATTTCCGCAAGTATCGGGAATCGGCAATGGCGACGGCTCCATGGATTGGGAGGAAGCCCTCAGCTTCTGCGAAGACCTGGACTACGCCGGGCATACCGACTGGAAACTGCCCGACATCAAGGAGCTTCAAAGTATCGTCGCGTACGGCCAGGCAGAACCGGTCATAGACACCAGCTACTTCGACCTGGATTCCGTACAGCGTCCGGACTACTGCAACGGCGGCACCTTCACCACATACCCCTACTTCTGGAGCAGCACCACCCATGTGGAGTACGCGCCGCCCGTCTCGATGCTTTCGGGTGACAAGGCCGCGTACATCGCCTTCGGCAAGGGTCTCGGTTCAATGGACGGTGGAACGACCTGGATAGATGCGCACGCTCCGGGCTGCCAGCGAAGTGATCCCAAGACGGGAGATCCGAGTTCAGCTCAGTGGCAATGTGGATTTGGTCCCCAGGGTGATTACATCGGCATTGACAATTATGTCCGCTGCGCCCGCGTGCTTTAGCTGCATCACTCGATGACCGGGGCGGGGTTGATCGACCGCACTCCAACACCACCAAGGTAGCCGTAAGAGTTGGCGTGAGAACTCCCCACTACCGAGAGGCCGACCTGGGCGGAGGCGGTGAGCACGTGGGCGCCGTCGAGACAACCGGTGGAGTTCTCCGGGTTGTCGATGAAGATCCGCGCCGTCTGCCAGTTTGAGCTGCCCACCGGTTCGAACTCGGAGTTGGGGATAAGGCCGAGGCAGTCGAGGGTCACATCGGTGTTCCCCCAGCGCACGATGATGATGTGGTCGTAAGCGAAGTCGAACACATCGTCGGTGGTGAACACATAGCGATCGAGAAACTGCCCGGCCGGCGCGGACTGGAGCATCATCGGGTCACCCTCGACATCGAAGCAATCGGCGTATAGGCAGCTGGTCATCATCTGGTACGCGAAGAACGATGCCCCGGGCTCGGACGGATCGGGCGGGTCGTTGAGGATCCCCTCGACGAAGTGGTCCATGTCGCTCCCGAAGGTGATCTGCTCGCCCTGCTGGGCGAATGTGTATGACCCGTTGAGTGGCGCGGGAGCGGGAGGATCGAAGGTGACCGTCATGTTGTCGGCCCCGGCGATGATCCGCCATGCTACCATATTATCCGAACAGTCCTGGCGATCGGCGTACCTCGCAAGCACGGTGCTGGTGCCCCATGCGGTCAACGGCAGTATCTGCTCCTCCACGTGATCGCAGGTGCCATAGGAGTTGGTCGGTACGTTGGCACAGGTGTGTCCGCCGAACACCGCCACCGGTTTGTTCGCCTGGATCACGGTGCCGGTGAGATCATCGCAGTGGTTCAGTGGCGAGAGGGAGATCACGTCGTACTCCTGAAGCGTGTAACCAACGCTCGTGTTTCCCGAGGAAATCGGACCGACGCCGCCCAGACTCGGCACGTCGGTGGTTGGGGTGAAGGTGATAGTTGTGTTGTCCTCGGTGATCACCACGGTAAGAGACGATTCGCCGGCGCCGTCGCCCCAGGCGGCGGCGATATAGGTGCCGTCCAGGGTGGTGGTCGGGATCAGCAACGAGGCGTCGGTGCTGAACAGTTCGATGCCGTAGGGGTTCCACTGATAGGCCGTTATCGGCACGTCCGAGCTGAGGCGGAAGCCCGATCCGACGCCGATGCCCTGGACCTCGATCTGCTGCGGAGTGAGCAGGCAGCCCGACTCGCAAGTGGCCTCGATCACGTGCAGCTCTCCGGGAGTGAGCGTTACAGAGTAGATATTCCCCGCGACGCCGTGCTCGAGCACCACATTGGCGTCCTTGTCCTCGTGGGGGTTGGAAACGACGATCGCGTAGGTCTCGGCATCGCTGGCGCTGTAGTTGTCCAGGTCGGCGGTGTAGAACTCGCAGCCGACCGAAGTTTTGGATTGCGCCGCATCCGCGCAGGTGGGCGGGATAGCCGGGCCGTCGAATTCGGTATCGGTGTCGCTGTCGCCATCGGTGTCGCTGTCGGTGTCGGCGTCAGCGTCAGTGTCGGTGTCAGCATCGGAATCGCCGGCGGTAGCCCCAGTATTCGAATCTTCGCAGCCCCCCGAGAAAACCGTGAGCAGCAGGACGGACATGGCGAGCAGCAGGATCAATCTGAAAGAAAAGTCGTTTCGCATTGCAAACCTCCACATATTGCATTCACTTGAATATTTAGAGTGATCCGGAAACGTTTTCGGCTCAAACAACCGTCAAATGATTATCTCAAAGGCAGTGACAGCAGAAGGTGTTGTACACGTTGTAGTTATTGGTGCACGCGTCGGAGGTGCCCCATGAATTGTAGCAGCTCTGCACACTGGAGAAGTCCCGCCAGATCCAGTAGCCCGTAGTGGAACAGTTGGCGTCCGTCGCGTGTGCGCCGCAATCGATCCCCACGGTGCCAAAGCCGGCACAGGTCAGACCCAGCGACCCACACTTGGAGTCGCAATCACCCCCCATCACGCCCATGACGTAGAGCTCGGAGTCGGTGCCCGTGTCGGTATCGGTTCCTGTGTCGGTACCCGTGTCAGTACCTGTGTCAGTACCCGTGTCAGTACCCGTATCCGTGTCTGTATCAGTATCTGTATCCGTGTCCGTGCTTCCGTCCATGCCCGCGTCGGCATCAGTGTCGGTATCGGTGTCGGTATCCGTATCCGTATCCGTATCGGTGTCGGTATCCGCGTCACTATCTGTATCGGTGTCCGTGTCGCTGTCAGAATCAGAATCGGAGTCGCTATCCGATTCCCCGGTACTCACGCCGCTCGTAGCGCACCCGAACGACCAACCCGACAGCGCGAACGCCAACAGCACGATACAAAACAACCTCGAACCGGGATTTTTCATCTGGTTCCCCTTTTGACAATTTAGTTCCGCTTTCACCCGATGATACCACAACTGCCTTCTCCAGGGGTTCCTTCTCCAGAAGTGGCAGATACATTTGAGAATTATCATTGGTTGCGTTAGCTTCATAAAGCATCAATCAAACCAGCGATACGCGAAAAGTGGAACCATGATTCGGGCACTATTGATCACTGCGGCGTTGTCGACGATATCGACCGCGATCTCTTCAAGCGCCACTGCACAGACGTGCGCGCAGAGGTGCGACTCGGCGTACAATGGCTGCGCGGCAATCGAAGCTGCCGGCTGCGAGATCGGCGGCCAGCTGGTAGGCGAAGCGGCTGAACAACTGGGCAACGAGGTCCCTATTCCCGGGATGGGCGCACTCTTCGGCGCGCTCGCCCGTGGCACCATGGTGCAGAATTGCGCCGAACTCCTCGGCCCGTGCAAGCAGATCCTCGAGAACTGCCTCTCCGGGTGTGCGCCGGGCGGAGAAACGGCGGAAGACGCGGCCACAGCGGCTCCGGAGACCAGGTACAGCACGCTGCGCATCTTCGCCGACCAGCCGCGCACCATCGTGTACATCAACGAGCAGCGCATGGGCGCAACGCCCGAGGACGTTCTCGAGCCGTTCGTTTCGCCACAGATGCGGGTCGGAAGGTACTGGGTGCGCCTCGCATCACTGAACGGCGAGTGGGAGTGGCGCGGCGAGAAAACCGTTGAGGAGGGCAACATCAACGCCGTGGAGGGGAATCTCGTCAACCGGCGACTCGATCTTCTGGAAAAGGCGCGCGCGTTCTACATTGCGGGCGAGACTGTTCGCGCGGCCAGCGCGTACCGGGAACTACTGGGCGAGTTCCCTGATGACGCCGAGATCGAACCCGAGGCCAGGGCTCGTCTCAAGGAGCTGTTCCCGGCGTTCAAAGCCGCGGACATCGAGATGTTCCGAAGGATCGAAGCAGAGACGATTTTGCAAAAGCGCGCGGTGCTCTGCCGCGTCTACCTGGACGAGTTCGCGGGCGGCGCGTTCCGGGCGAAGGTGGAGGCCGCGCTCACGGAGATCGAGAAGGCGCTTCCGCAGACTCGGCGTCCGGGCGAGCCGGCTCAGCCCGTCGACGACGATCGGGCGCAGGTCGAGGCGGTGATCGGGGAGGATCTGGGCCTACAATATGCGGCATGGCAACAATCTTGGGTGGAAAAGTTCCCGAAGTTCAGCGACTACATGATTGACCGCTATGAGCAGAATCGGCGGGGGGGGATAAAGCTTTTAGTGTTTGGCGGGTTACTGGGCGGTGCCGGCCTGGTGGTGGGGTCCGTTCTGTTGGCAAACGCCGACGAAAACTCCGATCGCCTGGTTGCCGGCGGGACCATCACCGGCATAGCGGGCGCCTTGTTTCTGGCGATCTTGATCGTCAGCCCGTGGGCGGCCGTCAAAGCCAAGAAGAACAAGCAGAAGCTGGAAACCATGAAGGAGACGACAATTCAATCTTTCGGCCCGCAGTTTGTCGGCTTTTCTCCCCTTGTCGCCGATGTGAACGCACCGCGCGGTCTCGCGCTGAACTGGGAATTCTAGCCTGTCTTTTTAGAGAGGATTGATTCCCTTGAGAGCCATTCCGCCCGGGTAGGCGTACGACGTCACGCCGGTGTACCCGACGCTCACCACGCCAAATGGGTCAAGGCTCTCAACGTGATGGGAGCCTTGCGACACTGCCACGTCTGACACTTCGTAACCTCCCACGGTGTAGTACCCGATCACTACCGTGCCGTCCAACTCCACGTCGTTTGATCCAACCGCCCTGATGATCTGAGCGTAATTCAACGCATAGCCCGTACCGGTGACGAAGGTGTAACGCTCGATGAACTGGCCTGTGGGGACCATTTGATACATCGAGGGATCTCCTGTTCCCGCTCCACCGTTTTGACCCTCGAGGTACTGAACGGGCATGAACGGTCCATCGCCGGTGAACATGAAGCTGGTTTCGTTGGTTACTACAAGATCATAATACTCTCCCAAATCCAGAGTTACAGGAGTACCGGCCTGAACGGGATTGGTGCTCACGGTGATTCCATCTTGCCCGCCGAATATTCGCCAGTGATGATGCTCACTGCCTCTGTCAGGAGAGTGGGCTCCCACATACTCGTTGCCCCAGAAGTCAAGTGACAACATCTGCTCCTGAATGTGGTCACAATAGGTTGTCGTCATTGGAACGTTTACGCATTCTGATGCTCCCACAACCCATATCGGCCCGGTGGACTCGATTATCGTGCCCGAGAGATCGCCTCCCTGGTAGCTGGCCACCTGCAACATGTCGAAGCGATCCATGGATACTGTGCCTGTCGACCCCGCAGTGATGGCGCTCACTCCTGTCCCGGAGACAGAGTTCTCCGGAGGGGTCCACTCAACCGTTGTTCCATCCTCGACCGCGATCACAACAAAGTAGCTGGGATAGTTGCCGCCCAGCTGTGTTCGGTATGAAGAGATTATATATTTACTCCCCAGAGCGTGCTCGGGGATGAGCATCGAAGCGTCATTTGTGGCTTGTGCACCCAGTGGGGAGTGTTGATACGCGATGATCGGGATATCGCTTTCGACTCGATATAGCCCACCGCTTCTCAACTGCGATGTGCTTTCAATCACCGGGTTGGTAAGGGAAAACGTGTGCGAGGTCTCGGGCGCCAGGGTGATCGGCGAGCCGGATGCTACTTCGACATTGCTGCCGGTGGCGACCGAGTACAGCTGAACCGTCGCCGTCAGTGTTGAAGAAGTATTACCGACTATGAGCGCGTTTGCCGAGCTGTCGTTGAAATTGTCCAGCTTCGCTGCCAGGAAGGAACACCCGATTGAACTTGGGGCGGCGGTGATAGCGTCGCACAGTGGAACACAGGTTCCGCTCTGGCATATCTCCATGGGGTCACAGAAAACCGGAGCGCCCCAGGCCGAGCCATCGGCGGCGCAAACATGGTACGAGGAATCATCAATGCAAGACGACAATAGCGGAATGCAGAAAGTGCCGGTATCTGTGTCCGAATCGGTGTCAGTGTCAGTGTCCGAATCGGAATCTGCATCGGCGTCCGAATCTGAATCCGAATCTGAGTCGGGTGAAGCCCAGTTGCCGCCCGACGTGCTTCCAGTTGAGCATCCGAACACAAATATCGTTGCGGCCAGACTCGCCAATAACCAAAACGGCTTTGTCATTTAAAGATCCTCTCTTAATAAAATCCCGATGGTCGGAACTAATAGTACCAAATTACAACCTTCGCGTACGATCTAAGTTGTCTTCGGATCAGCAGCCCAGCTGCCGGAAAACCTCGGACTGGTGGTCGCAGAAGTAGCAGCAGTCTTCGCAGTACTCCGAGCAGTTATCCGCGCAGCCCCAGAGCCAGTACCGGGACTCGGCCCAGCCGCCGTAGCAAACCTTCTCTCCCTCGTTGCACTCGATCTTGATGGAGTACTCCTCGCCATACTCGTCGAGCGTCAGGCTTTCCCACTCCTCATCGCCCTCGTTGAAGATGCCGTCGTCCTCAACCTCGTACAGCCCGATGTGAATTTTCTCGTTGTCGTCACACAGATCCATGAAGTTCCAGGTCATGGTGCAGTCGTCCACGTCCCAATCACAGCCGCTACATTCGCACTCCTGGTTGTCCCCCAGATCGCAGGGATCGCCCTCTCCACAGCATTCGTCGTCACCGTCGTAATCACCGCAGAAATCGACGTCGACCCTGGGATGATCGTCGAGCAGCTTCTGGCAGCCGACGCAGCAGCACAGCGCCGCTATGAGCATTGCTAGCGTGAATCCCCCCCGCCGGGTGTGTCGTCCGCACATGACTAAAACCTCATCCGCAGGGTCGCCCCGAACGTATCGGGTCCCGCCACCGGCAGCACGGCCACGGCCTGCTCCTCGTCGTTGGGAGCGATCGCGACCAGCACTATCCCGGCCACAAAGATCACGCCACCGCCGATCAGCAGCACATTGCTCGTCACGGCCAGCTTGTTGCGCTGGTCCAGCGTGTCGTGTTGCGCGATGCCGCAGTCACCGCTGGACTGGCACTCCTCGTCGAGCTCGTTGTCCTTGACCAGCGCCGCTATGCCGGCCACTCCTCCCCCGATCACTGTCGCGCCGCCGACGAACATCGCGGCGATCCCGGACCCCAGAAGCGGCCTGCGCCTGGACTCGAGATTGGCGATCTCTGTCCGCGCAGTCGCCACGATCTGCTCCACCTCGACGCGGTGGGGGCCGGTGTCGAAACTCGCCAGGTACTGTTCCCCTTCCGCCAGTCTGGTGCGCGGCCCGGTGGCTGAGATGATCCGCCCCCAACTCGCCTGCTCAGCCTCAATCTGGGCGATCTCGGCGCGGGCCTGATCGGCGATCCCGGCCACCGTATCGTGCCGGTATCCCTGCTGGAAGCCGGCCAGGTAGGCCTCGCACAGCGTGAGACGCGCGCGGGGATCAGAGGATGCCTCGATCTTGCCGTACAGCTCGCGCTCTGCAGCGTCGATCTGCTGACGAAGCGCGCTGATCCGCTCGTTCGCAGTCGGGATCCGGAAGCTGTCGGCAAACTTCTGGGTGAAGGCGACGTACGCAGCCAGCGCAGCCACCGCCGCTCCCTGTTTATCAAGCTCCTGGGCCGCGTACCAATCCCGGTCCTCGAGGTTGACCATCCGGCCTTCGACCGCGTTGATGTTGCCCTCCTCGACGTCCTTGGCTCCCTCCCACTCCCAGCGCCCGTCCAGGGTGACCATCCTCACCCAGTACTTGCCCACTCGCAGCTCGGGCGTGACGAACGCATCCAGCGTATCCCTGGGGGTAGCGCCCATGCGCTGCCCGTTGATGTAGATAATGGTCCTGGGACGATCCGAGAACACGCGGAAGGTGGCGTACTTCGCCGGAGGCGGCAGGGGACCGGCCGGGGTGGCGGCCGTGCCCGGCGCAAGTGCCAGGCTCGCGCACTCGGCGAGGCAGGTCTCGCGGATCTTCTCGCACGGAATCAGCTGCTGCTGACAGGTCTCCTTGCTGACCTGCTTGGCGAACCCGCCGAACAGGGCGCCGAAGCCCGGCATCGCCTGCTCAGCGAGATCTGTCGCCGCCGCGCCAACCAGATCGGAGCCCAGTTCGCAGCCTACAGCCTCGACTGCCGCGCAGCTCTGGTAAGAGGATGCGCATCGGTCGTGGCAGGGATCGGCGGCCAGCGGCCCGACCGCCGTGACGAACACTGCAATGATCAAAATGGAAAGCGCGCGTCCCATATGCCCTCTTCTGTACCTCAACCTGCAGCTTTCCGCCGATAGTACCACACAACTCTATCAATTTGGATGTTCGGAACTCAGATTCCAATTATCGCGAAGTCGTCGATGGCCATATCGCCCGTGAAGCTGGTTCCTCTGACACCGTGGAACCTGATGTACACGGTGCTGCCGGCATAGGCGGCGAGATCGACTATCTGCTGCGTCCAGGGATCTGTATCGGAAGTGTGCTGTTGTCCGACTATGGAGTGCACGGTTGTGTAGCCGGACCCCGAGTCGACCTGCACATCCAATTGCCCCATGGTCGCGCCGTACATGTGAAACCAGAACGACAGGGAGGGCGCGGTCACCGAAACCAGGCTGATGGACGGTGATGTCAGGTCGGCAGTGGAGCCCGTGCTCCCGGAGGACGTTTCGGTGTAGACGTAGTTGCCCGAGCCGGTGGTGTGATCCCCGGCAGGACCTGTGCCGGTGGAGGAAGTGCCGGCCGCGTCGACCATCCAGGCGTGTCCGGTAGTGGGCGTGGCGGTCCAGCCGCTCTGTCCATTGGGCGTTCCTGTGGTAAATGAATCGAAATTCTCCTCCAGTACTATGACGACAACCGAGATGTAGTCGGTCTTCGCCTCCGTGTCCGAGCCGATTGAGTTGGTCGCCGCAAGCGAGACGGAATATTGCCCGGTGCTCCCGAATGACACCTGTGGATTCTGGTCAGTACTGGTCGTTCCACCTTCGTAGGTGACCGAGCCTGGCCCCGTAATTGTCCACAGCCAGCTCGATGGAATATTGGTCGAGAGATCGGTCAACTGAACCACCTGCCCCACATTGGCCGCGGTGGGGGTCGCCACAAAGTCGGCCACCGGCGGCGACGTCGGCTCGTGGATGGATACGTCGTCGATGGCCATATCTCCAACCAACCCGGCCCCTCTGGTCCCGACGAATCGAATACTGACGGTGCTACCCACATATGAAACGAGGGACACCTGAGCCTCCGACCATGGATCGGCGGACGAGGAATGCTGCTGGCCGGACAGTGTCAACAGGGTCGTCCATCCGCTGCCGTCGTCTATCTCCACATCGAGAGTGTCTATGTCGGATCCGTACATGTGATACCAGAAGGCCAGGCCCGGCTCCGCCATCCCGGCAAGTGAGATGGAGGGCGTTTCGAGATAGGCGATGTCGCCCGTAGTTCCCGACGACGCTTCTGTGTAGACAAAGTTCCCTGAACCGGTGGTGTGATCGCCGCTGGGACCAGTGGATGAAGAGGGGGTAGTCAATGTATCGACGCGCCAGGAATAGGTCGAAGTGGTCGACGGCGAGGCTGTCCAGCCGTTGACCCCGGTGGCCACGGTCCCCGAGGTGAAGGTCTCGAAATCTTCGATAAAAATGACATTGAGCACTTCGATGTAGTCGGTCTTCGTTTCCGTGTCGCTCCCAACGGAGTTCGTCACCTGCAGCTCCACGGTGTACAGACCGGCGGTATCCATGGACACCTGGGGGTTCTGATCCGTGGCTGTGGTGCTGTTCTCGAAGGTCACCGCTCCGGGGCCGGTAATTGCCCACGCCCAGCTGGTGGGCGCCTGAGTGGACAGGTCGATGAAAGATACGATCTGCGAGAGCCCGACCTCGGTGAGATCGGCCGTGAACTCGGCGGTGGGAGGCTGCGGTTCCCGGACCATGACGTCGTCGATGGCCATGTCGCAGTAGAAACTCGTTCCCCTGGTTCCGGTGAACCTGATGGAGACCGTGCTCCCAACGTACGCGCTGATATCAATATTTGCCTCAGTCCAGGGATCGGCGCTGGCGAGGTGTTGCTGCCCTGTTATCGACCACACATTCACGTAGCCGCCGCCGTCGTCGACCTCCACGTCCAGCGTACCCATGGTGGAGCCGTACATGTGGTACCAGAACCCGATGACCGGCGAGATCGCGCCCGACAGGTTGATGTCCGGTGTTTCCATGTAAGCGACCGCGCCCGTCGTTCCACTGGAGGCTTCTGTGTAGACGTATCTTCCCGAGCCGCTCGTGTGATCGCCGGTGGGACCTGTGCTGGAGGAAGAAGTGGTTCCGGTGGTTGTCTGCCAAGAGTACCCGGAGACGGGCGTACTGGTCCAGCCGTTCTGCCCGTTGGGGTACATCCCGGTCATGGTGTCAAAGGTTTCCTCGAAGTACGGACCGAGCTGGATGGTCAACGTGATGTCCACAGCGATATCGAGGGGTGTGTCACAGGTATCCACGACCCCCGTGCTGACGGTGATAGTGTATTCGTCACCATCGTCGGCGCCGGAAAAGTCCAGTTCATACTCATCAGCGGTGACCGCGGTAATGGAGTCGAGGGTTCCCGAACCCGTAACGGTGGTCCAGGTTACCGTGGTGGTATCGACGTCAAAGACATCCTCGCTGAACGTGAGAATGTACGTGCCGGCCGTGGTGCCGGGCGCGTAGTTCCAGCCGGCAACCGAGGTAACAGACGGCGCGCCGAACTCCGGATCCACGCAGGGACCGGTATCAGTATCGGTATCGCTATCCGTGTCGCTGTCCGTGTCACTATCCGTGTCACTGTCCGTATCTCCGTCCGTGTCGGTATCCGAGTCGCTGTCGGAGTCGCCTTCTGTGTCCTGATCGCCGGTGATCACCGTCGTTTCCGCACAACCGACCACGACGCAGACAAGAACGAACAACATCAATAATTGGGTCGAAGTATTTTTTATTTTCATTACGTTCTCCACTCAGGGGAGACAACCGCAAGCAATCTCGGCGCCACCGTGGCTATCGTCCGGATCGAAGTCCGGGTACTCCTCGAGCCACCACAATCCCCCGTCGCTCCAGCGATGACATCCCAGGCCCAGCTCGTCGTCCCTGTAGCCCGCGCTGACTTCGCCGGCGTAGCCCAGCGCAACGAAGATCTGTTCACACTCGGCAAGGCTTCCACCCTGAGACTCGGTCCCCACGTACTGTGATGTCGCGTCAGCGTAGCCACCGTGCGCAATGCACACCTCGTAGCAGTCCTGGCCCGCCGCCCCCAGGAACCAACACATCCCCCAGAGCAGCACCCCTTCACCGCAGTCCACGTCCGAATCGGTATCGGTGTCGGTATCGGTGTCGGTGTCCGTATCGGCATCGGTGTCAGTATCGCCGTCCGAGTCTCCGTCACCGTCAGTGTCACTGTCCCCGTCGCCGTCCGAGTCCGAGTCCGAGTCTCCGGATCCTCCGTCGGGTTCCTCGAACGGAACAGGCGACTCGTTGCTACAGGCGACCAGCAACAGGGCAAAAAGCGCGAACACCGGCAGCCCGATACTGAACAATCTCAAAACTGGGTTTCCCATCTGTATCCCCCTTTTCTCCGGCCTATATAGAGTCCGGGTAAGTAATCTCATTATACGAGCCCACAGAAACTTCGCTGTAATCAAACGTATGGGTGGCTCCGTCGGGCCAGTCAACCTTCACGCTGAACTCGCAGTCGAACCCACCGAGACCGAAATGGAGCTTGCGCATGTCCATGGAGTTGTACATGCCTCGACTCGTCTTGACCTCCCGCATCATCAATACACCGTCGCAATTCACTGTGACCCGGGCGCCCACAGCGTCACGATTGATGTTGGACCCGTCCCCTCGCAGGCGAAAACCTATCCAGTCGCTGGTCTCACCGATCACGTTTTCAAACAGGAAGTTCGGCCGCCCGGCGCTGCCGCCCCTCCCGCCAATCAGCAGATCCATGTCCCCATCAAGGTCGATGTCGCTCCATGCGTGATTCTGGGCGCTCTTCATCTGGTCGTAATCGGCTGCGGCGTCGTTGATTCCGCTCACCATGCCCACGCTCTCGAAAAGCCCATCAGGCAGCTGGTGCATCAACCCGAACCAGCCCTTCTGCTCGTCGCTCGAATAGCTGGCCTCGTATTTCTTGTCCCTCGACATGGAGAGATCCAGGCACCCGTCGTTGTCAAAGTCCACAACCGCGCCGTCCACATCCCCTTCGTTGAACGGCAATCCCGCCTCCAGAAAGAGGTTCACGAATCCGATACTCGAGCCCTGATTGTAGAGCAACGCCGTGGGATCGGACCACTTGCGGCTGTAATCGGAATCTACCGGGTGGGAGATAGCCGTGACGAAGACGTCCATGTAACCGTCGTTGTTGACGTCGGAACACTGGAGACCGAATCCGTTGGAGCCGATGTACGCCCCCGGCGAAACGTCGGGCTCCTCGTCGATGCCGAATCCGGTGGATTCCAACCAGTAGTTGCCGGTGGGAAGACTGGCGAATCCCCTCTCCACTGCGACGTTTGTGAAAGCGCCAGCCCCGTCGTTCTCCCATAAAAGGTTCTGGGCGCCGCCGTTGCTCACCCCGTACACCGAGACGAACACATCCTGGTCCCCGTCGTTGTCGTAATCGCAGGCGACGGAGCCGTTGCTGGGTTGTGATCCCGCGCCGGGCAGGCTCGCGGCTGTGAAGGTGCCGTCCCCGTTGCCCATGAACAGCTGATCCGACCCCAGGTACGACGTCTGGCCGTTGCCGATGTAGATGTCCAGGTTAGCGTCTCCGTCGAAATCCGCGAACAACGCGTTTCCCGCCATTGTCTGACCCGCTGTCCCCTCGAGCCCCGAGTCTGTCATCTCTGTGAAGTGGCCGTCCCCGTCATTGAGCAGGAGCTTGTGACGTTCCGGCGCAAGATCGACAATATCCAACCCGGCGAAGCAATCCTGGTCTCCGTCGTTATCCACGTCCCCAAACAGGAAGAACCCTGCCTGGACGTTCCTCAACCCCGAGTCATCGCTGAAATGGGTGAAGGTGCCGTCCCCGTTGTTGATGTAAACCAGATGCTCGAACGGAATCCCGGCCTGGGGATTGGGAAAAAGACTGTGGCACACGATGTCGTCGTACTCGTCGCCGTTCAGATCGGCGAAACCGAGTCGGCTGTGATCGTTTATCGGGATGGTCACCGGGGGACTCGGATCGAAGTTGTCCACCCGGATGCCGCTGGAATCGGAGATGTCCACAAAAAAGTCGGCGCCCACATCGTTGGCCCCGGTGATGCCGCACGCCGAAGTCCACGGATCGCTGTCGGTATCGGTGTCCGTGTCGGTATCCGTATCTGTGTCGACACTGCCGTCCCCGGCATCGCTGCTGTCATCGTCATCCGAACATCCACCGACAACCAGCACTGTAGTCAGCAACAATAAAAATAATCTTTTCATGTTCTTCTCCTCCATCGAGAACTCAAGCGTACACTGCCCGGTATCGGCGCTCAAGGATTGGAGGACAGCAACCGGTTCAGGCGCTCGGCGAGCCTCCGATGTCCCTCCAGTGAGAGGTGTCCATCGTTCGGGAGGTAGTTGTCGATGGAATGAAACTCTTGTGACAGATCCAGGTACTCAACCTGAACGTCGGCAACCACCCTGGCGGTCATCACCCCGACCTGCGCAACCGACCGCACGCGGACATCCAATACGAAATCCGAGACGTAGTCCCTCGCCTCCTTCGAGATCTCGACGCTGCTCTTCTCTGCAAATCTCGCTCCCCACTCGCCGCTGTTTTTCCGCCAATAACCCTCCTGGTTGAGGGCGAGATTTACCACGACGAGTCTTGTTTGCCGCTTGTCGCAACGACGTTTGAGATCGAGCAGTATTCGCCGGTAGTATTGCTCGGTTTCGGAGAGGGGCTTGTCATCCAGCGTAAGCCAGTTCCCGGTGATACGACGGCGCATCTTGGGGATGGACAGCAAACGACGTGCATGCTCGCGGGTCACCGGCTCCCCGGGCTGCGGAAGAAAACCCTTTTGCCGCAGGCCCAGGACTTTCTTCTCTTGTTCCCCGGCCGAGGCCTTCTTTTTCGTGTCCGCCTTTTTGGAACGTCCCAAAGCGACCAACAGACGCGGAATGATCAATCGCCGGTAAAACGGAATGCGCGGCTTGTTCGCGCCCTTCTGCTTGATTTTCCCGCGTATCGCCGCGTAGTTGTGCAAGTCGATCTCCGGCGCCAGGTGGACCTGGCCGGGGCCGCGTATCTTGCCGAGATCGACCAGGTCGTTGCTGAACACGAAGAGCAGGATCGTTTGCGGGGTGAACTCGTCGAGAAAAAGACGCGTCAACACGTACTGCTGGTACAGGCAGTCACCCTGACGGGCCATGTTGTATGCGGAGTAACCGTAGTCCTTGTGGAGAATGCTCGTAACGGTCTCATCGTCGTCGAGCCCGTGGCCATATATCAGCGAATCGCCGAGCAACAGGATGTCGGTGCCCTGGCGTTCCGGGGGGTTGCGAAACCCCCTGGCATCGGTGCGATGAGTCCAGAAGTAACCGTGAGAATATGCGGTCATCTCGGCGGACGGCCACATGAAGTTCATGCCCGTTTGCAGGTCGTAAAAATACATCCCCCTGGGCGTCGTGTTGTAGCGATCGTAGAAAACGGTGGTGCGCTTTTCGCCGAGCAGCGCATTGGTGAAGATCCGGAGCGCGAGCTCGGCGACGACGGTGGCGAGGATCAGCGCGAAGACGACTGACGCTATCCGAAAGAGGAACCGCCTGCCCTTCGAGGGTCGTCCATCGTCCGTCGACCCGCCTCCCGTAACCACTGCAATCATGTAGACAATCTAGGCCCTTACCGGCCTCGCAGCAAGCGTTTGGCGCCCGCGCAATGAGCCCGCATCGTTGACGATCAAATATCAGAATGGTAAAAACAGCGTCACTGTTAGGATTCCTTCTTCATGCGTTGAATCGAGCCATGAGCACAACGAAACCTCAGTTTTCACGACAGGCAAGAGCTTCGTTGCAGGCTGTTGCAGCGCTCGCGATCGCTTCTATTTTGTATTTCCGATTTGATCTGCGACCTGTTGCCTGCGCGATCGCCTCGATCGCCGGGCTCACCCTGTTGTGCGGTCTTTTCATCCCTCGCGCCTACAGTGTCATCGAGCGTATCCAGTTATTCATCGGAAGAGCCGTCGGATCCGGCATCACCTTTATCCTGCTCGGCGTTATCTTCGCGCTCTGTTTCGTTCCCGGACGTCTGATCCTCGCGCTTCAGCGGAAGGATCCGCTGCGTCGTAAAAACTCCGGACCGGACGAGAGCCTCTGGATCCCCCGCTCGGGTTCCTCCGATCCCGACCGGTACAAGAGGCAGTACTGATGAACATCCTGGGAATCAGCGCCTTCTATCACGACTCGGCCGCCGCCCTCATCCGCGACGGAGAGATCATCGCGGCCGCCCAGGAGGAGCGATTCACCCGCAAGAAGCACGACCACTCTTTCCCGACGGCGGCAATTCGCTACTGCATGACCCGGGGCGATGTCAGCGCGGACGGGCTCGACGCCGTGGTGTTCTACGACAAGCCGATATTGAAATTCTCCCGCGTTTTACAGACCCACTTCGCCGTGGCGCCCCGGGGGTTCGGATCGTTCGTTCGCGCAATCCCGCTCTGGCTGAAGCAAAAACTCTGGACTCCGCTGGAGATCGAGAAATCCCTTGCCGCGTGCGGCCGCAGGATGCCGGGCAATGTGTACTTCACGGAACACCACGAGGCTCACGCCGCCTCCGCGTTCTACCCCTCGCCTTTCGAGCGCGCCGCGATCCTGACCATCGACGGTGTCGGCGAGTGGGCCTGCACCTCGCTGGCCAGAGGTGATGAGTCCGCGCTCCAGGTTATCAAAGAGCAGCACTTTCCCCACTCGCTCGGCCTGCTCTACTCCGCGTTCACGTATTTCACCGGCTTCAAGGTCAACTCGGGTGAGTACAAGCTCATGGGACTGGCCCCGTACGGCGAGCCGAAATACGAACGAACTATCCGCGATCATCTCGTCGACATCCGGCAGGACGGATCGATCCGGTTGAACCTCGACTACTTCGGATATCTCGGCGGGTTGACCATGACCAACAGACGCTTCGCCGATCTCTTCGGCGGCCCGCGCAGAGAGCCGGAGGGGGAGATCACCGCGCGCGAGGCGGATCTGGCGAGATCCATTCAGGCGGTGACCGAGGAGATCGTCCTGCGTCTGGTCCGGCACGCGCACGAAGAGACCGGTGAGGAGAACCTCTGTCTCGCGGGCGGTGTGGCGCTGAACTGCGTCGCGAACGGCAGGGTTATCTCGGAGTCACCGTTTCGCCGCGTGTGGATCCAGCCGGCAGCCGGGGACGCCGGTGGAGCGCTCGGGGCGGCGCTGCTCGTCTGGCATCACCTGATGAAGAACGAACGGGAGGCCGACGGGGTGCATGACAAGATGCGAGGCGCCTGCCTCGGACCGCAGTTCGAGGACGAAGAGATCGAGGCGTTTCTGAAAGAACGCGGATACCCTGCGAGGAAGCTCGAACGCGGGGAATGGGCACGGACCATCGCAAAGCGGATCGACGACGGCAAGGTCATCGGGCTGTTCCAGGGCAGAATGGAGTTCGGGCCGAGGGCCCTGGGTAATCGCTCGATCATCGGGGACGCCCGCTCACCCGTGCTGCAGTCCCGGATGAATCTCAAGATCAAAAATCGGGAGTCGTTCAGACCGTTCGCCCCCTCGTGCATGGTCGAGCGGGTCGGTGACTATTTCGATCTGGACGAGCCGTCTCCTTACATGCTCCTCGTCGCGCCGGTGAAGGAGCGGCTTCGCAAGCAGCCGGTTCAGGAAAGCGGCGCGTCTGTTGTCGATCGTTGTAACCAGGTTCGCTCTGACATCCCGGCGGTCACGCACGTCGATTACTCGGCGCGGGTGCAGACCGTCGATAAGGACACCAACCCTCGCTATTACGAGTTGATCGAGGCTTTTGAAAAACTGACGGGCTGCGGTGTGATCGTCAATACCTCGTTCAATGTTCGCGGCGAGCCCATTGTGTGCACGCCGGAAGATGCCTATAAATGCTTCATGCGCACTCAGATGGACGATCTTGTTCTGGGATCTTTTCTCCTGCACAGGGAAGATCAGCCGGAAGTGGGCGACGTATGAGAATACTCAAATATATAGGGCCGCTTCTGATGGAGTTTCTGGGGTTTGCCCGGCATCACAAGGCGTGGTGGATCTTGCCGATTATCGTGGTGTTTCTAATAGTTGCCCTGCTGATAGTCGTCGGCCAGACCGGATCGCCGTACATCTACACACTCTTTTAAAAGAAGCCCCAAAAAAGTGACCCAAAAAAAGTGACCCAAAAAAGTGACTGGCACCCTAAACAGAAAGTGACTGGCACCCTCTTCCCAGGAAAAGACATGACTGTATTCCCTTTAATAACAACAATTTGAGCCACCGCTGAACAGTTCAGAGTTGACATTTCTATATTGCACGCCTATGTTTGCTACATGATACCAAGACTCATAGCCGGCAAAATTGTCGAGTTGAGCAAGGTGTTCCCGGCAATCACCCTGACGGGCCCGCGTCAATCGGGAAAGACAACTTTGGCAAAAACCCTCTTCCCCGATTACGCTTACGCGAACCTGGAGAACCCTGACACCAGGGAAGCGGCAGAAGAGGATCCTCGCGGGTTTCTTGCGCGATTTACAGATACCGGAGTGGTACTAGATGAAGCGCAACGGGTACCCATGCTTTTCTCATATCTGCAGCAGGTACTCGACGAATCAGGCCAGATGGGAAAATTCATTCTTACCGGCTCTCAGAACTTTCTTCTTCTGGAAAAAATCACCCAGTCACTGGCCGGACGTGTTGCGATATTCCACCTGTTCCCATTCAGCCAAATGGAGCTTGCCAACACGAACAATCTCAACAAGAACATCGACGATGCCCTGTTCAATGGCGGATATCCCGTCATCTACGACAGAACGGTAGCTCCGACAGACTACTTCCCCTCTTACATTCAAACGTATGTCGAACGAGATGTTCGAACGATCACCAATGTTGAAAACCTGGGGCTCTTCCAGCGTTTTCTTCGCCTTTGTGCCGGCCGTACGGGGCAGCTGTTCAATGCGTCAAGCGTTGGAAACGATCTGGGGGTTTCCTATAAAACAGTCCAATCCTGGCTCTCCATAATGGAAACAAGCTTCATCGTATTTCGCCTCACTCCCCACCACTCCAACTTCAAAAAGAGAATTGTAAAACAACCCAAATTGTACTTCTACGACACCGGCTTGCTCTGTTCATTGCTTGGTATTACGACTGCGGATCAACTCAACTCTCACTACATGCGTGGAAATATATTCGAGTCGTACGTCATCAGTGAATACTTGAAAAACCAGGCCAACCAGGGAAAGAAAAATAATGGGTTTTTCTGGCGAGACAGCAAAGGGTACGAGGTGGATCTGTTACTGGAAATGCCACTTGGACTCAAGGCTATTGAGATAAAGTCCGGACAGACGATTTCGAACAGCTTTTTCGATGGCCTGAACTATTTCAAGAAACTCTCCGGGGAACCCGACATCAACTTCTATCTGGTATATGGGGGAGAGGAAGAAATGACACGTACCCACGCAAAGGTAATGGGATGGAACAAGCTAGCAACGCTGTTTCAGGCCCTCCAGAAAAAAACGAAGTCATGAAGACTCCGCCGCACCATCCGTTCCGCTCGGCGAAGGCCAAAGACCGGAGTTCCTGACTCGCACGCCGCCGGGGCGTTAGCTCTTCAGCCGATCTCTGATGATGATCGCCAGTTCCCTCACCCAGGCGTTGCGACACGGCTTGTCGCATTGGACCAGGTCTTCGATGCGCCCGCAGCGCCCCGGACAAAGCTCCGTGCCATACAGATTTTTGTCGAAGTGGGCATCGCTCCGCAGATCGGCGAACAGGTCCACCCCCACAACGATTGTGGATCCGCACCCTTCAACAATGTGGTTGAACAGAAAAAAACCGTTGCTCGAACCGGTGAAGTCCACCTGAAATCCCACCAGATCCAGCTGTGGATCGTCCAGGATGTCGTCCCTCTCATCCCACGAAACCCCACAACACGTGCAAATCAGAAAGCTATCCATCGTCTGCCATCTCTTGAGCCCCCTCGGTTATCCGCCAATAGCAGGAGTAAACCCGCATGCTCCCCTTCCTCACTCTCCCGCACAGCGCCATGTGGAAGCGCCTCGCGAGAAGAATCGCTTCCCGAGTTGCGGCCGCCGGAGAGATGATGATGGGAATCCTCACGCGCGCCGCCTTGGCCACCATCTCGAAGGAGAATCTTCCGGTACAGAAGAGCACCAGCTCGCAAATGTTCAGATCGTCGAGAAACGCCCGCCCAATCACCTTGTCGACCGCGTTGTGCCGCCCGATATCCTCCGCAAAGTAAATGAACTCCTTGCCATCGCTGAGCATCGCCGAGTGAACACAACGGGTCTCCCGGTAGAGACCGGGGTGGTGGTTGAACTCGTAACCCAGACGCATCACTTCTGCGCCGCTTATCATCTTGGCCAGATTGAAAGGCTTCCCGCAATCCATGACCTCTTCGATGTTGTCGATTGTCACGCCCCTGCCGCAACCGGAAGTGATCTTCATCTTGCCTTCCAGTTGATCCAGACGTTCCGCCGGTATGTCGACAGTTACATCCGCTTCCATCGTTTTGTGATCAACAGAAACACCCATCAGCTCACTACGGTCGCGGAGAATTCCTTCGGCGACGAGAAAACCCACCGACAACGCCTCGCACTCACAAGGCATGCATTGGGCCTGCACAAGTTGTTTGCCGTTGACTGAGATAGCCAGGGTCTTCTCGGCGACGACAGTGCCGCTGCCGGCCGTCGCGGTCTCACCCTCGAACAGAATCATTTCCTCACTTTGTACCGCTTCATTCATGTGTTGCTCACCAATCTATTGTCTATCATATCTGTGGACTTTAAATGAAAGTGTGTCAAGATAGCCCTGGTAAAAAAAGCCGAACGGCAAGGAAAACCAACCGATGATCCCCACTGTCTTGAACATATGCATTGCCACGAAAACCGGCATTCAAAAGACGCCCGTGGAACGAGCGAATGTCAAAGAAAACCACGGCATCATGGGTGATGCCCACGCCGGAGACTGGCATCGTCAAGTCAGCCTTCTCGCGAACGAGAGCGCTCAGAAGATGAGGGACCGGGGCGCAAATGTCGGCCCCGGAGATTTCGGGGAGAACCTTTTGACCAGAGGAATCGATCTACCGTCCTTGCCGGTCGGAACCAGACTTGCTCTGGGCGACGTTCTGCTGGAGGTGACCCAGATAGGAAAGAAATGTCATTCACACTGCGCCATCTATTACGCAGCCGGTGAATGCGTCATGCCCTCGGAGGGGGTTTTCTGCCGGGTCCTGTGCGGCGGTGAGCTAAGCGGCGGCATGCAAATCACTGTATTACCGTCCGATACCGGACACTGATCAGGACGCACCCGGGGCCGGGCTTTGCAGCATCCTCTCAACCGCGACCAACGCCTTGCGCGCAATTTCCGGGTCCACCGATATCCTCGGTTCCATATCCTCAAGGGCCCACATGATCTTCTCCGGGGTTATCAGCTTCATGTTGGGGCACACCGCGCCGTCGCTCAACGGAATGAACTCCACGCCCGGGTTCTCCTTTTTCAGGCGATGAAGCAAACCCGTCTCCGTGCCGACGACGATGCGCTTCGCCCCCGCCTCGCGAGCGAACTTCACCATCCCTCCGGTGCTGAGCACTTCGTCCGCAGCCAGGCAGACATCGGTCCGTGACTCCGGATGCACAATGACGGGCGCTCCGGGATATCTGTTGCGGGCGTCCGCAACATGCTCCGACGACAACCGCGCATGAGTGGGACAGTAGCCGGGCCACAGGGTCAGTTTCCTGCCGGTCTCGCGCTCCACGTGAGCGCCCAGGTACCGGTCGGGAACAAAGATAACCTCCCTGCTCTCGTCAAATCGGGAAACCACCTCGACTGCGTTCGAGGACGTACAACACACATCGCTGCGGGCCTTCACCTCGGCCGTGCTGTTTACGTAGCAAACCACGGCGGCGCCCGGGTGTTCTTCCTTCATCCTCGCCAGATCGACTGCAGTGGCCATATCCGCCATCGGGCATCCGGCATCCTCGTCCGGCAATAGAACGGTCTTGTCCGGCGACAGAATGGCCGCTGTCTCCGCCATGAAATGAACCCCGCAAAAAACGATCACCTCGGCGTCGCTCTCCTTCGCCTTTCGCGCCAGTTCGAGCGAATCACCACAGAAATCGGCCAGATCCTGCACCTCGGGAATCTGGTAGTTGTGCGCCAGAATTACCGCCTCGCGATCTTTTTTCAGAACCTCGATTCTGGTTTTCAGATCATTTCGCGTATCCATGATTTCCTTATCGAAATTCAAACCCTATAGTCTATAGCTTGAATGGTCTTTACTCGATGCGCCAGGCAGGTCAAGGTTGTAAAATGAAGAATCCACCCATCAACGAAATCGCCTCCGAGATCTTCTTCCCCCGACCGGACATGCCGTACGGCCCCGAGGCGGATGGCGCGCGGGATCACATGTTCGAGGTGGAAGATGGGGTTCTGTCCAGGCTCCGGATCTTCCCCGGGGACAAGGTCGCCCCAAATATTCTCTTCTTTCACGGAAACGGCGAGACCGGACGAGACTACGACTTCGCCGCAGATCTTTTCCGCAGCCTCCCGGCCACCTTCATGGTTGCCGAGTACCGAGGCTACGGCCCCGCCACGGGCACTCCCTCGGCAAACACTTTCCTGCAAGACGCTCACCGCACCCTCGACGAGGCGCGGACGATACTTCATCGCGAGGATCGAAACGGACCGATCGTCGTGATGGGGCGTTCCCTTGGATCCGCTCCCGCCATCGAGCTGGCCTCCAGCCGGGCGGACCATGTGTCGGCGCTGGTGCTGGAAAGCGGTTTCGCGTTGACCGTGCCCCTCCTGAAGCTGATCGGCATACCCACCGAGCAGCTTGGCATCACCGAGGAACAGGGTCCGTGCAACCTGGAAAAGATGGGCTCGGTAGCTTTCCCGACCCTCATCATCCACGCGCAGCAAGACGAGATCATCCCCGTGGGAGACGCACAACTGCTGCACGACGCCTGCGCGGATCCGCAAAAGGTTCTGTTGCGCGTCCCGGGCGCCGGCCACAACGATATACAACCCCGCGCGGGCCGGTCCTACTTCGATGCTATTGGAAATCTACTTTCGCGCGTTTGACCGAAGATGCGATCTTGAAGAACCACCCTGCTCGAACAGCGTTGTATCAAAGGGGATCGGTTTCTTCACGGCGAACGCCGAGTCGTGTGCGTAGCAACTCATCGAAAGCGCGCAATCATCGTACGAGAAATGGCAGAAATGATGCCAGTAACCCTTGTAGCCCTCGAGAATTTGAGCGCAATCGTACTCGTCGGTCCTGTCCCCGAGCGTGACCGTTCCCTGCTTGTCGGCGATCACCGCCCGAGTTGTGGCCGCGCCCCCGCTGGTATTTACATATGTGACACCACCGGCGGCACAGACGCCGCCGACCATGGGGCAGGTTCTCTCGTAGGTGTGTGAGTGCCCGCAAAATGCGATGTCGACGCCGTACTCCTCGAAGATCTCCACCCACGCAAGCCCGGCGTGGAACGGAAACTTCATGTTGCATGGGTAAACCGGATGGTGAAAGAAGACCAACTTCCACACTATCCCGTGGCTATCTGCGGAGGCCAGAATATCTCGAAGCCACTGGTTCTGCTCGTCGCTCATGTGCATGCTGTCCAGAACCACGAACAACGCGCTTCCCAGCACCTGTGCGTAGTAGATACCGTCGCTCTGGGAATTGCGCCCCAGCCCGCTCTGGCCCGGCAGGTAGTTGTTCCAGTTCTCGTACCAGTCCCCGTCGGACACGTCGTGATTTCCCAGCACCCCGAAATACCGGATGTAGTCGCCCCACTCGTTCACGTCGGTACGAAAGCGGCTCTGTCGCACGATACCACCTACATTAAAGGGGACCGAATCGTCCGGCGCGGCGGTTGACAGGGCCAGGTGATGCGCGTCCCATTCGGCCACCTTGCCCGCCGCCGTGATATCACCCACGTTGAAACATGCCCGTGCGCCGGGATCCACCGCGTACATGCTGCGGAGGTTGGCCTCGAGGATATCCACGTTGGACCTGGTATCGGCGTAAACGAAGAAACTGTTGCTCCCACTTGCGCCCGCGTCCGGCCACACAATGCCCGTTCCGGTATCCTGCTCATCGGTGCCCGAGTCCCCGGCCGTGTCGGTCGCACTCAGCTGGAGCTTCCCGACCGTCAGGTTACAACCCGCAAGAGCGAGAAGAAGGACCAACCCGAACATCGGTACTCTGGAAGGGTTTTGTGTCACTTATTGAAATACTATCACAAATTCCCGCAACACATCGCACGCGTCAGCGTCCACGTCCTTGCCCGCGTCCGGGTCTATGCCCGCCTCCGCCTCCGCGTCCTGGTCCGTGCCCGCGTCCGCGTCCGTGACCGCGTCCGCGTCCGTATCCGCGTCCGGGTCCTGGTCCGCATCCACGTCCTTCCAATTCATATCGAAGAACGACCGAGGTCTTCAACGAGTTGTCGCCCAATGCGGCCGGCCTTTTTAACCTGCCACTGAGCCTGCGGACTGTGTCGAGGGCGGCGACGTCCAGAATGTCGTGCCCGGATGAGCGTTTGACCTTGACGCCGGTAAACGTGGAATCCGGCATTACAGCGAACGATACGGCCACGGCGCCGATCACTCCCATCCGCTGAGCGGCAAGCGGATACTTCTTCCTGCTCATCAGCTCGACACGCAGTTTTGCGAGGAATTCCCTGGCCAGCTTCACCTTGTCCACTTCCGGTTTCGGTTTCGGCTTCGGTTTGGGTGGGGGCGGCGGAGGCGGAGGCGACGGTTCGGGCACTACTTCCTCCTCGTACTCGCCTACTTCCGCGTCGACCAGCTCACCGGATCTCAAACCATCCCCCTCGACTACCTCCTTGATTCGCCTGGCGAGCTTTTCCGGTCGGGGTTTTTTCTTGCGCGGCTCTTCGGGTTCTGGTGGCGGCGGTGGTGGTGGTGGTGGCGGCGGCAGCGCCTCCAGCAGTATCGGAATCTTGACGATGCGTTCGGACACCTCGCCGTCGTCGCCCGCCTTGGACGCCAACAGAACCCCGTGCGCAGCGACCGAAAGAACGAGCGCCGTGCGGAATATCCACTCACTCCTCAAGTACCGTCTCCCTTTTCTTCGGTTTTGAGCTTCGTGGCGATGACCAGGTTTTTCAACCCGACCTTGCGGGCGGAGTCCATGACCACGACGAACATCCCGAACGGAGCATCCACATCGGCTTTCAGCAGGATGGTGTCCGCCCTCTCGTCCTGCGACTTGGACTTCTCGGCTCGCAACAGGTCTTCCACGTCCGCTTTGGCCACTTCCTCGCCGTCGAAGAGGATCCTCTTGTCTCCGGTCACCGTTATCTCCAGACTCTTGTCGGGACGCTTCTCGGCGGTGGAGGTCCTGGGAAGAGTCAAGTCGAGGCCCTTCTGGGAGATCACCGCAACGATGAGGAAGAAGATGAGCAGGTTGAAAATGATATCAATCATCGGAGTGAGATTGACGTCACCGATGTTCTTTGATTTTTGCTGTGAAAAACGGATCATGGATCTTCTTTCCTGACTCGCATCGCGGCGATGAACTCTTCACCGTGGTGCGCCATCTCAAACGCGACCCGGTCCACCTTTCCACTGAGCCAGTAGTAGACAAGCAGGATAGGAATGGCGACGGACATTCCCGCCGCAGTCGTGAGAAGCGCCTCCCAAATTCCGCCGGCCAGCAGACTGATATCGCTCACATCCCCGACCTCGGCTACACGTGTGAAGACGCGGATCATTCCGAGCACCGTCCCGAGCAACCCCATGAGCGGGACCAGGGAACCCAGGATTGCGAGCCACTGAAGCCTCTTGTTGAGTTCCCGAAGCACATGGTCGCCCGCGATGCCTGCGGACTTCTCCCGCGCGTGCTCATCTCCCTCGGTACGCCAGATCGCGCCGATGACCCGGTGTATAGGAGTAGGGCCCGCCACGATCATCTCTTCCACATCCTCTCGCCGGCCATCGCGGGCCTTGAGGCAAATGGCTCGCACCTCTTCCTCGGTCGGGATCTTCGTGCGCAGGAGCACGATCATGCGTTCGACGATGACCGCCAGGGCGACTATCGACGAAGCCAGGATCGGGTACATGATGACGCCACCCTTTTCAAACAACTCCAACATAGAATCTTCTCCTCCTTTAAGTTGGCCTCCATCACCCTCCCCTTCCCCTATCTCAGGGGAAGGCCGGGATGGGGTTAAATTCCGCCCTTGATTCCGGCGAAGAACGTGCGCGGCAGGCGTGGACCATAGACGTAACCCGCGTCTCGATCGGGACCCACGTCGTAGTCGTCCTGCCGGGAGTCGAGAATATTGCGGATCCCCACGAACGGCGTGAAGTATCGCTCGTTGTCCAGATCGAAGCGATACGAGGCGTTGGCGCTCCAGTCAGCGAACCAGGGAGACTCCTCCAACGTATCCTCGGCGATGTAGCCTGCGTAGTGCGGTACCTTCATGGGACCGGTGATATCCAGCACAGTGGAAATCTCAAACCCGCCCGCGGGGTTGAACCATGTCTCGACGAAACCGTACATCTCCGGAGTCTTGAAGATTGTTTTGGAATCGAAGTCCGGATCCGTCTGCGAGTTCTGTGCCCGCTCCCACGTCCAGCCCGCGCCGAGCCCCCACTTTTCATCGTAAGCCACTTTGACCTCCAACTCCGCGCCGAGGACAACGGTGTCTCCGCTGTTGCGCCGGAACATCTCGATCTCTCCGATCGTCGCCGGGTCGTCTTCTTCGTCGATCACAAACGCATCGGTTATTTTGGTCCAGAACCCGTTCAAGCTGGTCTTGAGCGCCCAGTCGTTCTTCAGATCAAAATCCAGCTCTATTTGCTGCGCGAGGCTGTAGGACCGTTCCGGCCCGAGGTTGGTGTCGTTGTAAATGATCTGTCCTTCTCCACCCACGATGGTGATATGAAGATCCTCGTCGAACACCTGCGGCGCGCGGAATCCAGTGGAGAAAGCCGTTCGCAGCCTGAGCCAGTCGGCCGGCGTGAACATCAGCGCCGCGCGAGGGTTGACTACCGGATCCCCCAGCTCGCTGTGCTTGTCGAATCGAACTCCTATAACCGACTCGACCCAGTCGGTGTACATCCAGTCGTGCTGAAGAATACCGGCGAGATCCCAGTAACGTTTGTCCACGCGACGCCCGTATCCCGGGAACTCGTCATCCAGGCCATCGGAGAGGTACTGGCCGCCGACTGTGATGATCTGCTCTCCCAGGGCGCTGTAGGCGAAGTTCAATGTAGCGTCGCCGGTGTGCACCGGGTTCACGGTGCGTCCGTACGCGCCTAGCGCGGCCTGTTTGGCCTCCCATTGCTCGGCCGTTGGCGGATCGGAGAGAAGCACGTCGCCGCCTCCACCGTAGTACGAATCGCGTTCCGTGTAGGCGAACCCGTAACCGAGGTCATAGTTAAAATGCGGTCCCATGAGCTTCTTGAAGCGTATCCCGCCGCCGTAGCGACTGGTGCTGGTAGACTCGGCGATTGCAGCGTCGTGCTCCGGCTTGCCGAACGAGTCTCCACCTCGGCGTTTCTCCTGCAACACGTGGAACTTCAGCTGCAGCTCACCATCGTCCATAACATCGAAGTATGTCTCGGCCCCGGCCATCACCTGCCGGACCTTGCCTATCTCGGAGAAGCCGTCGTCGTTCGCATCCCACGGCTCTCTGGTGTACGCGCCGCCAAATACGTGCAGCGCCAGATTGCGTTCTTCGTTGACCACACCGGCGTTCGCGCCGAGCCTGAACTCGGGCTCTTCCATGCCCACGGCGCCTCCCCTGATGGTGGCGCTGGCGAAGTTACGTCTCGGCCGCGCAGTGATAATGTTTATCACGCCGCCGACCGCGCTTCCTCCGTACAGAGCAGACCCCCCGCCTTTTACTATTTCCACGCGATCGATCATTTCTTCGGGAATCTGTTCCAGTCCGTAGACGCCGGCCAGGCTCGAAAACACGGGGGTCCCGTCGATGAGGATCTGTGTGTAGCGACCATCCAGGCCGTTCAGCCGCACCTGGGTGAACCCGCAGTTCTGGCAGTTGTTCTCCACGCGAATACCGGATGTACTGTCAAGGACTTCGGCCAGAGTGGTCGCCTTCTTTCGCTCGATCTCCTCGCGGCCCACCACCTGGGTCTTGACGGGCGCCTTCTCCGCGAGCTTCTCCGTCTTCGTGCCGGTGACCACCACGTCCCCGATGGGGAACTCCATGAGCAACTCGAAGCCGCTTACCGCCGAGGATTCATCGAGATCGACGTATTCCTCCAGGGGTTCCAGGCCGTCGACCTCCACGATCACGTCGTAGGTTCCCGGCGTCGCCGAGATCTCAAATGTTCCATCCGGCGAAGTATCGACCTCGAACCCGAGCGCCGGAATACTTACCCACGCATTCTCGATCGGCACTCCCGTGGGATCCAGCACGATCCCCTCGAACAACACCTCCCCCTGCCCGTCGGTGGCCTCTTCTTCCTCGTCGATGACTTCTTCTTCCTCATTTGCATCGGGAGCCCCGGCGTCTTCATCGTAGGGGTCTTCAGGTGCGGCATCAGCCGCCTCCACGTGAACGGCGAAAACCGAAATGATAATGGCTAACCCGAAAGCTCCGATTCTATTGTCCAGCACTTTTCTCATCTGAAATCCTCATCTGAAATTTCTTGTCTGCAAAAACACACCCTTCGCAAGCACCCATACATTGATCATGAACTTGATTTTCGGTTTGTTTTTTCTCTCTTGCCTTCGCCTTCGCCTTCGCCCTGGCCCTGAGCCTCGACCGCAGGATCAACACGGCCGACACCGCGATCACAATGAAGAGAACTATGGCAAAATCCCAGGTCATCCAAACCCCAACAAGAGGCCGCCCTGATAGACAACCAGTGATATGAGATAGGCCAGCGCGGTCAGTCCGAAGAACTGGAGCGCCGCCCACTTCCACTTGCCCGATTCCCGACGCGTGACGGCCACGGTGGCCATGCACGGGGTTGCAATGAGAAGGAATAGAATCAGCGAAACCCCCGCCAGGGGCGAATAGTTCCGCGAGAGATCCTCCCGCAGGCTCTCCGATCTCCCTCCCGATTCACCCAGGGAATGAACGATCCCCATCTGGGCCACGAAGACCTCCTTGGCGGCGAAGGAGCCGATCATCCCCGTGACCAGCTTCCAGTCGAAACCCAGAGGCTTGAAGACCGGTTCGATGGCGACACCGAGGCGACCGGCGAAGGATTCTTTCAGATTTCGTACTGCGTCGATGCTGTCGTTGTCCTCCTGAGACGTGGCCTGACCTGCCGTGATCTGCTGATCGATGTCCCGAGCGTCCGCTTTGGGATAACTCGTCACGAACCACATCAGAATTGAAACCCCAAGGATGACTGTTCCCGCCTTGCGGAGGTAGAGCCAGGAGCGCTCCATCATCTTGATCGTCATGGCACGCAACGTGGGAACGCGGTACGGCGGCAACTCCATCACGAACGGAGCTTCCTCGCCCGATAGCACAGTCTTGCGCAACAGGAGCGCCAGGCTCAGGGCGAGGATCACTCCAAACAGGTAGATGGCGCCCAGCATGGGCGCGCGCATGGACGGCGCGAAGAAAGCCGGGACCAGCAACATCCAGATGGGCAGCCGCGCGCCGCAAGACATGAGCGGCAGGACCAGCATGGTGACCAACCGATCTCTTTCGTTCTCGAGGGTTCGGGTGGCCATGATGCCGGGCACTGTGCATCCGAAGCCGGTGAGCATGGGCAAAAAGCTCTTTCCGTGGAGCCCGAACCGGTGCATCAACCTGTCCATGAGAAACGCGGCTCTCGCCATGTAGCCCGTGTCCTCCAGCAACGCGAGCCCGAAGAACAGCAGAACAATATTGGGCAAGAAGACCACAACGCCGCCCACGCCGGCGATCACGCCGTCCAGGACCAGCGAACGAAGCGCGGGAGCCGTGCTATCGGGCCAGTTCTGGGAAACCAGGTCGGCCAGCAAGGCGAAACCATTCTCGATCCACCCCATGGGATATTCTCCCACTGTGAAGGTGACCCAGAAGATGGCGTACATGACCGCCAGGAAGAACGGCAGCCCGAGCACTCGATGCACCAGCACCCGATCCACCGCATCGGACAGAACCCTTGCATCGTCGCGCGGCCGCTGTCGAAGCGTCTCGGTGACGAGCCCGTGCGCAAAGCCGTGATATCTCTCGGCGACGAACACTGAGATGTCCTCTCCGGTTTGTTCCTCGATCTGCTTCCTCAAAACGGCGGCCTGCGCAACCGCCTCGATGCCCCCCTCCCCTTGCGCCTCGACCATGGGAGTGAACTCTCTGTCCCAAAGCAAAAGCTTGCAGGCGACCCAGCTCCTTTGCTCGCGCTTCACCGATGTACCCGCAAGCATCGACTCGATGGATATGAGCGCCCCCGACAGGCGTTCTCCGAGAACCGGAGGTCTGGGCTCGCCGGGCTGTTCCACGGCTCTCGCGATGACGGATTTCAGTTTTTGCGCTCCAACCCGTTTGTGCGCCTCGGTTTCCACCACCGGACAACCCAGAAGTTCTTCCATCAGATCCAGATCCAGAAACTGACCTGCGGCGTGAGCCTCGTCGGACATGTTGAGGGCCAGGACGGTGTTCGCGCCCAGATGGATGACCTGCGCCAGCAAGACAAGACTCCTGGTCAGGGCGGTGGAGTCGACGACAACAACCACAACGTCAGCCGTATTATCCAGCAGCTCCTTCTGGGCTACTCTCTCCTCCGGCGAAAATGAGCTGAGGCTGTAAGTGCCTGGTAGATCCACCACATCGTACTGCTTGTCTTCGAAATGATACTTCCCGGAACGGCGCTCCACTGTCACCCCGGGGTAGTTGCCAACATTTCTGCTGGAACCGGTGAGCGCGTTGAACAGGGATGTTTTTCCCGCATTCGGCTGGCCGGCTATCGCGATCCTGATCACCTCGGAATTCCGGGGTTTCTTTTTCAACACCGACATCCGCTACAATTCCACGGCAACTCCCTCGGCCTCTTCTCGCCTGAGGGAAAGCTGGTAGCCCTCGATGCGGATCCACACAGGATCGCCACCGGGGGCCCTTCGCTCCATTTTTACTTTCACCCCCGGTAGGATCCCCATGTCGAGCAACCGCTGTCGTATGGCCGGCGCGGTTCCCACATGCATTATCGTGCCCTCCTGACCGTGCTCGAGCGCATTGATATTAGTCGTGTTTCTTTGCCATATTCCGTCGAGACAAGCAGGATCCTTACAGTGAAATCCACACTCAGCCTCGCCGTCGAGCCTGCGGCACCCGTGAAACAACTCCAGGAAATTGGAGGGAGCGCCCGGACACGTGCGAAGGAACTCGAAGAACCTGACGAACTTGTCCATGGCCGCATCCGAAAGGTGATGCTCCATGGCGCAGGCTTCTGCCCCCGCCTCATCCGCCGGCATGTCGAGGATATCCTCGAAGAAGCTGGTCAAGACCAGGTGCCGGGAGAGGACTTTTTGTGCCCGGCGCGCGCCCTCGACGGTGAGTTCGATGTACTCGTTTCTCTCGTATCTGATGAGACCGAGACTCTCGAGGCGCTTCATGGCCGCGGACACTGACCCCGCTTTCACATCTCTCGCCCTGGCAATATCCTTGATTCGCGCCACGGGTTTGGCCCTCGTGAGCTGAAGAATCGTCTCCAGGTAGTCCTCGAGGGACGCGGTCAGCTTGATTTCCTGATTTCCATCTTTCTTTGCCATGCCTTCTCCTTGAAGACATGCCTAACACCGAGAGTCGGCTCTGTCAATGTGGGCTAATGCCTAATTTTGGCAACGAATACATCGTGGCCCCCGGCGCTTGTGAGCGGGCCGTTACCGAGATCGATCCAGTCCGAGAACGATCCGCAGACCAGAACATCTCCGCCGGAATCCAGTGCAATTCCGCCGGGAAACCGGAGCGAGCCGCCCTCGAAACTCCGGCTCCACAC